>CAUWJP010000001.1:0-157283 GCA_963559135.1 uncultured Sellimonas sp.
TAGAAAGACATACAAAAAGAGAGAAAAAGTGACACGGAAGGTTTGGAGAGATCAACCGATTTCCGTGTCCTTTTTTCACTGCAAGGGTCTGAAAGTTTCGGGTCTTTTTTCTTGGAAAGAGAAAGAAAATGGGGTATAATAAAAAGATACATATAATAGCAAAGGTGACTTGAAATGGTGGATAAAAAGATAATGATTGTCGGCATCGGAGGTGTAGGTGGATATCTTGCCGGGATGATCGGACAGAAGTATAACAACATGACACTGATTGCAAGAGGGAAGCGCAGAGATGTGCTCAGAGAACATGGGGTAGTGCTCCACAGTGATTATAACGGGGAAATTGTAACCGGAGCTGCGGCCGTCGTGGAGAGCGCATCAGAAGCGGGGATGGTGCAGGATCTGATTTTTCTCTGTGTTAAGACGTATGCGCTGGAGGAAGTATGCAGTACCCTTGCGTCCTGTGTGGATGAACATACTATCATTGTACCGGTGATGAATGGTGCAGATACAGCACAGAGAGTACGGGAGTATATGGGAAAAGGGCTGGTGGTGGATTCTGTAATCTATACGACTGCTGCTGCAAATGCAGACTATTCCATTACACAGCTTGGACAATATACAAAGATTATTCTCGGGGCGGACAGTACGAAAGAAAAAGAGGCGGCCAGAGAGGCTTTAAAAGTACTGGAGACGGCAGAAATTGACTGTGAACTCTATGAGGATGTGAGTCAGGCAGTGTGGGAGAAATATATTTTCAACTGCGCCTATAATGTCATCACGGCGTATTATCTGGAAACCGTGGAGCATATCCGTGACCACGAAGGCAGAAGACAAGAATTTCATACATTGCTTGAGGAAGCACTGGCTGTAGCAGAAGCATCCGGAATTAATATCCGTGAACATTATATTGATGAGGAATATAAGAGATTTTTGGGCTTGAATGAGGGATCTACCAGTTCCCTCAAGCGGGATGTGGAAGCGGGAAGAACGTCGGAATTTGAAACCTTTGGTGGGTATCTGATCAAGACGGCAAAAAGACTTAAGGTGCCGGTTCCGCTTTCAGAGCAGTTTTATGATGGATTGAAAGAGAAAATAAAAGGGAAGGCAGACTAGGGACTGAAATCAGAAAACGAGGTAGGAAACGTGACAGCAAAGAAGGAAACAACATTGGAAGGCATGAACTTTTTAGATGAAATCAAAGAAAAACTGACAAAGAAAATTGCACAGATGAATGAGGAGATTACAGCCGGGCAGAAAGACATTGAGAATATGCATAAATATTACTGGGAAAACTATACAGAGATGGACCAGTATGGCTACGAAGATTATGATAATCAGCAGGCTCTTCTTCAGCGTGTCAATGCGAATCAGGATTCTCTGCGTCTGAGGGCGAGATACGAAAAAATGTTGGATTCTCCTTTTTTCGGCAGAGTGGATTTCTGCTATGACGGAGATGACGAGCCGGAAGTATTTTACATCGGAATCGGGAATTTTGCGGAAGAAGCAGGAAGAGTCCCTCTGATTTATGACTGGAGAGCTCCGGTGAGCGGTCTTTTTTATGATTATGATAAAGGACCGGCCTCTTACGAGGCGCCGGTAGGAAAGCTGGAGGGAGAAATCACATCCAAATGGCAATATAAAATCCGAAGAGGGAAAATGGTCTATGGATTTGAAAGCGATTTCAAGATCGATGATGAGATTCTCAAACAGGAGCTTGGAACGAACAGCGACGTACAGCTGAAAAATATTGTCCGGACCATTCAGAAAGAGCAGAACGCGATTATCCGGAATACAAATGACAAAATTCTTGTGATTCAGGGAGCAGCAGGCAGTGGAAAAACATCGGTAGCGCTCCATCGGATTGCGTATCTATTATATCATGACCGGAAGCACTTGAAATCGTCGAGTGTACTGGTACTCTCACCGAACAGTGTATTTTCCGATTACATTTCCCATATCCTTCCGGAACTGGGAGAAGAGAATATCAGGGAAATGAGTTTAGATCTGTTTGCGTACCGGGAGCTGAAAAAGATTGTTCCGGACTGTGAAGATCGGTATCATCAGATCGAGCACCGGCTTGCAGGAATGGACGAATCAGACTGGAAGCGCTGCCAGTGGAAGCAGTCGAAAGACTATATTGGAGCAATGGAAGGATTTCTGGCTCAGCTGGAAGAATGGCTTGTTAATCTGAAGGGCATTCATTTCCGTGGCCTGGAAAAGACCGAAGAGGAGATGATCCGTCTGTTTTATTTCAAATTCCAGGAAGTTCCGATTCTTGCAAGGATGGGAGCGATTATGGAATGTTTTGTGGATGAATACGAAACCAGATACAGTACAGAACTGTCAGAAGAAGAGGTAGAGAAGCTGCGGACGAAGTTTGACGCTATGTATACGACAACGGATGTTTATAAAATCTATAACTGGTTTCTGGAAGAACAGGGACTACCGCTGCTTCCGGATGTTCCGTATGACAGAAGATACCTTTCCTATGAGGATATTTATCCGATGCTGTACCTGAAATACCGACTTGAAGGGGGTGGCAGGCAGGAGCAGATCCGGCATCTGGTAGTGGATGAAATGCAGGATTATTCCTATCTGCAGTATACGATTCTTGCCACCCTGTTCTCATGCCCGATGACAATTCTGGGAGACCGGGCGCAGACAATGGAGGAAGAACAAAATGACGTGACGCAATTTCTGCCGCAGATTCTGGGAAAACATCTCAAAAAGATCGAGATGAACAAAAGTTACCGTAATACTGTGGAGATTGCCAGATATGCCGAAACACTTGGAGGTATCAAGGAGACAGAACTTCTGGACCGTCACGGAAAAGCAGTGGAAGAAGCGGACTTCTCATCCGGGCAAGAACGGATCGAGCAGATCCTGAAACAGGTAAAAACCGGGCCGGACGGATACGAGACGGCAGCGGTACTTACTATGACAGAGCAGGAAGCAAAAGAGATTTATGAGTACATCCGGGAAAAGACAGATCAGGTTCATTATATTGACCGGGACAGTTCCAGGTTCGGACGCGGTCTGACAGTCACAACGTTCTACATGGCTAAAGGTCTGGAATTTGATCAGGTATTTACTGCTGCACCAAAGGAGCAGACAGGATTGACCAGACAGGCAGAATACATCTGCGCTACCAGAGCATTGCATGAGCTTTATGTATATAGAGTCTGATTCTGGACGGAGGGAAAAGGAATGGGAAAAATTCAACAGAAAAAACGATTATTGTATATTGATATTTTAAATATAATTGCATGTATGTGTGTGATTTTTATGCATTGCAACGGAATTGCGCATCAGTATTCTGATACAACCGCATGGAGACAGAGCATGGTGATCGAGACAATTGCATACTGGGCGGTTCCGGTCTATTTTATGATATCTGGAGCGACGCTGATGGACTACCGGGACAAATATCTGACCAGAGTCTTCTTTAAAAAACGTTTTTTGAAGACCGGAATTCCCTTTGTTGCATGGACGTTGATCAGTCTGGCATACAAAATTCAGTTTCAACAGATGGAATTCAAGCCGGGTTTGTCCAGTATCGTCAGCCTGTTTACCAATACAACAGCCGAGAATGTGTACTGGTTTTTTATTCCACTGTTTATGGTTTACCTTTCCATGCCGGTACTGTCGCTTTTGAAAGATTACAAACATATTCTGCTTTATATGTCGGGTCTGGCGTTTTTGGTTTATTCTGTTTACCCGGTCTGCTGTATCGTGTTTCAGATACCGATGAACGGATCGTTCCAGATTCCTGTGGCCGGAGGATATATTCTGTATGTCATTCTCGGGTATCTGCTTGCAACGACTGACATGACACGTAAGACAAGAATTTTTTTGTATATCCTTGGATTTGCGGGGGCAGGTATCCGGTTTGGAAGTACGATTCTGGGATCATCAGAAAGCGCGGGGCTGGAACAGACTTTCTGGGGATACATGAAATTTCCAGCGGTTTTTCTTGCAGTTGGGGCCTTTGTAGCAGCGAAATATGGACCATGGGATAAGCTGGAAAGTACTCCGAAGATCCGTCGTATTGTCACCACCCTTGCAGGAACTGGATTTGGTGTTTATCTGATGCATATGATCGTTTTTCGAATCCTTCAGGATGCAACGGGCCTTGGCATGGAGTCCGGGTGGTGGCGGTTTGTTATGCCGTTTGTGATCTATGGAATTTGTGTGGTACTGGTACTGATTCTGAAAAAGATTCCGGTACTGAAATACATCGTTCCGTAAATGGAACATTGGAGTAAAAGAGAAAAAGGAGAACAAGGTGAAAATAACACTGATTACTGTAGGAAAAATCAAAGAGAAATATCTGAAAGATGCCATCGCAGAATACAGTAAACGCCTTTCGCGATACTGCAAGCTGGAGATCGTTGAAGTGGCTGACGAGAAGACACCGGATCAGGCTAGTGAAGCGGTGGAAGAAAGTATCCGTGATAAAGAAGGGGAGCGGATCTTGAAGTACGTTAGGGACGATATGTATGTGGTTACGCTGGAAATTGCAGGGAAAATGCTGACTTCAGAAGAATTTGCAACAAAGATCGAGCAGCTCGGTGTACAGGGGACCAGCAGCATCGCCTTTGTGATCGGAGGATCTATCGGATTGGGAAAAGAAGTTTTGAAACGTTCAGATTATGCATTAAGTTTCTCAAAGATGACATTCCCGCATCAGCTCATGAGGGTGGTACTGTTGGAACAGATATACAGGGGATACCGGATTATCAATGGAGAGCCGTATCACAAGTAAGGGCGGGATTTTCACAGTTGGACGTGATATGGTGTGAAGTAATGACTCATATACAGTATTTGAAAGGGAGTGGACCGATGATGTCCCTCTCTTTTTTGTTTAGTCGAGAGGTGGGAGAGGATATGACAGGGAAACAAATGAATGATATAATAATTTAAGATAATAGAAGGTGCCATATGTATTTGGGCGTTTTTTCTGTTTTTTATAATTTGTTGCGGAATAATAGTATTTTGCGAAATGGGAAAAGGAGGATTTGAACGATGAAAAAGATGTTAATTATAATTGGAATTTTTGCGGTATTACTTGTGGGTTGCAAAAAAAATGATATTATCAAAACTTATAAGGAATCGAAGGATGAAGGAATTATATTTACTTATTATAAAATGAATGATGGAACATGGAAATGTGATGATAAAATATATCAATATAGATTGGAACTAACCGGAAGAATGCCTAATGCTGAAACAGATAGTTATTATGTCGTACTTACAGACAATGAAAAGTTAACTTTTGAAGATGCGTCAAAAAGCTTGTTTGGCAGTTCGCTTGAGGATAGTAAGGCAATGGAAGGTTCCATTATTGTAGAATCAAAATAGCCAACAATCCTAAACCATAGTCAAATGACAGGATATCCAGTGAATGATATAAAAAAACGGATTAAAAATTTAGACATAAGCGGGGGAAAGTTGTGAGAATAGAAATCAGAGGCTTGCAAAAAAAAGATTACAAGAAAGCGATACAATTTGCAATTACAGGGATGCACTTTGACTGGTATTTAAATAATAAATTTTTGCTCAATGTTTATGGGCGATATTTTTGGTATCTTGAATTGAATCGTGCGACACAGATTTTTGCAGCCTATGTAAATGGTAAATTCGCAGGTGTTTTGCTGGCAGAAATCAAAGGTGAGAAAAGAAAACAGCAAAGTGCAATGGGAAAACTTTATGTTGGATTGGTTGGCATGATACAGAGAAGACTTTTCAAGGGAGGAGCAGGTCTTTATGAAGAGACTACCCAAAAACAATTAGCGCACTATTTGAAGTCCCATACACCTGATGGGGAAATCCTTTTCCTTGCTGCCGATCCTGACTGTAAAACTAAAGGAATAGGTACAGCACTGCTCCATGCTTTGGAAGCAAGGGAAAAAGGAAAAACATTTTATCTGTATACAGATGATGCCTGTACCTATCAGTTTTATGAGCGCAGAGGATTTGAGCGGGCAGAAGAAAAGAAAATCGTATTAGAAATGCTAAAAGGGAAAGTGCCATTAAGATGTTTCCTATACAGTAAGAAACTGTAATACATGCTGGCTCATAAAGGAAAAGTTTTTGATTAAGCAAAGGGTACCTGTTGTTAGTCTCTTAATATGAAATCATTTGATTACTTTTTGCTGTCGGAGCATCGAAGATTACGGATGTAATCGCAAATTCTCTGGGAGGAATGATCAGAATTATTATTACAGTCATTATTCTGAAATAAATAGTTTTCTCTTATGTAAGAATCAGAAAATTCTGGAGGTGATTTTTGTGGATATTTCATTTAAAGAGGACAATGAGAAATTTAATTATAGAGTGTGTGGCATTATCATTTCTGATAAAAAAGTGCTGGCTATGTGTGATGAGCGTTCGCCATATTATTATCTTCCGGAAGGTCGAGTGGCTGGAATTTGACAGATTAAAAGAGGTGTATTTTTACCCTCTGTTCATAAAAGAGAAAATTAGAAAACTTCCCAAAAGTTTTTCTATAATCACTACGTATGAATAAGATTAATCATATATGATCGGAGGTGTAGTATGAACAATAAAGAAGTACAATTCATTGCAAAGCAGACTATGGACTATATCAAGAACGTTATAACGCCTGGAATGAAACTGATGCAAGTAAGGAAAATGTGCGAAAAGAAAATGCTGGAACTGGGTGCGGATTCTTTTTGGTATTGGGATATTGGAGCATTCATTTTTTCAGGCGATGATACAACAAAATCTGTTTCAGGAAAAGAGTATGAGACTGCTGATAAATATATAGAAGAGAATGACATAGTGACCATTGACCTGAGCCCTCAGTGTAATCATATTTGGGGCGACTATGCCAGAACAATCATCATTGAAGAAGGCAAAGTCGTTGAATGTTTGGATTCTATTCAGAATGAGGAATGGAGAGAAGGGATTGCTCTGGAGCAGATGCTTCATCAGGAATTCATAGACTTTGTAAATGATACTACAACATTTGAAGCGTTATATTACCATATGAACAGTAAGATTTTTGAAGCGCGTTTTTTGAATCTTGATTTTCTGGGAAATCTAGGTCACTCGATTGAGAAAAAAAGTGAAGATCGGATATACATAGAGAAAGGCAATCAGACGAAACTTATTGATAAAGAATACTTCACTTTTGAGCCACATATCGCAAGACCAGATTCCATGTTCGGTTATAAATGGGAAAATATTTATTATTTTGACCATGGAAAATTGAAGGTATTGTAATATTAAAAGATTGTTTCTATTTTCTGAGGAGAAGAATTTATAAAATTATCAGAAGTTTCTCCGGGCTTTAACTGGCTGATCTGGATTTTGATTATTTTGCTTTTTGCAATATCGGTTACACTGATTTCCGGGCATGGAAGCTGGATAATTAGAGGATATAATACAGCAATAAAAGAGGAAAAATAATGGATTGCTCTTTTTGCTTCGAAACAGATAAATAAAGTGACAAAAAAGTATTATGGTGTTATAATATTCAAAAATAGTCCTTAGAATTAAAAAATGTCGTGCAAAATATTGAGGATTGGAGGAATGGTCATGGATAATCTCATGTATTTAATTGTAATGTGGATAGCAGCAGTAATATTTATTTTCATTGGTATCTATGCAATGAACAGAAAAAAACCTATGTGGCTTTGGTCTGGTTCTTCAATTTCTGAATCAAACATAAACGATGTGAAAGCTTATAATCGAGTAATAGGGAAGATGTGGTGTGTATTTTCGATACCTTTGTTCATAGGTGGAATTGTGGAGTTTTTCTTACCAATTTTTTCTATCCTAATTTTTGCCCTGACTTGTACTGTGGGTGTCGCTTTCATTGTTTGGTATTATCATAAAATAGAAGAAAAATATTTTGTGAAATAGTAAATTGAAATTTAGAGCAGAGAAGGAATGACAAAAACGATTATTACCAGTGCATAATTTTCCTAAATGAGATATGTCTGCGGAGAGTATTCAGTATCATGGTTTCAGGAACTCCTTGGAGAAAAAAGAAATAGAAACATTACAAAGGGAGCGGACAGTCAAGTCTGCTCTCTCGATTTATGCCATAATGATGGGATAATTTTACTCAAAAATTACTTCTGAATGAAATATTGTTATAAAAATGCGAAATATCTTCCTTTTATTTGTTGATTCTGGAACTTATAATAACAATCAGAAACAATCACATACGTGAAGGAAACAGGAGGAACGTGTATGCGAAATGTAATCAATTTAAATAAAAACTGGAAATTCATTCAGCAGGATGCAGGACTTCCGGCGACATTTCCTGCTGATTGGCTGACTATTGACCTTCCTCATTCCTGGAATGCGGTAGATGGCCATGATGGAAACGGAAGTTATGACCGGGGAACTTACTGGTATGCAAAAAAATTTGAAACTCCAAAACAGCCGCTGGCAGGCGGAAGAGTCTATATTGAGATTCTTGCAGCCGGACAGCAGGCAACTGTTTATGTAAATGGAAAGAAAGCTGTTTATCATGAAGGTGGATACTCTATCTTTCGTGCTGATGTCACAGACTTTTGTAATGAAGAGGGAGAAAACCTTCTTGTAGTAGAATGCAGCAATGAATATAAAGACAGCGTTTATCCGCAGTCAGCCGATTTTACATTCTACGGCGGACTTTACCGTGGAGTAAATCTGATCAGCATGCCGGAAGCACATTTTGATCTGGAATACTACGGAGGCCCTGGATTTCAGGTAACACCGAAGCCATGTGATTGTGGCGGTGCAGTGTTTGAGATTATATCCTATGTAAAAAATGTAGATGAAAACTTTACTGTTTTATATTCTATCCATGACGTAGACGGAAAAGAAGTAACAAGTGCATGCCGTCCGGCAGATGATACAGCGGTATCTATCTATGTGCCGGATGCAAAGAAATGGGAGATTGACAGTCCATATCTGTATACTGTGACTGCAACACTTCAGCGGCGGAACGAAGCTTACGACGAAATTTCCGCCCGTGTCGGTGTCCGTAGTTTCTCCTGTGATCCGAATAAAGGATTTAGCATCAATGGTGTAGAGACACCTCTCCGCGGCGTGAGCCGTCATCAGGATATGCTCTATAAAGGGAATGCCCTGACAAGAGAAGATCATTATAAAGATGCTGAGATCATCAAAGAACTCGGAGCAAATACAATTCGTCTTGCACATTATCAGCATTCTCAGGATTTCTATGATGCGTGTGACGAACTGGGCTTCATTATATGGGCTGAGATTCCGTTTATCAGTGTATTTAATGAAGATCCGGATGCACATCAGAACTGTATTAGTCAGCTGAAAGAATTGATTATTCAGAATTATAACCATCCGTCTATCTGCTTCTGGGGAATTTCAAATGAAATCCTGATCGGAGGAATTTCGGAGAAATTGATAGAGAACCATAAAGAACTTAACGCGCTTGCAAAAGAGCTCGATCCAACTCGCCTGACAACAATCGCGCATGTATCAATGACTCCAATTGAGAGCCCGATGCATGGCATTACCGATGTGGAAAGTTACAATCACTATTTTGGATGGTATGGCGGACGAATGGAAGATAATGGCCCATGGCTTGACAATTTCCACAAGGTCCATCCGGATATCTGCCTCGGAGTATCTGAATACGGCTGCGAAGGCATCATTACTTATCACGGACCGAACCCGGCATGCAAAGACTACAGCGAAGAATATCAGACACTATACCATGAACATATGGCAAAAGTTCTGGAGGAACGTCCATGGATCTGGTCCAGCCATGTATGGAATATGTTTGACTTCGGATGTGCCGCAAGAAATGAAGGTGGCGTGAGCGGACGTAATAACAAAGGTCTTGTTACTATGGACAGAAAGACAAAGAAAGACAGTTTTTATATTTACAAAGCATACTGGAATAAAGAACCGATGATTCATCTATGTGGTAAACGTTACGCTCAGAGAGCAGGCGATAC
The DNA here is from genome assembly GCA_963559135.1 of uncultured Sellimonas sp. Taxonomy (GTDB): domain Bacteria; phylum Bacillota; class Clostridia; order Lachnospirales; family Lachnospiraceae; genus Sellimonas. The sequence continues at coordinate 9,960 of CAUWJP010000001.1, forward strand.
AACAGAGATCCGTGTATACTCCAATCTGCCGAAGGTGACACTTTATCTGAACGGGGAGAGAGTTGAAGAGCAGACTGCTGAAAAAGTATTTGTATTCACAGTAGCTCTCGCAGATGGATTCAATACAATTGTGGCTGAAGCAGACGGCCTGAAAGACAGTATGACGATTGAAAAAGTAGAAAAAGAACCATCCATCTATGTGCTTCCGGAAGTAAACGAGAGAGCAGAAGGCGTTGCAAACTGGTTCCAGGCTGTAGGTGATTTGGACCTGAAGGCACCGATGGAGTTCCCAGAAGGCATGTACAGCATCAAAGATACGATGGAAGAACTGGCAAAGAATCCGGAAGCTTTGGAAATTGCATCTAAAGCATGCAAACTCACCATGAATATGGAAATGAAACCGGGAGAAGGAATGTGGGATATGATGAAAGCGATATCACTTGAAAAAGTTGGAGAAATGGGAGGCAGTCTTGTACCGGATGGATTCATGGAAAGTATTAATGCAAAATTAATCAAGATCAAAAAAGACTAAATTCAATCCTTCTAATGAAAATGAAATAGAAGTACGGCTTTTCAAAGCCAGAACAGGAAACGGGCATCAGCATAGTGCTGGTGTCCGTTTCCTGTTGTAAAAAGATGATGTTTATCTGTACGATGAATGGTATAATAGTGAATATAATTCAGAAAAGGAATGGCTTGAAAAACAGAATTTAAAAAATGATGCCGGTGATGCTTATACAGGCTGATTGGAAAAGGGGGATTGCTTATGGAAGAGGCTGTGATTCAGAAAGCGATTCATTATATTAAGGAATATTTTGCTGATGATTACAGCGGACATGATTACTGGCATTCGTTCAGGGTGCATAAACTGGCAACAGAAATTGCAGAGAAAGAGCATGCGAATCTTTTTGTTGTCCGTCTTGCGGCACTTCTGCATGATGTAGATGACAGAAAAATTTCTCCGGATACTTATGAAGGAAAGGGGAACGCAGTTTCTTTTATGAAACAATGTGGCATAGACGACAGAATTATTTCTGATGTCTGTACCATTATAGAAGAAGTTTCTTTTGAGGGCAATGCGTCTGTGACGCCACAGAGTTTGGAAGGAAAGTGTGTGCAGGATGCAGACAGACTGGATGCTATCGGGGCAATTGGTATCGCACGTGCCTTTTCCTATGGTGGAAATCATAATAGAGTCATTTATGATCCTGATATCAAACCGTATTTGAATATGACAAGAGACGAATACAGAAATCATCTCTCAACAACCATAAACCATTTTTATGAGAAGCTTTTTTGTTTAATAAAGTTTTTGAATACCCCAACTGCAAAAAAAATTGCAGAGCACCGGGACAGGTTTATGCATGAGTATGTAGATGAATTCCTCCTCGAATGGGAGGGAAAAAGGTAACAAAGAAAAGTTTATTTATACAGAAAGCGGGAAGAAGATGTATACAGAATTTGATGCAACATTTGGGTTATTTGAAAGCATGTTTATTATTGTTTTTATTCTCGTGATTGGATCATTTGTTGTCATGGCAGTAAAGGGACTTAGCACCTGGAATAAAAACAATAACTCCCCCAGGTTGACAGTTTCAGCTGTTGTGGTCACAAAACGATCTGATGTTTCTTATCATCACCATGCAAATGTAAATCAAACAGCCCATTTTGATTCTACTACTACCTATTATGTCACTTTTCAAGTGGAGAGCGGGGACAGGATGGAGTTTTCCGTCAGTGGAAGAGAATATGGCATGCTGGTTGAAGGAGATCAGGGAACTCTGTCTTTTCAGGGAACAAGATACCTGTCTTTCCAAAGGGAAGGACAGCAGGAAGCGTAGTAGGTAGAATAAGAGGAGAAAATTGTGAGAAAAGTTTCTCTATTTAATTTATAGCAAGGAGTCTTGACGGATATATAATAGATCATAAGGGCGGTGTTGGGTGGCTGGAGGGCTATGGAAATGTGCAGGAAAATATGGATGCTTATTTTGAATTTATCAAAGGGATCGACATCATTTTGATGGGATGGAACACGTATCATCAGGTCGTTACAGAACCCAGATCCGGTGTATGAGTGGAGATAGAGCGTTGCAGGAGGAAAGATGAAGACAAATTTAATGATTGTGGAAGGTCTTTCGGAAAGTGAAAAAAGTATGACTGCGTCCATGATTACGGAAGAACTGAAGAAAAAAGGTAAGACAGTTATTTGTGTTGGCAAAGGTGAGCAGAACCATCTGACAGGAGAAGATGTATCGGGATTTAAAGTTGAATGGAATGAAGTTCTTGAGTATTGGCATTCTTTTATGATACAGGCAGAGAAAGACACGGTTTATGTCCTTTGGGGCAGCTATCTTTGGAATTTTTTATGCGAAGCAATGAGGCAGTTTGATGAGGGTGAAGAAGAAGCTAAAGTATATATTACGGAAATAACAGAAATTATAAAATCTTTGAAGCCGATTTTTATTTACATTGATGAAGCAAATGCCAGTGCTATAAAGGACGGTATATCTGATTATGAAGGTTCCATGCAATCTCTGGCAGAAAGACGGATGCGGGAGTTACAAATCTTGCGGGAATTGGATCTTGATTACTATACGATAAGTCAGGATATCTGTGTAAAAGAGTTTGAACAGCTTTGCGTATCTGCTGGATGGGGAACTCCTTCCATAGAACAAATGCAGACCGCCATAGAAAATAGTACAAAATCCTTTGTTATCCGCTATAAAGGCAGGGCAATCGCAATGATTCACTGGCTTGGAGACTATGGCATGCATTGGCTCATGAAAGAGTTTGTCGTGCACAAGAACTTTCAAGGGCAGATGATTGGAACATTTCTGTATCGTTACTCTGAAAACTTTATTAAAAGTACTATGAAGCCAGGATGGAAAGTATGTATTGATTTACGATCCGCACAAGGAAAAGAACCTTTTTATCAAAAACTGGGATTCCAGCTTTTGACAGAGCAGGAAACAGGAAGCGGAATGGAAAAAATGATTGAGTGGATAACCGAATAAGAAGAAACAAAAAAATTGATCTTTGTTTGAAATTTGTTTCGGATGCTCATTTTGTTTGTTCGCCGACAATCTTACATTAGGATGATCTCCGGGTGTAGCGTTTGGATGTATGTCAGATTATAAAATAAAAGGGAAAAGAGATGAATTGAAAGGCGGATTATTATTATGCATGGAATTATTATTCTTGGCCCGGCAGGATCGGGGAAAACGACTTTGGGAAAGTATATTGCAAAAAAAATGGAGATTGCTTTTTTGGATATTGATGAATATATTTGGCGGAATGATACAGAAAAGCCATATTCGGTCATGTATTCGAAAGAGGAAAAGATCCGTAATCTTATGGAAGCAGTAGAGAAAACGAAAGAATTTGTTATGGCCGGTTCTATGAACAGCTTTCATGAGTACTTCGATCCCATGTTTTTGCTCGCGATTTATTTAACTGCAGATCCAAATGTCCGTGTAAAGCGTATCCATGAGAGAGAGCAAAAAGAGTTTGGAGACCGTATTCTACCTGGCGGAGATATGTACGAAGAACATCAACAGTTTTTAAATGATGCAGCAAATTATGATGGGAACGCGGTATCCTGTAACAAAAGCCAGCATGAGTTATGGATGAATCAAATAGGGTGTCCGGTTCTGGAACTCGATGGAGAAGATTCAGTGGAAGAGAATGCGAAAGTAATTATAGAAACATATCGGAAGTTATCTTCGGAGGGAAAAAGTGATGAAGATCAGAATTGCAAATGAAAATGACGTGGAACCATTAAGGAGATTGTAACGGGAACTGGAGGCTGATGGTGTAAAATATCAGCCGGAACATTTTGTCGTGGGTTATCGGAGTGACGATTTTTTTCGGGAGATCTTTGAGAGTGGGAATCAGGATATTCTTGTGGCAGAAGAAAAGGGAACAGTGCTTGGATTTTCTCATGTCATGATTCTGAAACAGAAAGAAGTGGCGTGTTTAAAACCGCAGACGGTTGTATACATACAGGACCTGGACGTATTGGAGAGTGAGAGAAGCAAGGGAATCGGAACTCTCCTCATAAATGCAAGCAAGGAGTATGGGAAAAAGCACGGTGCAGATTTTATCAGAACGCAGGTTTTTCCTCAAAATACAGAAGGAATCAGGTTTTATGAACGAAATGGTTTTTGTGAGATGATGAAAACGATCGAGTGTCAGTTTTAAGTTGGTGGGAACAGAAAGCAGGAGGAATAAGGATGGTGAAAATCAGATACGCGGAATATTCTGATAAAGAATATTGGTTTGGTATTGACCAGCATATGGTGGAATCAGAATTTGAATATAAGGTACAGACAAAGAGGGCCTATATTCTGGACTTGAACGATAAACCGATCGGGCTTTTAAGATATAACCTGTTCTGGGACAATACTCCGTTTTGTACGTTGCTTTTTATCGAGGAAGATTATCAGAGAAACGGATACGGAAAGCAGTTGATGGAGTACTGGGAGCAGGATATGAAAAGGCAGGGATATGGTATGCTGCTTACATCCACGCAGGTGGACGAAACAGCACAGCACTTTTACCGGAAACTTGGATATAAAGACTGTGGAGGGTTTGTGATTGATATTCCGGCTTACGCACAGCCGATGGAGCTGTTTCTGATCAAGGAAATTTAGGCGGGAAAAGAACGCTAGAATGAAGAAGGGTGATGGCATAATGAAACATCATCCTTTTTTAGATAAAAAAAGAAATTCCCTGTAGAAAAAAAGAACAGGTATAAACTTCTTCCTCCTGGAAATCTTATTAATAAAAGAATTCAGGAGGCGAATGATGGAATCGATATGGACTCAAACATGCGATCATAAAAAGAAAAGGCCGGCTTTGGACAGACAGATAGAAACGGATGTAGCTGTAATCGGCGGAGGTATGGCGGGGATCCTGACTGCATGGCAGTTGGAACAGGCCGGAGTCCGCACCGTCGTTCTGGAGGCAGATCAGATCGGGCAGGGACAGACCCAAAATACCACTGCCAAAATTACATCGCAGCATGGATTATTCTGTCATGCATTTTTTGAGAAAAAAGGAGAAGAAACGGGAAGAAACTATGTACAGGCCAATCAGGACGCGGTGAAAGAGTACAAAAGAATCATAATGGAAGAGGGGATTGACTGCGATCTGACAGAAGCAGATTCGTTTGTTTATTCTTCGGACAAAGAAAAATTAAAACAGGAAACGGAAGCGGCACAGAAACTGGGAGTCCATGCGGATTTGAAAAAACAGATCGAAATCCCTGTTCCGTGTGCAGGGGCTGTCCGGTTCCCGGATCAGGCGGAATTTCATCCGTTAAAATTTCTCTACGCACTGTCAGAAACAATAAAAGTGTACGAGGACTCTCAGGTAAAAGAAGTGGAAGAACATCTGGTGAAAACATCCCTTGGAAGTGTGAAAGCAGATTATATTGTTTTTGCGGCACATTTCCCGTTCGTTAACTTCCCAGGCATGTATTTTACAAGAATGCATCAGGAGAGATCCTATGTACTTGCGCTGGAGAATGCAGGAAGAATAGAGGGGATGTATATTGGAGATGGAGAAGAGAAACTTTCATTTCGACAGTATGACCGTTATATTCTGCTTGGAGGACAGGGACATCGGACCGGAGAGAATAAAAGTGGAGCGTGTTATCAAAAGCTGAAAGAAGCCGCCAAAGTATGTTACCCTGATAGCCGCGTGGCGGCCTGCTGGCCTGCACAGGATTGTATCACGGCGGACAGTATTCCATTTATCGGAGAGTATGCGTCTGACAGGCCCGGATGGCTTGTGGCATCCGGATTTCAGAAATGGGGCATGAGTTCGTCGATGGTATCGGCAATGCTTCTTCGGGACAAGATCTGTAATATCGAAAATCCGTATGCAGAAACTTTTGCTCCATCGAGATTTTCGACAGAAGAGATCCCACAGATAGCAAGAGACAGCGGTCACGCAGTGAAGGGACTGGTCAAACGCTTTTTTCAGGTGCCAAAGGAAACTGCAAATATGCTGGAACGAGGACATGGGGCTGTAGTAGAGACATCTCAAGGAAAGATGGGAGTGTACAAGTCAGAGGAAGGGGAGTTGTTCAAAGTAGATATAGTCTGTCCACATCTGGGATGTGAATTGACGTGGAATCCGGATGAACAGTCCTGGGACTGTCCATGCCACGGTTCCAGATTTGATGTCAGAGGGAATCTGTTAGACGGGCCGGCACAGGAGGGAATTCAATATGAATAATTATTTTTACGGATGGTATTTCCGGTGTCAGGGAGAAGACGGGAGCATGGCTGTCATTCCGGCTGTGCATTTGTCAGAAACGGATGAAGCCTGCTCGATTCAGGTCATTACAAAAAGAGAAAGTTATTACAGAACATTTCCGATTAAAGAGTTCCGAATCAACAGGGAAAAAGGAATTATGAAAATTGGAGAAAATCTATTTTCTAGGAAAGGAATTCGAATGAAGTTGGAAATAGATAAAATTTCGGACGAAGTGGAAATGAAGAATGATACAGACAAGAAGAAATCAGTAATGATTACAGGAGTTTTACGATTTGGCGAGTTTAAAGAATTAAAGCATGATATCATGGGACCTTTTAGCGGTATCCCCCATTTGGAATGCAGACATGCAGTTTACAGTATGCAACATACCGTGAATGGAAGGATGAAACTAGGAAAGGAGACCATGCAGTTTCAAAACGGAACAGGCTATATGGAAGGTGACAGCGGAACGTCATTTCCTGAACAATATATGTGGACACAGCATTTTCTGCCGGAAGGATCTCTGATGCTTGCAGCAGCCGCAGTTCCATTTGCAGGCAGTTCTTTCACGGGAACGATCGGATTCCTATGCTATGGAAAGCGGGTATACCGTTTTGCAACCTATCTGGGAGCATCAGTCAAAAAAATGGAAGAAAAGGAGCTGATGATCCGGCAGGGAAAATACAGGCTGTGCGTACGTTTCCCGGAAGGGGCAGGCAATACACTGAAAGCCCCGGACAAAGGGCAAATGACCCGGAAAGTGCGGGAGGAAGTTTCAGGCAGGGCAGAATATACTCTGACCTATGGAAAGCGGGTTTTGTTGCATGAGATTACAAACTGTGCGGCAATAGAATTTGAAAGAAAAACAGGAGCTTAGAAAGAAGTTATTTTATAGCCATTAAGGAACGCTTTATCAGGGCGTTCCTTTTGCGTTTTTGATTTAGCAAAAAGAAATGACAGTCCTAAGCCGGGATGATATAATATTAGAAACGTCAGTTGATAGTATGGATGGATCGGAGGTTGAATTTTGAGACAAATAAAAGTATACAGAAAAGAATATGAAAGACTTCCTGTAAGATTTCAAAAGAAACTGGAAAGCGACCTGAACTACTTGATAAAAGCGGAAATACCAGGAATGAAAAAAATATATCTTTTTGGAAGTTGCTCTAGAGGGGAAGTTCGGAGCAGCAGTGATATCGACCTCTTGATTGTAACAAAAACTCAGCTTATGGACAGGTCGTTAATGGCAGATATTCGATGGACATTAGATGAAGATTTGGATGGTGTGAAGACCGATGTGGTGTTTACCTGTGAAGAAGGATGTATGTCCAGTCAGGTTTTTCAAAGGGAAGTAGAGAAAGATAAAAAACTGATTTTGGAGGTGAGAGAATGATAAAAAATACCTATATAGATATTGCAGAAAATGATCTGCAATATCTGGAATCTGTACTGAAAACAGGGAGTACATTTTATAATCAGCTGGCAGTACAGTGTCAGCAGGTTGCAGAAAAATTTTTAAAGGGATATCTGGACAAACTGCTTTTGGAAGAAGATGTTTCGGATTTGCTTAGAAAACATAATATGAAGAAAATGGCTTCAAAATTAAATGAATGTTATCCAGAACTTAATCTAGATACAATCGGACTGGCGTATCTGACAGATTTTTATTTTGATGCACGTTATCCGGGAGATGATTTTTATACCGTATCAAAAGAGGAATTCGAAAAGTGCCTTGCGATTATGTATGATACAGTGAAAAAATTGAAAAATCTTGAACTTTAAATCCGGCAGGAAAGCAGGCAGGAGAGATGAAGACCAAAAGAAGAAAAAATGTGGTAATTCTGAGCGGAGCGGATGGCCCTACAAGTATCTTCCTTGCAGGAAAAAGCAGAAAGCTGCCGTTGATAGAATGGTTCAAAGACTGGCAAAATCAAAGAAAGCAGGAAAAGATCAAAAAAATAATTACGGTAGATCCACATAGCATGGAAGAAGTGGTACGATATGCCAAGGCAAAGTATCATGCAGTGGAGTTAACCTCTGACGCAAGGAATTTTATGGAGGAACGCAGGTCACACAAAGAAGGACTTGTATTACTGAAAAGACCCGATTTGTTAGAAAGATTGCAGAAGGTTCAGAAACCAAAAGAGTATAATGATGAGACAATCGCCAGAATGGAACAACAGATAGAAATAAGATCACAACAGATTGCGGCACTGCCAGAGGATGAACTGCCGATGGATTTCCATTTATATGAAATACGCAAAGGAAATGAAGAAATTGAAATGGCGGTTGATTTTTATTGGAATGTCCTGACCATTTCTCATCAGGGTGACCAGAAAACATGGAAACAGGGAGATAAGATTATCAAAGATCTTTACAGGTATTATGGCGTTACCAGAAAAGATATAGAAGAGAAATCTGATCGATATAAAGAACTGGTGGCAGTATTAGGCGAATGATTTTCAGGGCTTAGTTGTGGGAACGAAGGAGCAGGGGAAAGCGTATGAGAAAAAGAAAGCAGATTTTGAGTTTGATTGCTGTAGTGACTGCTGTGATTCAGCTGTTAGTGCCGGTCCACGCGTCCGCAAATGTGATTTTTGAGCCGGATAATGGATTTTACAGGAAACATAGTGAGGAGTGTGAGTATCTGAACCGGGCCTGCTATCCGGGAGAGGATACCTGGCTCTGGGCGGCTCCTAATCTGGCAGTGACAGAAAAGCTGGATGAAGAACAAGAAAAAGAGGTTTATATTTCTTTTGTCTATACTGACAAGGAAGGAATTCAGTGGGGATATGCGGATCTGGAAAACCGCTGGATTCTGATGGCGGATCTGTTTCTGAAATATAGCAGTACAGAGTTCTGGAAAGACCATGAAAAGGAGATTGATACAGACAAAGTCTATACGATTCCCAAGGGTACCCATTTCGTTTTGTGGTCTTATCCGGAGTCCGGGATGGTTATAGATGAGGATGTCAACCTTCTGGCTGATAAAGAGATCACTGCTTTTTACCAGGATTCAACCGGGCGCACATGGGGAAATATCGCGTATATATACGGTAGTTACGATGTATGGGTTTGTCTTTCGGATATGAACATGAAGCAAAGTAGGACTCAGGACAGTCAGGAAAGACTCCCGGCGCAGACACTGGATTTAGATCAGCTCTCTGAGCTCAAAATGAAAGGCAAGATTACACTTGGAGTCCTGATGGTTGTGGCGGCAGTTATAGTGACGGCAGTCATTCTAATCGGTTGGAAACTGCTAAAGTGGAGAAAGAAAAAAGTGTAAGAGTAAGCTAAGGAGGGGGATTCCATGAACTATTATGATGAGGAACTACAGCGTATTCACCAGGAGATGATGGAAAAGGAAAGGGCAGATGCAAAACTGGCGGATCTTTATATCCAGCAGAATGAGCTGGAGAAGAAAGTAACAGAATTCCGGAAGATCATGGAAGAAGAGCAGGAAGATGTAGAACGTCTGAAACGGACAAACCTTACAGCTCTTTTTTACCGTGCATCCGGAAAGATGGAGGAAAAGCTGTCAAAAGAAGAGGAAGAGGCATTGGCGGCTGTTGTAAAATACGACTCGGCGGAAAGGGAACTGCGGGCCGTAGAAGAAGATATAGCATATTATGAAAAACAGGCATCAGGGCTTCCGGACTGTAAGCTCCGATATGAGAGACTGCTTGATGAGAAAAAGGAAACGATCAAAGAATCTGGCGATATAAAAGCTGAGAAAATCCTGGAAATGGAAAGGCTGATTGCTGCTATAGAAAATCGCAGAAAAGAAGTAAGGGAAGCGATCAGTGCCGGGGAGAGAGCACGTTCTATTGCAGAAGAGACGCTGGACAGTCTGCAAAGTGCAAAAAACTGGGGAATGGTGGATATTCTCGGCGGCGGTATCATGTCGGACGTGATAAAATATGATAAGCTGAAAGCGGTAAAGGACAGAACAAGTGCACTTCAAATGGCATTGCGCACGTTCAGGACAGAGCTTGCAGATGTTTCAGGCAAAATTGATGGACCGGTTCAAGTGGAAGTTGGAGAATTTCTTCATTTTGCGGACTATTTTTTTGATGGGATTTTTACAGACTGGATGGTTTATGACAAGATCAAAGTGTCACGGGAACGGGCTGAGAAAACATACAGCCAGATACAGGAGATTCTGGAACAGTTAAGACAGTTGCAGGAGAATCTTTCCATGGAAGATGAGCAGAAAAGGAAGGAGCTTGAGCAGCTTGTGTTGAAAGGATAAAGACAGAGCGAATGGGTGAAAAAGATATGGAAAGGTGGAGAATATGATGATCTATCTGGACTGGTTTACATTTCCGGACAGTGAAAGAGAATTTGACTTTTTCCTGCAACAGAAACGTACCTGTTATGATTCCTATTATCCGTTTCAGATTTTGTCCAAGCATCATTTCCAGAGAATTGATTTTGCTCCAGTTACTATTCTCTATGGGGGAAATGGAACCGGAAAAACGACGGTGGTCAATGTTATTGCAGAAAAGCTGAATCTGGAACGGGATTCGGCTTTTAATAAATCCAGTTTTTTCGGAGATTATCTGGAATATTGCGATTATGATACACAGATACCGGTTCCAAAGGGAAGCCGGATCATTACAAGTGACGATGTATTTGACTATATGCTTAATATCCGGAGCATGAATGAAGGGATCGACCGGAAGAAAGAAGCATTGTTAGAAGATTATCTGGATGTGAAATATTCTCATTTCCGGATAAATTCACTGGCCGATTACGAACAGCTGAAACGGGTGAATAAAGCAAGGAGTAAAACCCAGTCCCAGTTTGTAAGATCGGAGTTGATGGACAATGTCCGGGAGTACTCAAACGGAGAGAGCGCTTTTTTGTATTTTTCAGAGAAGATCACGGAAAATGCGCTGTTTTTGTTGGACGAGCCGGAGAACAGCCTGTCGCCTGTCAGGCAGCAGGAACTGGTACGGTTTCTTGAAGATGCGGTACGTTTTTTCGGATGTCAGTTTGTGATTTCTACACACTCACCATTTTTGCTGTCTATGAGGGGGGCAAAAATCTATGACCTGGATGAGGACCCTGTGGATGTGAAAAAATGGACACGGTTGGAGAATGTAAGAGCGTATTATCAGTTTTTTAAAGAGCATGAAGATGAGTTTACAGCATGGTAAAAGGAGGAAGAAACATGGAATATGTAGTATTGGGAAAAACAGGCCTGAAAGTCAACAAAAATGGATTTGGCGCATTGCCGATCCAGCGAATTTCCAAAGAGGATGCAGCGGCTTTGCTGCAGAAAGCATTTCAAAATGGAATCAACTATTTTGATACGGCAAGAGCCTATTCCGACAGTGAGGAAAAGATGGGAGCTGCGCTTCATGAGGTGCGGGACCAGATCATTATCAGTACAAAAACGGCGGCCCAGAATGGGGAAGATCTCTGGAAAGACCTGGAAATGAGTCTGGAAAAGCTTCAGACAGATTATATTGATTTGTATCAATTCCATAATCCGGCATTCTGTCCGAAACCGGGAGACGGTTCCGGTCTGTATGAGGCTGCTCTGAAGGCAAAAGAACAGGGGAAGATCCGACATATTGGAATTACCAACCACCGGATCGCTGTGGCAAAAGAGGCGGTTCTGTCCGGATTTTATGAGACACTGCAATTTCCATTTTCATATCTTGCATCAGTGGAAGAGGTAGAACTTGTAGAACTGTGCCGGCAGAAAGAAGTCGGATTTATCGCGATGAAAGGACTTGCCGGAGGTCTGATTCACAATTCTGCTTCTGCTTATGCGTTTATGTGCCAGCCGCAGTTCGCTCATGTGGAGCCAATCTGGGGAATCCAAAGAGAGTGGGAGCTGGATGAATTTCTTTCCTATCAGGAACAGGCACCGGAATTGAATGAAACGCTTCTGGCGGATATTCAGAAGGATAAAGATCAGCTTGCGGGAGAATTCTGTCGTGGATGTGGTTACTGTATGCCTTGTCCGGTAGGGATCGCGATCAATAATTGCGCAAGAATGAGTCTGATGTTAAGACGTGCACCGCAGGAAGCGTGGCTGTCTGAAGAGTGGCAGGAAAAGATGAAAAAGATCGAGAACTGTCTCCATTGCGGCAGTTGCATGAAGAAGTGTCCGTACGGTTTGAATACACCGGAGCTTTTGAAACGGAACTATGAAGATTACAAAACATTTTTATAAAAGATACATAGAATGACGAAACGCAGATATGGGATTTAATATGTCAGATCCTCACAAACGGATTTCAGATTCAGGAAATTTGTGAGATAATCTCTTGTTCCTGTTTTTGCATCCGTACCGGACATATTGAAGCCGCCAAATGGATGCTGCAGAACAACAGCTCCGGTGGACTTTCTGTTGAAGTAAAGATTTCCAACATGGAATTCTACCTTTGCTTTCTGGATATGATCTCTGTCTTCTGTATATACAGATCCGGTCAGACCGTACTCGGTTCCATTTGCAACTTCCAGCGCTTCGTCAAAAGAATCTACACGGATAACAGCAAGTACTGGTCCGAAGATTTCTTCTTTTGCAATGACGGCATCTTTTGTAATGTCGCGGACAACAGTCGGTTCGATATAAAAGCCTTTTGAATCATCATAATTTCCGCCAAAGACAATCGTACCTTCTTTACGTGCTGTTTCGATATAGCCGGAGATCCGGTCAAATGCGCTCTTGTTAATCACCGGTCCCATCGGAAGATCGTCCCGTCCACTTCCCTGATGTTCTTTGAGATCTTTTGCACAAGCAACAATTTCTTCTACAAATGCGTCATATACGTCACTTAATACGACAGCTCTGGAGCATGCGGAGCATTTCTGACCCTGGAAGGAGAATGCGGAATTTGCGATTCCGGCAGCGGCACGTTTCAGATCGGCTGAAGAATCTACGATAATTGCATTTTTTCCTCCCATTTCTGCTACGACGCGCTTGATCCAGATCTGACCTTCGGAAACTTCAGCGGCTTTCTGGCTGATGCGCAGTCCAACTTCTTTAGATCCGGTAAAGTTTACGAAGCGTGTCAGCGGATGCTGTACAATATAGTCTCCGATGACAGAACCGGAACCAGGGATGAAATTGATGACGCCGTCCGGGAAACCTGCTTTTTCGCAAAGTTCTATAAATTTATAAGCTACGATTGGAGTATCGGAAGACGGTTTACATACGATAGTATTGCCGGTAATGACAGCTGAAACAACCATGCCTGCAAGAAGAGAAAGCGGGAAGTTCCACGGTGGAACAGCTACACCAACTCCGATCGGGATGTAGATGCATTTGCATTCTTCTTCTGTGTCTACCAGCTCAAGTCCTTTATCAAGTTCACGCATGTGCATGATATAGGAGTTGAAGAAGTCCAGAGCCTCACAGAGTTCTCCATCTGCCTCGCCCCAGTTTTTGCCGCTTTCTTCAATGCTCCAGGCATCGATGAGGAAACGGTTTTTCTTCATGAGGTCAACCAGTCTTCGTACGCAGCAGATTCGTTCCTCAGCAGGAGTTCTGCTCCATGTCTGAAATGCTTTGTGTGCTGTCTGAATCGCTTTATCTGCAAGCTCCTGATCACAAGAACTGACTTGTCCGAGAAATTCTTTCGTGGATGGCGCGATGGAAACAATCTTTTTGTCTGTCATAATGCGTTCGCCGCCGATAATTAAAGGATAATCCTGGCCCTTTTCCTTATCTACCTGTTCAAATGCTTTCAACATTGCTTCTTTATTTTCTGGAATGGAAAAGTCCAGTTCTGGTGAATTTTTAAATCCTTTTAGCATGTACATACCTCCTACTGTGAATATTTTTACATCAATATAAATATTCTATCATTTACAATTTCGCGCGTCAATGCTTTACGATAAGAAAGGACTGTTAAATAATGCACAAACAAAAAGATAATCAGAATTCATTGATGAAATTTATAAAAGGGACAAAAGTATAAATATACAGAAATGTAATAAACGACTGGAATAAAAAGCAGGAAGGAAACAAGGAGAACCGACTTTACAGATGGATATGAACAGTAAAGTGTGGTACAATTTACTTATTAAGTTTAAGAGGTAAAGGCGGAGAGATATGAAACAGGTAATTGTATGTATAGACATCGGTGGATCATCCATGAAAACCGGAATCTGTGATATGGATGGAAAACTGGACTGGCAGGAAATTCTCCCTGTTCATCAACAGTTTGAAGATCTGATGGGAGAAATAGGGAACTACATTGAAAAGAGAAAAGAAAAAGGAGACGTTATTGGGATTGCGCTCAGTGCACCAGGAGCGGTGGATACTGCTACAGGAATTATCGGAGGTAAAAGTGCGGTTCCATGCATACATGGGCCGTCTTGGACGGAGGAGCTTGAAAAGCGGTTTGGTCTGCCTGCCAGCATAGAGAATGACGCAAATTGTGCAGCCATGTCGGAAGTGACCTTTGGAAACGGAAAGGGATGCAAAAATCTTGCTTTCGTCGTATGTGGAACAGGCATTGGGGGAGCTGTTGTGATTGATGGAAAAATTTGTCACGGAGCTCATTTATATGGAGGAGAATTCGGGTGCATGGTGATGCGGGACGATGACGGAAACTTCAGCACCTTTTCCCTGCAGGCTTCGACGATGTCCCTTGTAAGAAGAGTAAAAAAAGTTTATCCGGAGCAAGAATGGAACGGGAAATGTGTTTTTGAGGAGGCAGAAAACGGTTGTTCTGTCTGCACAGAGGCAGTGAATCAGTTTTACAAGAAACTTGCCGAAGGGATTTATAATATTCAACATGTGTATGATCCGGAAAGATGAGAAAATTGTAATAAACTAAAATACAAAGATATTATACAGTGGGCTATACAGCGTTAGGAATAAAGAGAAGAAGGGCATCAGCCTTTCTTCTCTTTTCGGTATTGGGTCGGGGTACGTCCCTTTTTCTGTTTGAAGAGGCGAGAAAAGTAGAGAGCATCATCATATCCAACTGATCTGGCAATATCATTGATGGTAAGGGCAGTATCTTTTAATAGCGTACAGGCACGCCGGATGCGGTAGTCAAGCAGATATTCCTGAGGAGAACTGCCAGTGATATCTTTGAACAGACGGTAAAGATAAGTGCGTTCAATATTCAGATGATCTGCAATGACCTGAATATTAACAGGGTGGGCGTAATTACTCTCAATATATCGCAGAGATTCCTCGACATAGGAAATCTTTTTTTCCTTCGGCGGGATGTATGCTCGTGGAAATTTACTTGCCAGGAGATAAAGATATTCATAAAGGATACTATTCATCATGAGATCACGGTTTTCCGGAAGCTGGTACGCTTCAAACATTTTTTCGTGGCACAGTCTGACACGGTCGTCCTTCCCGTAGTGGAAATAAGGCGTTTCCAGAAGAGAGGTCCGTTTCAGATATTCTTCGATCTTGATACCCTGGAAACCAATCCAGGTATAGGTCCATGGGTCGTACTTATCCGCCTCATAGTAAATCAGTGTATTAGGACGGATCAAAAAGGCATCCCCCTCAGAAAGATGGTAAAGATGTCCGTCTGTTTTATAAATTCCTTTTCCTTTTAAAATATAATGAATCAGATAGCCGCTGCGAACAACAGGGCCATAACTGTGGGACGGCACACAGGTTTCAAAACCGCAGGTATAGATCATAGCGTCGAGATTGTGGGAAAAATCATTTGAAAAAATATAATCCTTCATAAATCCTCCAAGAACCAACAAAACTATATAGATAGACAACATTTGTCTATATTATATTCAGTATAAACCGCTATAATTAGAATTACAAGAACAAAGAATACAGCATTTGTTCATACCGCGGTGAAACAGCAGGAGTGTACATAACTGCATCATAGGGATTGGATTTTTATGGGAGGTATCAAGCATGGATGCGGAAAAAAGACAACGATATGAAAACATATCATCCGAACTTGTCAGACTTTCGGGCGGCAGAAATAATATTTTAGGAATCGCCCATTGTGCGACACGTCTGAGACTTGTTCTGGAAGATAATGATAAGGCAGATATTAAGGCAATTGAAGATGTGGATCTGGTAAAAGGTGTGTTCGAGGCAGGAGACCAGCTTCAGATCATTTTCGGAGCAGGACTGGTAAACGATGTATGCCAGATACTTGCAGAATCCCTCCATATGGACAGCATGAGTCTTGGAGACTTGAAAACAAAGTCAAATAAGAGGATGAATCCACTGCAGCGGGCAGTCAAGGCTCTTTCTGATGTGTTTATTGAAATCATGCCGGGAATTCTGGCAGCAGCACTTCTGACCGGACTTTCCAGTGTGCTTGGAAATCTGCAGATTGTGGAGAATAATGCGACACTTTACGGGATTGCACGGCTGATTAATATTTCTTCCGGGGCGATCTTCGGATTTCTTCCTCTGTGTGTTGCATACAGTACGGTCAAACGATTTGGTGGAAGACCGATTATGGGTATTGTAATCGGCTGTATTATGTTGACGAACAGTCTGGCAGATGCCAGTGCGGCAGCACAGGGGACGGTGGAAGTAACTACACTCCATATTTTTGGACTTCCAGTTGACCTGATCGGGTTCCAGGGCGGAATAATCGTCGCACTTCTGATTGGTATTGTCACTGCAAAGCTTGATATTTTCTTTGAGAAGAAAGTACCGGAAGTGATCCGTCTGCTTGTATCACCACTTTTAACAACACTTGTCAGTTCCTTCCTTCTGTTTATGATTATCGGACCGGTTGGAAGAGGACTTGCAAACGGAATTACAAGTGTACTTGTATGGATGACCCAGAACCTTGGAGTGATCGGATACGCGGCATTCTCTGGAGTGCAGCAGTTGATAGTCATTACTGGTCTTCATCATGTATTCGGCGCGATTGAATCTCAGCTCCTTGTCGATACCGGGAGAAACTTTTTAAATCCGCTGATGTCTGTAGCGATTATTGCACAAGGCGGAGCGGTTCTTGGATATCTTGCAAGAAATATAAAAGATGCAAAAGCAAAAGAATTATGTATTCCAAGTTTTATTTCGGTCCTGTTTGGAATTACAGAGCCGGCACTGTTCGGTGTGAATTTAAGATATCGTTATCCGCTGATCGGCGGATGCATCGGCGGAGCAATCGGTGGAGCAGTTGTTTATTTCACAGATCTTGCGGCATTAGGATTTGGAACCACAGTGGTACCGGGAATTGCACTTGCAGACCCGGCGCATAATGGATATGTTAATTATATTCTCGCCCATGTGATTGCACTTGCGGCAGGATTCTTCTTTGCATTCCTGATCGGAATTGGATTTGACAAAAAGAAGGTTGGACAAGCAGCAACTGTGTCGCCAGCAGAACAGGAAGAACCGGTGAAAACCGTCGAAGCAAAGGAAGAGGATCAAAAAAAGACTGCAGAACTTTCAGAAGAAATCGGTGCATTTGCAAAAGGTGATCTGATTGGAATTGAAGAAGTCAATGACCAGACCTTTGCACAGAAAGTACTGGGGGATGGAATTGCGATTGTACCAAAAGAAGGGGCAATTTATGCCCCGGCAGATGTAAAGGTCGAGATTGTCATGGATACCAGACATGCTTTGGGACTTCGCACAAAAGCAGGAAATGGAATCCTGATTCATGTAGGAATTGATACGGTTAATCTTGGGGGAAGATATTTTACGCTTCATACTGAGCAGGGAAAAAGCGTGAATAAGGGAGAGCTGCTTTTGGAGTTTGATCAGGAAAAGATTAAGGCTGAAGGATATGATACAACCACCAGTCTGATTATTACAGAGCCAGTGGAAGGCAGCAGACTTGAAAAAGAAGCAGACAAACCGGTTCAGGATGGTGACCGGATTTTGAAAATCGTGAAGTAGAGGAACTGATATGAAAAAAATGGAAAATGAAAACTGGGTGAATAAAGTCAGGGAAGAAGAAAATCGACAGAAGGACAGACTGAAAAGATGTCCTTTTCGGATGAACTATCATATCATGCCGCCGGTCGGCTGGCTGAATGATCCCAATGGACTGTGTCAGTTTCAGGGTGTCTATCAGGCTTATTTCCAGTATTCTCCGCTCAGCGTTAATGGCGGCGGAGGCTTCTGGGGGCATTGTACCAGCCGGGATCTGCTGCACTGGCTGTATCAGGATCCGGTTCTTACGACAGACCGGCCGGAGGACCGAAGCGGGGTATATTCTGGATCTGCACTAATAGAAGATGGAATTATGTATCTTTTTTATACTGGAAATGTCAAACTGCCGGGGGACTATGACTATATTGATGAAGGAAGAATTTCCAGTCAGCTGATGGTCAGTTCGGAAGATGGACAGCATATGTCAGAAAAAACGGTCCTTCTTGGAATGAAAAATTACCCGGAAGACATGACAGCACATATCCGGGATCCGAAAGTATGGAAAGAGCATGGATATTACTACATGATTCTTGGCGCAAGAAAGAGGGATTTCGACGGTGAAAGACGTTGTGATACCGGCTGCGCGCTGGTCTATGTTTCAGAAGATAAAAAACAATGGAAGTTGGATCATGAAATTCTTCCGGAAGAAAATTTTGGCTATATGTGGGAGTGCCCGGATCTGTTTGAACTGGATGGAGAGAAAATTCTTTCCTATTGTCCGCAGGGGCTCCATGCGGAACCGGAACGGTTTCAGAATTTGTATCAGTCTGGCTATTCGATTCTGACAAACGGCAAAACTCCGGAAAAGACCTTTCGAGAATGGGATATGGGATTTGACTTTTATGCACCGCAGACATTCGCGGATGAGAATGGACGGAGAATTCTGATAGGATGGGCCGGAGTGCCGGATACTATTGAGACACATCGGAATCTGTCTGTACAGAATGGATGGCAGCATTGCCTGACAATTCCAAGAGAACTTCATATGGAAAACGGAGCAGTATACCAGATGCCGGTATGTGAAATCGATACTTTATCCTGGAAACGAGAAGAAGGTGCCTTTTGCCGCTTTGGAAGAGAGACGGTAAAAATTGAGACCATACTGCAGGAAGGAATCCCGGCAGAAATCCGGATTGGAACGGAAAAGAATAGTTTGACGATCCATATGGAAACAGATCGAATCCAAATGACATTCTTAAACAAAAAGGGAGAAACATCTGTCTGTGGCGGAGGAAGAGCGACACGGATTGGGCGGACGGCATCCGACATCAAAAATGCGCTTGTACTGATTGATAATTCGATTGTAGAGATTTTTATAAATGATGGAGAGATAACAATGACAACCAGAATCTATCTGGAAGAATCGGAGCGGATGGTTACGATAAATGGATGTTCATCATGTGAAATCTGGAAGACAGAAGAATAATAAAGAAGAGAAGCTGGCTTAAAAAAGAAGTCGAAGCTTCTCTTTTTTTGATTGAGATCTGACATTTACAGCAGGGAGAATTTCAGATAAAATATACTATAGCGAAAGAAGAAATATGGATAAGGAAAGAAGGGAAAAAGCCTGAAGGTAGCAGTTATCGGATACAGTGGCTGTGGAAAGTCTACCATCGCAGCATGGATCGCCCAAAAAAGGAGGATTCCGCTTCTTCATCTCGATAAGGTTCATTGGCTGAGTGGGTGGATTGAACGCTCGAAAGAAGAGGAAAAGAAAATAGTCAGAGAATTTCTTGACAGCCACGATTCCTGGGTGATTGATGGAAATTATCATAGTATGGAATACGAGCGCAGGATGCGGGAGGCGGACCGTATCCTGTTCCTTGATTTTCCAAGACTTATATGTCTTTATCGGGCATGGAAGCGGGCGAGAAGGTACCGAGGAAGAACAAGATCATCCATAACAGAAGGATGTACAGAAAAATTAGATCTGGAATTCATCTGTTGGATTCTTTACGAAGGAAGAAACCAGAAGGCGAAACTGGAGTATCAATGGGTGATGCAAAAATATGGATCCAAAGTAGTACGGATCAAAAATCAGAGAGAACTGGACAGGGAGAAACGAAAATGGATAAAACATTAGATCAGCTGTTTGATTTTATCAGAGAAATTGACAAAGAAAAATTCATCGGACGCCAGACCTATCTGACGAATGGCGAGAGAAAAGAAAATGATGCAGAACATGCGTGGCATATGGCGATCATGGTATTGCTCTTAAGCGGATATTCTAATGAAAAAATCGATGTTCTACGAACGATTTCGATGCTTTTGATTCATGATATTGTGGAAATTGACGCAGGTGATACTTATGCTTACGATGAGGAAGCAAAAAAGACGCAGAAAGAAAGAGAAGAAAAAGCGGCGGAGCGTATTTTTGGGTTGCTTCCGGAAGAACAGGGCACTTACCTGATGGAATTATGGAAGGAATTTGAGGCAAGAGAAACACCGGAAGCAAAGTTTGCACGAACCATGGACAATCTGCAGCCGATAATGCTCAATGCGGCTACGGATGGAAAGGCCTGGGTAGAGCACGGAGTGTCAATAGACCAGATTATGAAGAGAAATGCACAGACGGGCGAGGGAGCTTCTGCGCTCTGGGAATATGCACAGAAGAACTGGTTGGAACCAAATCTGAAAAAAGGGCGGATAAAGCTGCAGAAAGATTTGTAGTTCCGATAGAAGTACGTTATAATGAATTATCAAGGATTTTGATTTAGGAATGGAGAGGTGAGGGAATGATTAGAACAAAGTTAAAGAGAATGCTTGCAGTATCGCTATGCGCAGCACTGTGTTTGTCGGCTGTCCCGGTTTATGCCGAGGATAATCCAAACGGTCAGTCAGAAGTGCAGACAGATACGATGCGGGAGAATGTACAGCAGGACAGTACAAAAGAAAGCAGTCAGACCAGTGAAACTCCGGAACAGCCGGAAGGATCACAAGATATGACTTCTGAGCAGGAAACACTGCCGGCAGAGTCTGAAAATGATGTTCAAGAAGAAACGATTCCGGAGGATCAGACTTCAGAGGAGACAAAGCAGACTACAGCGGAAACTCAGGAGCAGGAGAACAGTTCTCCGGAAACGTCAGAAGAGGCTACAAAAGCAGCAACTCCGGAAGAACAGCAGACTCAGACAGAGGAAACTGAGAGAGCGGCAGGAGCACATGTAGTATACAGAACACATGTACAGGATAAAGGTTGGCTGAAAGAAGCAGCAGACGGAGCCTTGGGCGGAACGGTCGGAGAATACAAGCGTATGGAAGCGATCGAAATTAAGCTTGAAGGTATATCAGGCGGCATTCAGTACCGTTCTCATATTCAGAAGTATGGATGGGAGAATGGGGTGGAAAGCAGATGGCGCTTTGAGCGGAACTGAAGGCGAGGCAAAGCGTCTGGAGGCAATCCAAATTCGGCTGACTGGAGAGGCTGCTGAACAGTATGATGTTTACTACCGTGTCCATGCGCAGGACTATGGATGGCTTGGATGGGCAAAGAACGGCGAAAATGCAGGTACATCCGGGAAATCAAAGCGTCTGGAAGCAATTCAGATCCAGCTTGTAGAAAAAGGAGGAAAGGCTCCAGGTACTACAGACAATGCTTATGTGCATCCGCTTGTCAATTACAGTACTCATGTTCAGACGGCAGGATGGCAGAGTTCAGTAGCGGATGGGGCAGTTAGTGGAACAGTTGGAAAATATAGACGTCTGGAGGGAATTAAGATTCGTCTGGACAGCGAAGCTCCTTCGGGAAATATAGAGTACCGGACTCATATTCAGAATATTGGATGGGAAAAAGAATGGAAGTCTAATGGAACTCTGAACAACAGGGAAAGCACTTCGTCTGGAAGCTATACAGATCCGTTTGAACGGAGAGATTGCCGAACGGTATGATGTATATTACAGAGTCCACGCACAAAATTATGGATGGCTTGACTGGGCGAAAAATGGAGAAAGTGCAGGAACTTCCGGTTTAAATCTCAGGCTGGAGGCAATTCAGATTCAGCTTGTTAAAAAGGGAGAAAAGGCTCCTGGAAAAACCGATACACCGTATGTAAAAATGATGATCCGTTATATGTCTCATGTACAGGATCTTGGCTGGGAAAATTATGTCAATGATGGGGCAATGAGCGGAACGAAGGGAAAAGCAAAACGCCTTGAAGCAATTAAAGTTCAGATAAATAATGCAGACGTTGCCGGAGAAGTAGAATACCGGACACATGTGCAAAATCTTGGCTGGGAAAATAAATGGACGAAAAATGGAGCTGTCAGCGGAAGTGTTGGAAAATCACTTCGCCTGGAAGCGGTTCAGATTCGGTTGACTGGTACCGTAGCGGATCAATATGATTTGTATTACAGGGTACATGTGCAGGATTATGGCTGGCTTGATTGGGCAAAAAATGGAGAGATTGCAGGGACAACAGGATTATCCAAACGGATGGAAGCCATTGAAATTCGGATGGTAAAAAAAGGTGAAAAAGCACCTGGTTCGACGGAGCATTCATATATTACAACTGGCTGGGGAACGAAGATTGGACTGATTGGAGATTCCACATCCATTAATATAAGACCAAATAAGCTTGACCAACTCAAAAAGTCCGGAAAGGCTACGAGCATAGAAGTAACCGCAGCGATGAAATATCAGGGGAATACTCTGTTCGTCAGGTGAAGAAAGAAGTGAATCTGAACAGTATAACATCCGCTGGGTTTAACATGAATGTGGGTTACTATGGAAAGTTTTATATTTCTATTTCTTATAAAAAGAATGGAAAAATTATAGAAGCCGAAGAGCAGATTGCAGGCGTAAAGGCAAGCGAATATAATCTGGCACCGGTTTCGGCCTCTTTCCCGGTTGTGTACTTTTCACTGTCTCTGTGGGATATTACCACCTCTTCGGAGACAGGAAAAACGATTCCGACGATTGTAATGCTGGACAGACCTTCAGCATATAACTGGGATCAGCTTCCGCAAGGCGTTTATGGAATGCCATATCTTACAGATGAACAGATACAGAAGACATATAATTACAGTATGTATGCACAGTATGTCAAGGATTTGTACGAGGTAAGCCCGGATTCTAAGTTCCACCTGTATATTAATGACATTACCTGTACGCTGATTCATTCGCTGCTTTATGCAAACCGGATTCCGGATAAGCAGTACACAATTACCATGATGTCAGATGGTTCTGGAACATTTAACATTATGAATGAGACTTATAATGTGGCAGATCCTTCAGCAAAACACCAACAGCTGATTAATGAATGGAAGAGCGCAAAACGGGATGCCTACGAGACGGGTAAGGTAGCAACAGAATGGGGATGGCATAAGCGTTGGGATTGTATGTACGCAGTACTAGCGTGCGAACCTGGAACCGAATGGTGGGTAGCGCGGAACAATCTGTTCACCAGCGGGGATAATAATGTTTTTGCTGAAAAGATTAAAGCAGATGTGACTGTTAAAAATGTGAACACAATGCTTCAGGAACTGCAGGCAAAAGGCGAGGGAACCGTAAATGCTTTCAAAGCATTGTATGATTTTAATGATGGCTATTTTGCAGAATCAGAAAGTCAGAATAAGAAATCCATGATGCTTTTAGGTACCTATGTATATAATGAAGAGACATTTGAAAACTATGCAAGGCTGACAAAACTTTATTACGGGGATGAATATGTTTACTATTACAAAGGTCATCCAAATACACCAACCGGAATGTATCCGGTAAAACAGGAGCAGCTAGAACGGCTGGGAATGATAGATGTAGACTCCTCTGTGGCGGCAGAGCTGATTTTATTCTTCAATCCGGAAATCAGTATGTCCGGTTACAGTTCCAGTACATTTAACTCTGCATCCAAGGAAATGGCATGCGGGCTGTTCAGTTCAACGAAATCAGAGGCGCTGGGTCAGACAGGTAGCATCGATTATTCTGGAATTGACTGGTTTGCTTCAGTAATTGATCCAAACAATGTGGACAGCAAGATTGCGGCATTATGTCCGGACGGAGCAGACTGCTATCTGTTGGAGTTTTCGGATGAAATTTTAAGTAAGAGCAAGTATGATATTGGAATTTTTAATGCAGATACTGGAGAACTTACTTACTACGGTCTGGATGCGCAGGGGAATTACATAAAAGTTGCATCTGTAAAAGAATAAAGGGAGGAAGTGTGACATGAGTGTAAAAAAGGCCATGAAGAGAATGGCCGGAATCATTTTAAGCCTGATAATGATAATGGGATCTTTTCCAGTGCAGGCAGCAGATTCATCTGTAAATGCAAAAGATACAGCTGTTTTATCAAAGCAGGAAAATGAGCGGTTGACAGGAAACGGGCAGGAGATTCTGATTGAATCTGAAGATAACCAGCTAGAAGAGACGGAGGAATCCGTTGGGGAGACAGGTGACCAGTCTGTAACAGATAAACAGGAGGAAACCGGGGAGAGCAATTCAGATATCAGTGTGCAGGAACCGGTGGAGAGCACAGAAAACCAAACCGATACTGATTCGGAATCAGAGGCAGTATCGAAAGAATCAGAAGCTGTGGAAGTGCCACAGGTGCAGACAGAGGAAACAGAAGCAATCAGCACACCACATATCTTTTATCGCTCCCAGGTTCAGACAGAGGGCTGGAATGATGAAGTGCAGGACGGTGCTACAAGCGGCACAGTTGGTAAGTCAAAACGGATGGAGACACTCAAAATCCATCTGGAGGATCAGCCTTATGAAGGCAGTGTGGAATACCGATCCCATGTGCAGAATCTAGGATGGGAATCTGTATGGGCAAAAGACGGGGCTGCAAGCGGTACTGTTGGAAAAGGACTCCGTCTGGAGGCAATTCAGATCCGTCTGACCGGAGAGATGGCAGAGCATTATGATATTTACTACCGTGTTCATGCTCAGCAGTACGGCTGGCTTGGCTGGGCAAAGAATGGAGAAAGTGCCGGAACGGCAGCATTCAGCTATCGGTTGGAAGGAATCGAGATTGTTCTTGTAGAAAAAGGAGAAACTGCACCTGGAAGCACAGAACATGCATTCTGGCAACGACCGACTGTAAATTATCAGTCTCATGTGCAGACAATCGGCTGGCAGAATGAAGTGCAAAACGGTGCTGTCAGCGGAACAATCGGAAAGTCCAAACGAATGGAATCGATGAAGATATACATGACAGAGCAGCTGTACAGCGGTAATATTGAATATCGTTCTCATATTCAGAATGTGGGATGGGAATCTTCGTGGAAAGTAAACGGTGCTTTAAGCGGGACAACTGGAAAATCTCTCCGCTTAGAGGCAGTTCAGATTCGCCTGACTGGAGAATTGGCTCAGTATTTTGATATATATTACCGTGTCCATGCACAACAGTTTGGCTGGCTTGGATGGGCGAAGAATGGTGAGAGCGCCGGCACAGCCGGATTTGGTTATCGGCTGGAAGGATTTCAGGTAATGCTTGTACGAAAAGAAAGTCCAGCACCAGGAAGCACGGACGCTGCGTTCCATCAGTTTCCGTCTGTTGTTTATCAAACACATGTGCAACGGGATGGCTGGAAAAGCGAGGTAAAAGATGGCGTAGAGAGTGGAACCGTCGGACAGTCCAAGCGTATGGAATCCATCAAAATCCGTCTTACAAATCAGGATATCAGCGGAAACATCGAGTATCGATCCCACATTCAGAATCTTGGATGGGAGTCATCCTGGAAAAAGAACGGAGCTTTAAGCGGAACAACTGGAAAAGGCCTTCGCCTGGAAGCGATCCAGATCCGACTGACGGGAAATATGGCAAAGTACTTTGATATTTATTACCGTGTCCATGCGCAGCATTATGGCTGGCTTGGCTGGGCAAAGAACGGTGCAAGTGCCGGTACAGAAGGATGCAGCTATCGTCTGGAAGCGGTACAAATCCGCTTGGTGAAGAAAGGAGCTGCAGCACCGGGTTCCACGTCACGTCCATTTGTGAAGAGTAAGAACGGATGGTACTATGAAAACGGATATAAGTATTACTATAAGTCTGGTGTAAGACAGACAGATATCCGGAATATCATCGGAAAGCAGTCCTCTTATCTGATCAAGATTAATAAGCAGATGAGCTGTGTGACAGTTTATGCAAAAGATGGAAGCAGAGGATATATTATTCCAGTTGTAGCATTTGCATGTTCGCCGGGCGCAGGAACACCGATCGGTACGTTCCATACCTCTAACAAATACCGTTGGCATGCACTATATGGGGCTCAGGGACAATGGTGTACGAGAATCACAGGACATGTTCTGTTCCATTCTCTTCCGTACACACATTTCAACAACCGGACGATGATGCCGAATCAATATAACAGACTTGGAACATGGGCATCATCCGGATGTATCAGGCTGAGAGCCATTGATGCGAAGTGGATTTATGATAACTGTGCTTCCGGCACAACAGTCACCATTTACAACAGTTCCGCAGCAGGGCCGCTTGGAAAACCGGTTTATGCAAAGATTCCAGCTTATCAGAACTGGGATCCGACTGATCCGACGATCTGACAGTCAGGTAAAATGGGAATAGCAATATGAATAAGAAAGAGGGATACGGTTCAGAAACCATATCCCTCTTCTGCTAAAACTGATTTTCTACAAGCTGGGAGAGCGGAGCAAAATGATAGCCCATTTCTTCCCATTTTGTCAGAAGTTCATCTAGAATTTGCGCATTAGTAGAAGACGTGTTGTGGAGAAGGACGACTGCACCAGGATGAATACGCCCGAGCAGTTTTTCAAATGCTTCTTCTTTGGTGGGCTGATCGTCCTCATACCAGTCTACATAGGCGAGACTCCAGAAGAAGGTATAGTACCCAAGGCCTTTTGCCATCTGTAGATTGACGGTACTGAATTTTCCTTGGGGAGGCCGATAATATGGACTCATCTGCTGCCCGGTTGTCTCTTCAAAAAGAGACTCTACACTTTCCAGTTCTTCCCGGAAAGCGCTTTCTGTAGAAATGTCGGACATATCCGGATGATGCCACGTATGATTCCCGACCGCATGCCCTTCTTCGACCATCCGTTTTACTATGTCGGGATTGTCACGAAGAAAGGTGCCTACAATAAAAAAAGCTGCAGGAGCTTCATGTTTTTTCAGGGCATCAAGGATTGCTTCCGTATTTCTGTTTTCATATCCGCAGTCAAAAGTCAGATAGATGACTTTTTCATCTGTATCTTCACAGTATACGGCATTCAGGGCGGAAAGTTCAGAAACACCGGCATTTCCGATGGGACGTTCCCCTTCGTTTGGAAAACTTAATCCCCAGTTCTCGGAGGCTTCAGCAGACGTCTCTTTGGCGGGGACTCCCTGGAAAGAGGAGATAAGAAATCCAACGCCGGTTCCGGCGCAGTAGGCGGCCACAAAGAGCAAGAGAAGAAGCAATGCTTTTTTCAATTCAGAAGCATGTTTCATAGTTTTGATTCCCGAAAATATTGTTGGTTTCAGTGTATGATGAATCGAAAGAAAATAGAAGCAGGCCGCAGAAAAGGAAAAGAGAAAGGAATATACGCGCATGAAATATTATCTTGCTCCCTTAGAAGGGATTACAGATCATATCTATAGAAGAACATATAATAAGCTGTTTGAACCGATGGATAAATATTTTATCCCTTTTCTTACGCCAAACGAGAATGGAAAATTATCCAAACGGCAGAGACAGGACGTACTTCCGGAAAATAATGAAGGAATGTATGCAGTTCCACAGATTCTGACAAATAAAACAGAAGAGTTTCTAAATGCAGAGGCATATCTTGGCAGTCTTGGATATGAAGAGGTAAATCTGAATCTTGGCTGTCCTTCCCGTTGTGTGGTATCGAAAGGACGAGGAGCGGGCTTTCTGGCGGATCTGGATGTACTTGGCAGATTTCTGGATCAAATTTTTGAAAAATCCAATATCCGGATTTCTATTAAAAGTAGAATCGGAGTGAAGGATGTGGAAGAGTTCGGAGCACTGTTGGATTTGTATAATCAGTATTCGCTTGAGGAACTGATTCTCCATCCACGTACTGGAAAAGAATTTTATAATGGCAGCCCACACTGGGAAGTTTACCGGTATGCCATGAAAGAAAGCAGACATCCGCTATGCTATAACGGCGACCTTTTTACGAAAGACCAGTACGAAGACTGGGAGAAGGAATTTCCGCAAAGTGATGCGGTGATGCTTGGAAGAGGAATACTTGGCGATCCGCTTTTATTATCTGAGATTCGGCAAAAACAGGCACCGGCTCATTCCTGGATTGAGCTTCAGTATGAGCTCTATCTCGCATATCAGAGGGAAATTCAGGTTGAGCGGCATGTACTGTCGAGGCTGAAAGAATTCTGGACGTACCGAGCATTGGTACATAGGGAAGAACAGGAGATGATTCAGAAGATTTACAGGACAAATACATTAAAAGAATATGCAGAACTGCTGCATTTTGATAGACGATAATTCAGCAAAAGAAAAGTAGGGAGACAGGATGCGGACTATGAGATTAAAGAAAAGAGAAATTTTGGACAAAGAGGTTTTAAGAGAACTGATTGATGGATGCAAAGTTGTACGGATCGGGGCAGTAGATGAGGATGGAATGTTCATTGTGCCGGTTAATTATGGATCTGAATTACAGGAGAGAGAAGACGGGACACTTGACTGGAAACTGTATTTTCATTCCGCGGCTCAAGGACGAAAAGCAGAAGCTTTTGCAAAGGAGCCGACAGTAGCGCTGGAACTTGACCGGGAAGGAGGGGTGATCCAGGGTGATTACACTTGTTCCTATTCGTTTGCCTACCGGAGTATTATGGGGACAGGAAAGATCAGAAAATTGGAGTCAGAGAGCGAAAAGCGTTATGGATTTGAAAAGATTATGCAACATCTGGCGCCGGAGGCAGAAATAAAATTTGATCAAAATCTACTGAAAGCGGCGGATGTGTACTGTATTGAAGTCCTTTCGTTTACCGGGAAAGAGAGAAAGAAGCAGTAGTTTTTGGAAACAGATGGAGTATAGGAATGGAGATTGCCGCATATATTGCTAGAAAAGCAAGGTGTGCGGCAGTATGATGGGAAGCAGACGAAGAGACCAGACCAGGCAGGAAGAAACACGCGGAGATGTGATACGGAAAAAGATCGCAGAGACCGCAGATGCACCAAAAGATGTGATCATGGGGCTTCCGCTGATCCATCTGACCGGACAGTGTGAAGTCTGTATAGAAAATTATAGAGGGATTCTGGAATATACGGAGGAACTGATCCGTGTGAAAACAAAATCCGGCACGATTCGGATTATTGGGAAAAGAATGTGCATAGAATACTATATGAATGATGAGATGAAAATTACCGGGAAGATCTGGAAGGTAGAGTTTGAAAAGAAGGAGGATGCACATTGCTGACACGGATCCTACGGTATATGAAAGGGTATGTCCGGATACGGATCACCGGATATTCTCCTGAACGATTTCTGAATCTGTGTAAATACAAGAACATTCCGGTCTGGGGACTTTTGCCGGGCCGTAATTTTTATGACATGAATATTACGATAGCCGGTATGAAGAAACTAAAACCGATCCTTAGAAAAACCGGTACCAATTTACGAATCATAGAGAAAATCGGACTTCCTTTTTTCCTTTTCCGGCACCGCAAAAGGAAGATTTTTTTTGCCGGAGCAGTGAGCTGTATTCTGCTTATATATATACTTTCTCTTTTTATATGGAATATTGAGATCAGCGGCAATCATGTCCGGACGGATGAGACCATTCTGGCCTTTTTAAGAAAACAGGATGTGCACTGCGGGATGCCGGCCTCTTCTGTGGACTGTGCCGGGATTGCCAGGATGATCCGGAAAGAGTATGATGATGTCATCTGGGTATCGGCATCTCTAAAGGGAAGTAAAATCAAGATTGAGATTAAGGAAAACAGTGATTCCAGGGAGATTGAGGAAGAGAAAACGACAGAGGAAGGAACCGATCTCATTGCTGAAAAGGATGGTGTCATCAAAGAGATTGTCACCAGATCCGGTGTCCCGATGGTGCACGCTGGAGATAAAGTAAAAGCTGGAGATATTCTCGTATCAGGACGTGTGGAGATTAAAAATGACAGTCAGGAAGTCATAGGATATCAGTACCAGAATGCGGATGCGGATATCCGAATGGAGACAAAAGAGGTATACGAAGAAACACTGGATTTGTCCTATACGGTTAAGAAATATGAAAAACACAAGAAATGTCAGGTTTTCCTCCGTTTCTCAGATAAAGAATACACTCTGGGGCAGAAAGTTGACGCAGGGGAGAGAAAAGAAGTCTTCTCATTTGAGGTTCTTCCTCAGTTTTCCAAAAGTTTTCCATTCCCGTTTTCATTTGGCATCCGGGAGGAAAAACAGTATCTGGAAGTGAAGAAAACCTATACAAAAAAGGAATGTCAGGAGATCCTAAGCAGAGAATTCGAACGCTTCTGCAAGGATTTAAGAAAAAAAGGGGTTCAAATTCTGGAGAATGATGTTAAAATATACAAAGACACGCAAAGTGCAAAAGCAAAAGGAACACTGATTCTTCTGGAATCATGCGGAAAGGAAAGAAAGACAGAACATGGGAATCTTGGAGAGAACAATGCAGATACCAGCTGAGCATGAGGCAAATGTGTTCGGTCAGCTGGATGCCTACGCAAAGAAAATTGAACGCACGTTCCATGTAACTTTGATCGAGAGAAACGGTGAGATCAAGATCATGGGTGAAGAGGGAAGGACCAGAAAAGCAGAAGAGATTCTGGAAAAGTTGCTGGAACTGTCCCGGCGGGGAAATGTGATCACAGAACAAAATGTAGACTATCTCATTTCATTGGCTATGGAAAATGATGAAAAAGGCGATGTTCTGGAAATAGATAAAGAGGTTGTGACATATACGGTTCAGGGTAAGCCGGTCAAAGCGAAGACACTGGGACAGAAAAATTATGTGGATGCAATTAAAAAAGATATGATTGTCTTTGGGCTTGGACCGGCCGGAACAGGGAAGACCTACCTTGCAATGGCCATGGCAATCTCGGCATTCAAAAATAATGAAGTAGGAAGGATCATTCTGACCCGGCCGGCAATCGAGGCGGGAGAGAAGCTTGGATTTCTTCCGGGAGATCTGCAGAGCAAAATTGATCCGTACCTGCGGCCCCTCTATGATGCGCTTTATCAGATTATGGGGGCAGAGAGCTTCGTGAAAAATTCAGAGAAAGGACTTATCGAAGTGGCTCCGCTTGCCTATATGAGAGGACGGACACTTGATAATGCATTTATAATTCTGGATGAAGCGCAAAATACAACGCCGGCTCAGATGAAAATGTTTCTGACACGAATTGGATTCGGGTCAAAGGTTGTAATTACCGGTGATGAGACACAAAAGGATCTGCCGTCCGGACAGACATCAGGTCTTGATGTGGCAGTCAAAGTCGTGAATGGACTGGAAGGGATCAGTGTCTGCCGTTTGACCAGCAGGGACGTTGTAAGACATCCGCTTGTTCAGAAAATCGTAAAGGCTTATGAGAATTACGAGAAAAAGGAAGAGAGCGGGAAACGGGGAAACAGAAGAAAAAATATAAGACATAGAGGTTGATATGACAATATATTTAGAAGAGGAATCAGAAATCAGACTTCCGGTAGAATGCCGGAAAGTAGCAGAGCAGGTGGTGGAAGAAGCCCTTGATTATGAAAGATTTCCATATGAAGCGGAAGTAGAGATCCTGCTCACAGACAATGAATCAATCCGGGAGATGAACCGCGAACAGAGAGGAATTGACCGCCCGACGGACGTACTGTCTTTTCCGATGATTGATTATGAAACAGCGGGAGAATTTGATTTCCTGGAGGAACGTCCGGACTGCTTTCATCCAGAGACTGGGGAAGCGCTTCTCGGAGATATTGTAATTTCAAAGGAAAAAGTACTCTCACAGGCAGAGGAATATGGACATTCTCCACTACGGGAGTACGCCTTTTTGATTGCGCACAGCATGCTTCATCTTCTTGGATATGACCATATGGAAGAGAAGGAAAGGCTTGTTATGGAAAAGAAGCAAAATGAAATTCTGGAGCGCCTGGGAATTTCCAGGTCAGGAACTGCAAAAGACGAAACAAAATAGCGGGGTGTTTTATGGATAAAAAGAAAAATGGAAATGAATTTCTGGTGCAGGGAGGAATCCTTGCGGCAGCTGGAATGATTTCCAGAATCATAGGAATGATCTATCGGATCCCACTTCTGAACATTATGGGGACGACTGGTCAGGGATTTTACGAGGTGGCATATCAGATTTACAGTATTGCACTGATTCTCACATCTTACAGTATGCCGCTTGCGGTTTCCAAGTTGGTTTCCGCAAGACTTTCCAAAAATCAGGAAAAAAATGCGTTTCGGATTTTTAAAGCGGCATTATTATTGACCTTAGTAGTAGGCGGAATTGTCAGTCTGATTATTTTCTTTGGCGCCGATTTTCTTGCAGGTGGGGTTATGAAGATGAGCATGAGCGCCTATGCGTTGCGGGTGTTGGCGCCGGGACTTGTCATTGTTTCCGTGATGGGAGTTTTACGAGGCTTCTTTCAGGGACGTGGTTCTATGGTGCCAACTGCGGTATCACAGATTCTGGAGCAGGTTGTTCATGCGATTGTCAGTATTATTGGAGCTTATATTCTGCTTCAGTACGGAAAGAGCGTGGGATCTGAGCAGAGAAACGATCTTTACGGTCCGGCTTTTTCGGCAGCGGGTGCCACACTTGGCGTTATCGCCGGCGGTCTGGTTGCGCTGATTTTCCTTGTGTTGATTTTCTATGCATACCGCGGAAAACTGCGGAATAAAATCAGACGGGACAAAACCGTAGAGATGGAGAGCTTTGGATTTATTTTCAAGGTGCTGATTCTTACGATTGCACCGGTTATTTTAAGCTCTACCGTGTACAATATTCAGAACGTTATTGACAGTGCCATGTTCAGCAGTATCATGTCCGCCCAGGGATTCACAGAGGAGCATTGTGCAGACCTGCTTGGAAGTCTGGGACAGTACTATACGCTGTTTAACGTGCCGCTTTTTATGGCAAATGCGCTCGGATCTTCGATCGTGCCGCCGCTTGTGCGTGCATATGAAAACGGAAACCGGGAGCAGGTACATCAGAAAATTGAGATGGCGATGCGTGTAACCATGTTGATTGCAGTGCCAAGTGCAGTCGCATTTATCGTAATACCAAAACCGATGCTGGATCTGATCTGGAGCTCCATCGATAATACAGTGGCAGCCAATCTGTTCCGGATCGGTGCAATCTCGATTATCTTCTATGCGGCATCTACGCTGACCAATGCAGTGCTGCAAGGAGTCAACAAGATGATGTCGCCGGTGAAAAATGCTGCGACTTCCCTTGTAATCCATATTGTTTCCCTGTTTATTATGCTCGTATTTTTCCACTGGAGCATCTATGCAGTTGTTGCAAGTAAGGTGATCTTTGGTCTTGCTATGTGCATCTTAAATGCGCATGATCTTCGGGAAGCAGTTGGATATGTGCAGGAAAAGAAACGTACTTTCGTATATCCGGCAATAGCATCCATCATCATGGGTGGTGTTATTTTTGCGCTTCAGTTTGTATTGGCCCTTGTGATCAGTGATGCAGTTGCAACGGTAATTTCGATCGTGGCGGGCGTATGTATCTATACGGTCAGCCTTCTTGCGATCGGCGGACTAACAGAAGTGGAGATTCTTGCGCTTCCGAAGGGGGCAAAGATTGCGGGAATTTTGCGGAAAGCACATTTATTAAAATAGAGGTGCATGGGATGAAACGAGTGTTATTGATCCACGATCTGTGCTCGGTCGGGAAAGCGGCCATGATGAATATGATTCCGGTTTTAAGCGTTATGGGAATTGAGGTATGCCCTCTTCCGACCATGCTGCTGTCGACTCATACTGGGGGATTCGGCAGACCGGAAATTCTTCCGGTTCCTGGTACATATCTGGAAGAAAGTCTTAGACATTTCCAAAGGGAACAGATCCGGTTTGACTGTATTTTTGTCGGCTATCTTGGAAATGCAGAAATGGCACAGACTGTTTCCGAACTTCTGGATATGGAGTCTGAACCATCGGTAATCCTTGACCCGATTATGGGAGATCATGGAAAGTATTATTCTAATTTTGACGAAACATATAAAGAAGCCCTGATTCCCCTTCTTGGGAAAGCGGATCTTCTGCTTCCGAATCTGACGGAGGCGGCATTTTTAAGCGGTCTTCCCTATTCCGAATGTCAGTCGGAAGAGGGACTTGAAAAGGTTGTGGAAAGGCTTCGGAAAATGGGAATGAAAGACGGCGTTATCACAGGAACGAAAGCAAAAGAAGACGAAATCGGCATGGCGGTTCTGGAAGGAGATACCATGGAAATCTGTAAAGAACCAGAGATTCCGTACCGTTCTCATGGAACAGGGGATTTGTTTGACGCAGTGCTCTGTGGCGCCATTCTTAGCGGGGCTTCGCTTAAAGAGTCGGCGTTGAAAGCACATGCGTTTGTTGCAGACTGTTTAAGAGAGAAAGCCGGGGAAGCAGGTGAAGAGCGTGCCGGACTTCCGTTTGAACGTCTTTTGGGAAACCTTGTATAAATTTGAATAAGAAGGCAGATACTGTATAAAAAAGGAGTGTGCTTCTATGAAAAAATACAGTATCGGACTTTTTGTTCTCTTTATTGGTTGTGTTGCATTGATCGGAGCAGCATATCAGTTCAGTTTTCAGTATTCCAAAAAGCAGGCAGAAGAGCAAGCAAGGATGAAGCAGGAAATCATGGAGTCTGTAAAGGAA
Organism: uncultured Sellimonas sp.; assembly: GCA_963559135.1. Classification (GTDB taxonomy): domain Bacteria; phylum Bacillota; class Clostridia; order Lachnospirales; family Lachnospiraceae; genus Sellimonas. The sequence continues at coordinate 44,853 of CAUWJP010000001.1, forward strand.
GAGGAGGACGCTGTAGCAGCGGAAGGGAGTGTCAGCAAGGAAGAAGTGTTTTACCTCAAGGATCTAAATGGTTTCGTCGCCGTATATAAAGCAGACAAAGAAACAATTTATGAATATACAAACATTGTCGTAGAAGATCTGCCTGAGGATGTCAGGCAGGAAATTCAGGAGGGAAAGGAAATCCGGACGGTGGAAAAGCTTTACGGATTTCTGGAGAATTACTCCAGTTGACAGGAAAGGTACAAAAAGATGAAAGAAGAAAAAATCAGAAGAATCAATGAGCTCTATCATAAGTCGAAGTCAGAGGGGCTGACAGAAGAAGAGAAAAAAGAGCAGAAAATTTTGCGCCAGGAATACATCGAGTCATTCCGTGAGAATCTCAGGGGACAGCTCAATAACATTTCAATCAAAGAAAAAGACGGGACAATCGTCAATCTTGGTGAAAAATATGGAAAAAAACGAAATCAGAAAAAAGGTTCTTGATATCAGAAACAGCATACCGGACGAACTGCGAAGGGAAAAAAGTGTCCGGATTGCGGAAATGCTTTGCGGGATGCCTTGTTTTGCAGGGGCGTCCTCCATTTTAATTTATCGCCATTTCCGGTCTGAGGCCGAGACTACGCTTTTGATGGAATGGTCATGGAAGGCAGGAAAAAGAGTCTTTTGTCCCAGGGTGAATGGAAAGACAATGGAATTCTTTCTGGTTCGGACGTGGGAGGATTTTGAACAAGGATGTTACGGGATTCAGGAGCCGAAATCAGAGTGTGCTGCATTTGAAGAACACCCACAGAAGCAGGCGCTTGTAATTATTCCGGGAGCAGCATTTGATCGAAATCGGAACCGGATCGGTTACGGAGGCGGATTTTATGATCGGTATCTGGCAAAACATCCGGGTCTTGACACGGCGGCAGTCTGCTTTGAAGAGCAGATTGTGGAACAGATACCTGCCGGATTATATGATATCCGGCCGCAGAGAATAATTACCGACCAGCATTGTTATGAATAAGAAAAGGATGTGAGAAACGATGGCAGACCTGCCCAAAGATCCAGTGATGCTTCTTAGCACTATAAATATGAAATTGCGGGATTATTATCCGACTCTGGATGCACTGTGCGAAGATCTTGAAATTGGAAAAGAGACGATCTGCGGCACACTTTCCGGAATTGACTATAAGTACGATCCTAAACGGAATCAATTTGTATAGTAAGGCAAAAGGAAGACTGCAAAATACGCAGTCTTTTTCCTTGCTTTTTTACAAACGGCATGCTATACTTTAGACATTTCTAACAGGGGCAGATCTTTGCCCTGATCTAATTTTCTATATTTATCTATTTGAGACCGAAACGAATTCTGTTTCGGAATCCCGAATGAAAGAAAACTTCATGTTCAGAGGGGGTGAGGCCATTGAGAGTCTGATCATATTTTGTGCAGCCAGTAGATATGACATGGAGGAAATGATATGAGGAAAAAAAGAATATGGAAACACATCACGGTCATTGCATTGGCAATGGCAGCCGCGACTGCAGCGATTGGCGGGATTTCCGCGTATTTTACAGATACCCAGGAAAAGACAAATACATTGACGGTGGGAAGTGTAAAAACAGATCTGGAGGAACCGGAATGGGAAGATGTTCCAACGGATGAGAAAACTGATATTACGCCGAATCAGACGATAAAAAAAGACCCGAGAATTACCAATACCGGATCCAACGATGCCTATGCGTTTATGGAAATTCAGGTTCCGGTGAAAAAGATTATTACGGTTGGTACAGATGGGAAAAAGCTGCCGGCAGCAGATACAGAGCTTTTCACCTATCAGATAAATGACGGCTGGGTCAAAGTCCAGAGTTCTGATATTACCACATCGGGAAACGTGACGGCCAGAAGCTATATTTATGCCTATGGAACCGAGACTGAGTGTACGGTGCTGAAGAAAGGAGAGACGACGCCTCCTCTTTTTGACAGTGTTACTCTGGTCAATGCCATTGAGGGACAGATTGACGAAGAAACATTGAATATTCCAGTGAAAAGCTATGCGATTCAGGCGGAACACATCGGAGAATCCAAAGTACCTTCAGATGTATTCCAGATCTACATGAAGCAGAACCAATAAATAGAAAGGGAGATTACAATGAGAAAAAGCAAACAAACTCCCTGTGTTTTGGTTTTATCGGCTCTCGTTTTGACCGGAATATCGGTACAATTCATTCAAATGCCGGAAGTGTCAGCCTATTTTTCGCACCGCAATGAGAAGAATAATGTACTTCAGGTTGGTGATAATACCTCTACGATCGAAGAGAATTTTGATCCGCCGGATACAGTCAGTCCAGATATGACTTACGACAAAACCGTTTCTGTCAGAAATCAAACAGACACACCATGTTATGTTCGGGTTTTTGTTGAGAAAGATCAGTCGGAGATCCCGTTGTCCATTGCGTTTGATACGAAACACTGGACAGAAAAACAGGCGGATGGCTATTATTACTATCGGTCAGTGTTGAATGGAAACGAAAAGACAGAACCGCTCTTTACCAGTGTGACAACCGGAAAGACAGAAGAGGCATTTAGGATTCTGATCTATGAAGAGACCGTGCAGACGCAGGGATTTCAGACACCTCAGGAAGCATTTGCTTCCATCCGGGGAGAACAGGAGAGTGGAAGATGAAAAAGAGCATATGGAAAAAGGGAATGGCTTTGGCGTTGCTTCTAGCTTGTACAGGGACATTCACGGTAAAGAGTGCAGGACATGTCAGCGCGCTGGAGGCAGCAGGGAAGGCCGGTTCGCCAATTACAGTGAAACAATACGGGGAGGAGGAAGATTCCAATTATTCGTTCCGCCTGAAAAGGACAGAACATACAACCTGTATCTGGAAAGATACAAGCGGAATTGCCAACCCTCAACTGTTTCATCAGACAGGAAGTGGAATTGAACGGTGGGGACAGATCGTAACCAGCGACGCCCAAAAAGGAAAGATCTCCTGTTATATGACCAATATGGGGAGTTATAAAGGGAAAAATACGAATCTCAGGATCACGTTTACAGACTGGCCCTCTTACCGAACGGAAGCAGGTGAACGGTATTATCCGGTTCTAGGGGTCGCGCTTTCCCTTACGACAGATTTTTATGGATTGACATTCAGTGATATCTGGTATGAGGCAAAGATGGAGATCCTGGATGATCAGGGACGTCCCCTTGCTGTCAATATGACCTACCGGGCGGATGATCTGGATTACGGACAGATTTTCGGTGTGAAAAAAATCGATGCGACATCAGGGATTGCAGTTCCGGAAGACAGCCGGATATACTATATCGATCGGGATGGATTTTATTATTTTTACGCAGAAAATATTACTTCCAATGAATATGAAAAAGACAGTGTTCAGGTACAGTATGAAAATGCATCCTCGTTTACTCTCCGTGTGGGAGGAGGAGTAGCATTTCCTAGTAGTTTTACATACACCAAATATGTCTCCGAAAAAGTAAAAAAAGATTACGAACGCTTTCAGGAACATCTGGTCGGCGAATCAAGTGTAGAAGAATCTACGATTGCAGGAGCAATTCTCGGATGGATTGCAGGCTCAGCAAGGGGATATGGACCATTTACTCCGCCGGTTCCGGTGAAAAGTGTAGACCGGACGGAAGTTCATGGAGAGGATGCGTTTACATATCGGATCAACTTTAAAATACCGGAATGTCAGCCAGCTGATTACTACCGGAGTCTGGTTATGACAGATCCTATGCCGGAAGCTCTGACGGTGGACAAAGTTGTCGTGTATGATGCGGACAATCAGCAGGATGTCAGCACAAAATTTTATATCCAGATAACAAAAGGGACTTCTGATCAGGTGAAAGTATCCGCAAGAGATACGTCTTCCGCATGGATTTATGGCAGAAGCTTTGAAGTGCGTATCCAGGTACATAAGCGTCCGGAGTATGTTTTTGGTACATCTAATGTGGTATCTAACAGGGCAGAACTGAGCGTAGATCAGAAAACACCAAAAGAAACAGAGAAGGTCAAGACATCCTTCTATTATCAAATCACAACGGAAGCGAAAAATGGTTCGATTACTGCTTCCAATCTGAAAGTTCCCGCGGGAGGGACGATGCAGGTCACCTATTCTCCTATGCTGGGATACTATCTGAAGTCGGTTAACGTCGATCAAAAAGAAACCGATAAAAATCAGCACATATCCAGTTATTCATTCACTAAAGTTAATTCAGATCATCATATCCGTGTAGTATATGAAAAAAATCCTGTTCTTACAATTACAAAAGAAGTAAAAGGGAAGTGGGATGAATTTGGAACACCTGTCTTTTTGTTCCAGATCACTGGGACAGACTATAACGGAATCAAACGGACGTATTATGAGGCCATGAAAATTCCGGAACAGTTTAAAGAAGATGGTGTATACAGGAAATCCTTTACCATGCAGATCCCTGCCGGTATCTGGACAGTCCGGGAAATCCTGGTTTCCAGATACCGGATGACAGGAATCAAAGAGGTGGAGAACGGAAGCATCGAGGGCAGCATGGTCAGACTGGACATAAAAGACCACGATATGGCAAAGGCAACATTCTGCAATGAACTGGTGAATTATGGAGACTTCAGCCACAATGATCTTGAGATCAATGTATTTGGAAAGCAGGTGGAAAGGTGAAAAAAGGAAGACAACTTGCAGTGATAGTGGCTCTCTGGATACTTGGTGGTATTCATGTGGCGGCAGCGGAAAAAGAAGCTTTTGTAACAACGGATATCCAGTCCGGCGGGGTCAGTATCCGGATGAACCGGTATGGGGATACTGAAAAAAAGCAGGAATGGGAAGATGTCAAAGACATCTTGCCGGGGCAGGAGATTCCCATGATTATGGAGATTGAAAATCTGGGAGAAGACTGTTTTATCCGCTACCGGGTTCGAACCGAATCAAAAAGCAATCAGGAAATATCTTCTGCTTCATTCCTGGGACTGCCCGATGACTGTGTGCAAAAGGGAGAGTATTTCTATGATATGGAAATTTTAAAACATGGAGAAAAGGAAGAGTTGTTTACCTCGTTTCTATTACCGGAAAACTGGGAGCAGGAAGAAGAGGACGAAATCCACATTTATGTGACAGCTGATGCCGTGCAAAGCAGAAATTTTACACCAGATTTTGAATCGGAAAATCCCTGGGGAGATATTACAATCCAGAAAGTTTCAGAGGAAGATAAAGAAAATCAGCTTCGTGTGGCGGTACCTCAAAAAGGACTCTGTCGTGTCGTAGTTGAAGGAGACAAAATTATTACTGTGCCGGACGGTTTCTTTTCGGAGATGGGGACGGTTGTTCCTGGAGATACGATTCAGGGAGAAATCCAGATTGAAAACGGATGTAAACAGTCAGAAGCAGTATATTGGAAACTGGAGTCGGAGGAACAGGAGCTGTTAAATCCAGTGGAACTCAAAATCGAAAGGAGCAACGGTGCTATATTATATCAGGGAACCGTTCAGGAGTACCAGACAGACCGGTTTGCTCTGCTGGAGCGTTACGCACAGGATGAGAAAGACAGTCTGCTGTTCACTCTTTATTTCCCAGAAGAAATGGATAATCTCTACCGTCTTCTGAATGCTCAGATGACGTGGACATTCCGGGCAATTTCCGAGACACAGGAAGCAGATTTTCTGCAAGAGGAACGACAGGAAACCGTGAAAACCGGAGAAGAAAGTCATTTGTTTCTGTTATTGCTGCTGATAGGATCTGCCAGTCTGGTTTTCGTCCTGATCAGAAAACGGAGGCCTGATGAGTAAGTGGTTTCGAAGGATGGATACGATTTTGATTTTGTGTGCGGCATGCTACGTTGTGATGTTTGCCTGTCCAACCGCATTTGGAATTTTACCTGTCCGGGTATTATCAGGATCTATGGCACCTGATATACAGGAAGGGGATATGGCCTATATCTGGTACTGTAAGGAGAGCGATACTGTATCGGGTGATGTTATTGCTTTTTGGATGGAGAATGACCAACTGGTGCTACATCGACTGATAGAAAAGACACCCGAAGGGCTTGTTACAAAGGGAGATGCCAACAAACGCGAAGATTTCAGTACGGCAGATCCCGCAAGTGTGGTCGGAAAACTCTTATTCTGCCTCCCAAAAGGGGCGATCTGGTATGAAAAAATCACTTCGTGGCAAACATTTGGAATACTGCTTCTTTATGGTGTAATCCGCATGACGTCAGTGCTGTGGCATAAATTTTAACGGCAGATTTTCGGTTCCTGCTGTTGTTCTTCTTCAAACTGCGGTATAATATCCGCAAAGTGTAGAAATGAAATGGTTGAAAAAAATAGAATAATATCCCTGATGGTCAGGAGAAAGAGGAATGAATATGCAGAAATACATATTGGAAATCTGTGTAGACTCGGTAGAGTCTGCAATAGCGGCCGAAAAAGGCGGGGCTACAAGGCTGGAACTTTGTCAGAATCTGATTATCGGAGGAACCACGCCGAGTCCCAAACTCTTTGAGGTGGTTCGACGTGCAGTGGAGATCCCGGTTCATGTACTGATCCGGCCAAGATTTGGTGATTTTTGTTATTCAAACTATGAGATGGAGCAAATTAAAGAAGAGATCAAAATGTTCCGGGAACTTGGAGCAAATGGAATTGTCATCGGCATCCTGACCCCGGATGGAAGCATTGACCGGGACAGGATGGAAAGGCTTCTGGAGGAGCGGGGAGATATGTCGGTAACACTTCACCGGGCATTTGATGTCTGCCCTAACCCGTTGAAATCACTTCAGATAGCAAAAGATCTTGGAATTCAGACGATTCTGACATCCGGACAAAAGGACAGCTGCGTGGAAGGAGCAGATCTTTTGCGGGAACTTCAAAAAGAAAGTCAGGGTGAGATCCAGATTCAGGCAGGCGGAGGCGTGACACCAGAAAACCTGGAAACACTTTTCTATCAAACTGGAATTCGGGCATGGCATATGTCGGCAAAAGCCAGAATTGAAAGTCGGATGAAATACCGAAATCCGGATGTCCATATGGGAATTGCAGATATCAGTGAATATATACTGTTTCAGACATCCGAAGAAAAGGTGCGTCAGGCCGCAGAAATTCTAAAGAGGCTTTAAGCAAAAAACCGAAACAGGAGAAAGAGGAAAAGTAGAAAAAATCGAACAGCAAACAAAGGAGAGAAAGCAGATGTTTTCAGAACAGAGCCGAGAGAAAATCGAGGAGGCATACCGTAAGGTCAAGGAGAATCTGGGAAAATTTATGGAACCGACGGATCAGTATATACGGTCTCTTCCTGCGACAGAAGCAGATGCGATGCGGTATCTTTACGCATCCATGCCGTACAGTGATATTGGAAATTATCCGGTGGAGACATTTCTGGATTTTGCACGCCATGGAGTGCGGCTGTATAAAGAGAATGCGTACGTACAGGAACTACCAGAAGAATTGTTTTTGCAGTATGTTCTTTACCACCGGGTCAATGAGGAAGAAATCCGTCCATGCAGAAGTCTGTTCTATCAGGAATTGAAAGATCAGATAGAAGACAAAGACATAGAGAAGAAAGCTTTGGAAGTCAATTACTGGTGTGCGGGGGAAGTTTCCTATGAAGCAGGGGATGACAGGACTCTTTCGGCTTTTTCTGTCTGGCAAAGAGGATATGGACGATGTGGTGAAGAATCAGTCTTTACCGTTAATGCCCTTAGAAGCGTGGGAATTCCAGCCAGACAGGTGTATGCACCGTACTGGTCCCATTGTGATGACAATCATGCCTGGATAGAAGTATGGATTGATGGAACGTGGCATTTTCTAGGAGCTTGTGAACCGGAACCTCTTCTGGATCTGGGCTGGTTTGAATATGCTGCCTCCCGGGCGATGTTGGTTCATGCCAGACGCTTCGACGGCAGAATCAAATTTGCCGGACAGGAGGATGCGTACCAGAAAAGCGAAATGGAAGAAGTGATTGGAAAAGACGGTATGGTCGTGGTGGAAAATGTACTTTCCAGATATGCTGATGATGTGAAAAAGATAGAAGTGACAGTGGTAGACGAAGAGGGGTGTCCGGCTGCAGGAATTCCTGTGTGGTTTGAAGTGTTTAACTATGCTGCGTTCCGTCCGATCGCACAATGCCGGACGGATGAGCGCGGAATAGCTTCTTTAAGCACAGGGGCAGGAAGCATTCATCTGTTCGCAGCAGAACAGGGACGGTATGCGGATGAGATTCTGGACACACGAAAGAGCAGAAGCTGCACATTAACGCTTGCCAGACCGATGGACTGCTGTCCGGAGACAGAAGAATGGAGAGATCTGAAGATGTTTCCGCCCCATGATCGTGCTCCAGTGAGCAAAAGACCAAATCCGGAGCAGAAGAAAAAAGGGAACGAACGCCTTGTATTTCTGAGAAAAAAACAGGAGAAAAAGCGAAAAGAATGGGTTAATCCAGAGCTAGAAACATTTCTAGACTGTCTGGAATCGAAAAATTCGCAGGAAAGGAAAATAGGAGAGCAATTACTAAAGACATTGACTACAAAAGATCAGACGGATGTACGATGTAAGGTTCTTCTTGATCATTTGGAAGGGGCACTCCCATACTGGAATACAGTACCAGAGAAAATTTTCATGACAGCACTTTTGAACCCGAGAGTGGAGGATGAAATACTGACGGAATATCGTGGATGGTTCCAGAGGAAAATCGGCATCAAAGAACAGGAGAAATATCGAAAGGATCCCGGCAGACTTTGGGAAAAGATTCAGCAGGAAATCCGGGAATGTCCGGAGCAGGAGAGATGCACCGTGCTTACGACACCGACAGCCTGCTACCGGATGCGGTGCGGCAGCGGCCGCTCAAAACGTGTTCTTTTCGTTGCAATGGCGAGGAGTTTTGGAATTCCGGCAAGACTTTGTCCAGAGGATGGAACCGCTCAGTACTGGAAAGATGGAAGATTCTTTTCAGCTGATCCGGATCGGGCGAAATCAGCAGTTCTCGTATTGCACACGAAAAATCCCAAAATGTGGCGGTATGGTTTGAATTGGAGTATTACAAGACTAACGGAAGGAAATGAGTCCCCTCTCCGGTTCACAGATGTAGGATGGGATAATGGAAAGAAAGAGATCCATCTTGAGGCTGGAATTTACCGGATTCTGACGTCTTCCCGTCTGCCAAACGGAACGGTTCACGCCCGGGAGTGCCAGATATTGCTTTCTTCTGGCTGCAGAAAAGAGATTACATTGCAATTCTGCGAAGAAAAACTTTCCGAGATGTTGGAGTCCCTTTCTCTTCCAGAATTTACAGTGAGGGATCTGGATGGTCAAGAAATTTCTTCCGAAATTCTGACAGAAAAAGGAAGTCATGTGCTGATCTGGGCAGGGGAAGGAGAGGAACCGACGGAACATATTTTTAATGAAATGCTGGAAGAACAGGAACGTTTTACTCCATGGTCTTCCCGAATCCTTTTGTTTATCCGGTCAAAACAGTCATGGGGACATTTTGCCAAAGTAATGGAGACATTCCCACAGATACGGGTGTATGAAGATGACTTTGAGAATCATGTTCCGACAGTCGGAAGAAGACTGTATGTGGATCATGAAAAACTTCCGATTATCGCTGTGACAAAAGGAGGACTCAATGTGATTTATGGAGCGAGTGGTTATCGGGTTGGGATGGGAGACTTGCTGCTGCGGATTTTGGAAGAGGAGACATAGTTTGCAGATCATCAAAAGTAAAAACGGTAAATTCTTTAACACATTCTTTTCAGTGGATAAATTTTAAGGGCAGGTATGATTTCGTATGAAATCATACCTGCCCTTGTGTAAGATTATTTATGGTCTAGTCGGCCTCTTTATGAAGGCAAACGAAATGTGAAAAAATCATCAAAATCTGTTGCATTTTGTCAGCGAGGATGTATAATTAAATTCAGTTCGCGTATTTTGAACAAAAAGTATAGTATTAGAAAACCGGAGGTGCGGTAAGTGGACATTGGAAAGAAATTGAAAGAATTGAGGCTGCAGAATGATCTGACTCTTGGAGATTTAGCATCTCGTAGCGAGCTGACAAAAGGATTTCTCTCACAGGTGGAGCGTGGGTTGACCACGCCGAGTATTGCCACGCTTGAGGATATCCTGGAAGCGCTGGGAAGTAATCTGTCCGATTTCTTTCATGAAGAGGAAGAGAAGCAAATCGTGTTTCCTGTACAGGATTTCTTTGTGGATGAGCAGGAAGATTATACAATCCAATGGATTGTCCCAAACGCACAGAAAAATGAGATGGAGCCGATCATTCTGACACTACATCCGCGAAAAAAGAGTCACGTGCTCTCCGCTTACCAGGGCCAGGAGTTCGGTTATGTGCTGAAAGGAAGCGTAACCATCGTACAAGAGGGGAAAAAGTATAAGGTGAAGGCTCATGAGACGTTCTATATGGACGGGTCCAAGAGTCATTATCTGTACAATCACGGTACCGGCGATGCGAAGATCCTATGGATCACAACGCCGCCAATGTTCTAGGAAGGAGAAATGAGATGGAAGAGAAAAAACTGATCGAGTTTCGCAATATTGTGAAAAATTTTGATGGCCAGATTGTCTTAAAAGGGATCAATCTGGATATTTATGAAAACGAATTTGTCACTCTTTTAGGTCCGAGCGGCTGTGGTAAGACAACACTTTTGCGTATTCTTGGAGGCTTTCTGGATGCGGATGAAGGTTCTGTGATTTTTGATGGGGAGGAAATCAGTAAAAAGCCTCCTTACGAGAGAGAGTTAAATACGGTTTTCCAGAAATATGCCTTGTTTCCGCATCTGAGTGTATATGAAAATATCGCTTTTGGACTGAAAATCAAGAAGATGAGTAAGGATGTTATCGACCAGAAGGTCATGAAGATGCTGAAGCTTATCGGGCTTGAGGGATACGAAGATAAAAATACGACACTTCTTTCCGGCGGCCAGCAGCAGAGGGTTGCCATCGCGAGAGCGCTGGTTAATGAGCCAAAAGTACTTCTGTTGGATGAGCCTTTGGCGGCGCTGGATTTGAAGCTCTGCAAGGAGATGCAGTACGAGCTGAAACGGATTCAGCAGGAGGTTGGAATCACCTTCATCTTTGTTACCCATGACCAGGAAGAGGCATTGACCATGTCCGATAAGATCGTGGTCATGAAAAACGGGGAAATCCAGCAGGTAGGATCTCCAGAGGATATCTATAATGAGCCGGCAAACCGTTTCGTGGCGAATTTTATCGGGGAGAGTAATATTATCCCTGGAACTATGGTGGAAGATTACAAGGTGCGCTTTGATGATATTACTTTTGACTGTGTGGACTTTGGATTTAAGGAGAACGAACCGGTAGATGTGGTAATCCGTCCGGAGGATATCGACATTGTGGATGTCAAAGACGGTAAGATGACAGGAGAAGTATTAAGTGTCCTGTTTAAGGGTGTTCATTATGAGATTATGGTGGAGACTGTTCCAGGAACAAGTGTCACCGTCAATATGCGTGTGATTCGAAATCAGGATGTAAAGAGTGAGGACGGCAAAGAGATGATCAGTGCCAATGATTTCTACGTGGATATTGACGACGTGGAAGAACTGGATGACAAGGAGATCATTGCCCTTTCCAATGCTCAGGCGTGGGACCCGGAGGCGGATGAACTGATTTCCATTGCCAAGGTAGAATACAGTCTGGAAAAAGAAGAGGGAAAATATCCAGTTACCTTCTCTACATCCAATGGGACAAGTATTGTACGAAATATTCATGTAGTGGATCAGCCGTTTGTTAAAAATGAAAAGGCAAATGAAGGTGTCATGGCATTCAACTTTTTTAAAACGGTGGATGAGATCATAGAGTCACAGGCTCTTGATACAGATCTGAAAACCTGGGCAGGTGCACAGGGATGGAAGCTCAGTAATGAAGATGAATCCGTGGATCTTAGCGTTGACTACGATTTTGAGCCGGAAAATGTTAAAGAGGGGGTATATCAGATCACTTTCTCCACGACAGGACGGGAATTCAAAATCCACACAACAGACTATACCGAAGAGGGACAGGAGGTAGGGCTTACCTTTTTCCCGGAGGATATCCATGTCATGTCCAGGGAGGTATTTTAAATGAAACGATTTTCAAAGCTGGCGATCCCGTATATTATCTGGGCCGCATTGATGCTGGTACTTCCTATGGCGCTGATTGCCATGTATTCAGTCATGGAGCCGGGAAATAGTATTATTTCCTTTTCCCTGACACTGGATCATTACATTAAATTTTTTACAGATCCGGATTTCCTTCTGATTTTGTGGAGATCTTTATTAATTGCAATTAAGACAACGATTATTTGTCTGATCCTCGGATACCCGGCAGCATATTTTATTGCCAGGAGTAATGAAAAGGTACAGAATATTTTGATTCTTTGTATCACAATACCGATGTGGATTAACATGCTGGTAAGAACCTACGCATGGATCGGTATTCTCAGCGAGGGCGGAATCGTTCAGCGAATCCTTGGAATCTTTGGCCTGGGAGATGTAGAACTTCTTTATACAGAAGGATCGGTGCTACTTGGTATGGTGTACAACTTTCTGCCATTTATGATTCTGCAGATCCAGACGTCTTTAAGCAAGATGGATCATTCTCTGCTGGAGGCAAGCGCGGATCTTGGAGCAACTCCGGCGCAGACTTTTCGGAGAGTAACACTTCCATTGTCTCTTCCAGGAGTCATCAATGGAATTACACTGGTATTCCTGCCTGCAGTCAGCTCTTTCTTTATCCCGAAACTTCTGGGCGGCGGACAGTATTTCCTTATCGGAAATATGATTGAAAACCAGTTTATTACAGTCGGGGAATGGAATTTCGGAAGTGCCATCTCCATGATTATGGCAGTGATCATGATGCTCCTGATGATGCTCGTGCGTAAAATTGAAACAAGAAATCAGGGCGGAAAGGGGGCAAAAGCATGAAAAAGAAGAAACGAACTTTAGGGAAGGCTTTGATGATTCTGATGATCGCATTTTTCTATCTGCCGATCCTCTATATGATCATCTTCTCCTTCAACGATGGAAAATCTTTGACCCACTTTACTGGATTTTCCCTGCGCTGGTATCAGCACATGCTGGAGTCTCAGGATATGATGACTGCATTGTATACTACTTTTAGTATCGCGATTCTTGCTACCATTGTGGCAACTGTCGTCGGTACAGTGGCAGCAATCGGATTGTCCAGTTCCAGAAAAGTAATCCGCAATATCATGGAACAGGTCAATAATCTTCCGATGATGAATCCGGAGATCGTGACAGCGATCGGCTTCATGCTCCTGTTCATCACCTTTAAGGTAGAAAAAGGGTATGTCACCATGCTGCTGGCACATATTGCCTTTTGTATTCCTTATGTCATGCTTTCTGTCATGCCAAAGATCCGCTCTCTGGATCCGAACCTGGCGGATGCGGCCATGGATCTTGGGGCCACACCATTTAAGGCATTGACAAAAGTCATTGTGCCGCAGATTACACCGGGAATTGTCTCCGGTGCGCTGATTGCATTTACTATGTCAGTGGATGACTTTATTATTTCTTACTTTGTCACAGGAAGCGGTGTGAAGAACTTAAGTATCGTGGTATACACGATGAGTAAACGTGTTAATCCGAGTATCAACGCAGTATCTACCCTTGTGGTGGTTATCATCACCATCGTGCTCCTTGTGATTAATCTGGCTCCAGTTATAGCAGCGAAGAGAACGAAAAAAGTAGGAGTCGTGAGACGGAAAAAATGGGTACCGGCTGTTGCGGTATGTTGCATTCTCGTGATTGCCGTTGCCGCTTTGCAAAGAGGAGGCATCACAGGCAAGGATCGTCCTTTTGAAGGCCAGACACTCCATATTTACAACTGGGGTGAATACACCGGTGAAAATATTATCGGTGATTTTGAAGAAGAGACAGGCACTACAGTCGTGATGGAAAACTTTGATTCCAATGAGCAGATGTACATCAAGGTGGCAAACGGAGAATCCTACGATATCCTCGTTCCGAGTGATTATATGATTCAGCGTCTGATTGAGGAAGATTATCTGCAAAAACTGGATAAATCAAAACTTGATTGCTTTGATAAGCTGTCTGATGCAGTACTTGGTCTGCCGTATGATCCGAATAATGACTATTCAGTTCCGTATTTCTGGGGTACCGTGGGAATCGTGTATGATAAGACAAAGGTTGATATCGAAGATCTGGAAAGAGAAGGATACAATATTTTCCTCGATCAGAAGTATAAAGGAGATGTCTATCTGTACGACTCTGAGCGAGATTCCTTTATGATGGCATTAAAAGCACTTGGATATTCCATGAATACCGAGAATGAGGCAGAGTTGAATGAAGCTTACGAATGGCTTGTTGAGTGCGTAGAAACGATGGATACCGAAATCGTAACAGATGAGATCATCGACAACATGGCACAGGGAAGAAAAGCGTTGGGATTGATCTATTCCGGTGATGCAAGTTATGTCATGGCAGAAAATGAAGACATGGGCTATTTCATGCCGGAGACCGGAACCAACATCTGGTCCGACGCCATGGTTATTCCGAAAAATGCCAAGAATCCGGACCTTGCTCATGCGTTTATCAACTATGCAAGTGACTACGACGGCGCATATGATAACTCCAGTTATGTAGGTTATACTTCAGCTAACCAGGAGGTCTTGGACGATCTTTCCGGGGAAGGCGGAGACTATGAAGGAATCAATGCCTACATTCCGCGGACGGATAATGAAAACGATGAAGTATTTGAGTACAATGCGGATACAAAAAAGATCATCAGTGATCTGTGGAGCCGTGTCAAGATTGCGGCAAGTAACGCAGGTTAAAAGAGTATAAAAAGAAAAGGGAAGACTTTCTTCTGCTGAAAGCGGAAGCAGGTCTTCCTTTTTTGTGCAGGAAATAAGAATTGACAGCATGATCGGAACAGTTGCCAATATTATTCTGGATCCGATCTTTATTTCCGTGCTCAATCAGGGAACAGCAGGCGCGGCAATCGCGACGACCATTGGAAATATCCTGGCAAGTGGTTATTATCTCTGGTATTTCCTGAGGAAAAGCAAGGTGCTTTCATTGAAATGGAGTGACTTAACCATCCGGGAGTCGATTCTGACGAAGGTCTGCGGATCCGGTCTTCCGACTGCAATTTTCTCCGCTTTGATGAGTGTTTCCACAATCGTGCTGAATCAGCTTCTGGTAGGATATGGTAATGACCCGGTGGCGGCCATCGGAATTGTATTTAAGGCCAATATGTTTATCACCTTTTTACAGATGGGTATTGCAAACGGCGTACAGCCCCTGCTTGGTTACAATTATGGTGCCGGAAATATGAAGCGGTTCCGTGGTGTGGAATCCTACACAAAAAAATGTTGCCTTGTGGCAGGAATTGCGGCCACGGCATTGTACTTCCTGTTCCGGGAACAGATCATCCGCCTCTTTATCAGCGACAAGGAGGTAATCTCATACGGTATAGATATGCTCGTCGCCTATATGCTCTCCGGACCAGTAATCGGATTTCTCTTTGTCAATATGAACTGTATGCAGTCCGTGGGAAGGGCGCTTCCAGCCACCATTCTTTCGGTACTACGGCAGGGAATTCTTCTGATTCCATTATTATATCTGCTCCGTGCGCTGTTTGGATTGAACGGCGTGATACTCGGACAATCCGTGACAGACTATATTGCGGTCATCCTTTCCGTATTTTTGTGGAGACGTATCCGCAGCCAGGTGGAGACTCAAATGGCCGGTTAAGGCCGCCTGAGTCCCCGACGATGAGATTTATAATGGTCGGTGGAAGCTGATCTCGGAGCATATTGTACTTGACATTCATGGATAATTTCGTTAGTCTTTTCCTTATAATACTATTAAGGAAAGAGAGCGCTATATGATGCAGACAAATGAAAATGCAATTGAACATATACCGGTAACAGAACCGGAACGACAGTATTACTTTATCGAAAAGTGCAAAGACTATGTCCGGCAGATTTCAGAGGGACTTGGACGTCCGCTGACAGCGGCAGTAATCACATTTGGATGTCAGATGAATGCCAGAGATTCTGAAAAGTTGACCGGAATTCTGGAGAAGATCGGATATGTGATGATTGATCAGGAAGAAAAGGCAGATTTTGTCATTTACAATACCTGTACTGTCAGGGAAAATGCGAACCAGAGAGTCTATGGAAGGCTTGGACAGCTGAACCGCGTCAAGAGAAAAAAACCGCACATGCTGATCGGACTCTGCGGTTGTATGATGCAGGAGCCACATGTGGTGGAGAAGTTGAAAAAGAGCTACCGGTTTGTGGATCTGATTTTTGGAACCCACAATATTTATAAATTTGCGGAAGTGCTTGCTACCCGATTTGAATCCGAACGGATGGTCATTGATATATGGAAAGATACTGACCGGATCGTGGAGGATCTTCCGAGCGAGCGGAAATACTCGTTTAAATCCGGAGTCAATATTATGTTTGGCTGCAACAACTTTTGCAGCTACTGTATTGTTCCGTACGTGAGAGGCAGGGAGAGGAGTCGGAATCCGCGGGATATCATCCGGGAAATCGAGAATCTGGTGGAGGACGGCGTGAAAGAAGTCATGCTTCTGGGGCAGAATGTCAATTCCTACGGAAAAACGCTGGAGGAACCGATGACGTTTGCAGAGCTTTTGCGGGAAGTGGAAAAGATTGACGGTCTGGAACGAATCCGTTTTATGACGTCCCATCCGAAGGATCTGTCCGATGAGCTTATCGAAGTTATGCGAACTTCCAAAAAGATCTGTCATCATCTGCACCTTCCGGTACAGTCCGGAAGCACGGAGATCTTAAAGAAGATGAACCGCAGATATACAAAAGAACAGTATCTGGAACTGGTACGTAAGATCCGGGAAGCAGTGCCGGACATCTCACTTACGACTGACATAATTGTCGGCTTTCCGCAGGAGACGGAGGAAGATTTTGAAGAAACACTGGATGTGGTGAGAAAGGTACGCTACGACAGTGCATTTACCTTCATCTATTCCAAACGGACCGGAACACCGGCGGCAGTCATGGAAGGACAAGTGCCGGAGGAAGTGGTGAAAGACCGTTTTGACCGCCTGTTAAAGGAAGTTCAGACGATTGCCTCCGAAGAGTGCGCAAAGCATGAAGGAACCATTCAGACTGCACTGGTGGAGCAGGTCAACGAACAAGATCCATCCCTCGTAACAGGAAGACTCAGTAACAATCTGCTTGTTCATTTCCCGGGAACGAAGGAACAGATCGGAGAGCTCATTGATGTGAAACTTCTAGAGTGCAAAGGATTTTATTACATCGGAGAAGCAGTGGAAAAATAATCCGGCAGCCTGGCGGATGCATAATGCCAGAAATAACGCCCACACTATGTATGGAAATGTACAAAAGTGAGGGCGTTTTTTATGAAAAAATTAAGTGAATACTTATTTCTGTGGGCAGTCGGAGGCTGCCTTTACTATACATTTGAAATCCTGTTCCGAGGATTTTCCCATTGGACCATGTTTGCGCTTGGCGGACTGTGCCTTGTATTCTGCACAGCACAGGGGCTTGCCGGAAGGTGGCAGGCTCCACTTGGAATCCAGATTTTTCGCTGCATGGTTTTTGTGACTTCCTGCGAATTTATTACGGGAATCATCGTGAATAAATGGCTGAATCTCGGCATCTGGGACTACAGTAACGTACCATTTCAGCTCTTCGGACAGATTTGCCTGCCCTTTATGGCACTGTTTGGATTTCTCTGTACAATCGGAATTTATCTGGGAGGTTATCTGCTGCATGCGCTTTACGGGGAAGAAAAGCCGAAAATCCCGATATGGTAACAAAAACGAAATTTTTCTTTTTTTGCCCGAAGAATGGTGATATAATGTAATATCAGGGCAAAGTTCCCTGAATACGAAAACAGGAAGTAAAAAAGATAAAATAGAACAAGCAGCAAAAGAAAAGGAGAAATAAAGTGGCAGAATTAACACCAATGATGCAGCAATATATGGAAACGAAAAAAGAATATAAGGACTGCATTTTATTTTATCGCCTTGGGGATTTTTATGAAATGTTTTTTGATGACGCACTGACAGCGTCCAAAGAGCTTGAAATTACTCTGACCGGGAAAAACTGCGGTCTGGAAGAGCGCGCGCCAATGTGCGGGGTACCGTATCACGCAGTGGACAGTTACCTGTCCCGGCTGGTAGAGAAGGGATATAAGGTTGCCATCTGCGAGCAGGTAGAGGATCCGAAGCAGGCGAAGGGGATCGTCAAAAGGGAGGTTATCCGGATTGTCACTCCGGGAACCAATATCGATTCCATGACAAGGGATGAGACAAAGAATAATTATATCATGGCCATTGTCTACGACGCGGGAAGATACGGAATCTCCATTGCGGACGTTTCCACCGGAGATTACTTTGTGACAGAAACAGACAGCGAGAGCAAGTTGTTTGATGAGATTTATAAATTTTCACCATCCGAGATTATCTGTAACGAAGCACTATATGTAAGTGGGATTCAGTTAGAAGATCTGAAAAATCGGATGCACGTTGCCATTTCTTCCTTGGATGCTTGGTATTTTGACGAGGAACTTTGTAAAAAAGCATTGAAAGAACATTTTCAGGTGGCGTCTCTGGAGAGCCTTGGAATCGCAGATTATGATTGCGGCGTGAACGCTTCTGGAGCGCTGCTTCAGTATTTAATCGAGACACAGAAGACGTCCCTTGCCCATCTGACGAAGCTTACCACATATTCCACAGGAAAATATATGGTACTGGACAGTTCTACAAGGAGAAATCTAGAGCTTTGCGAGACTCTGCGGGAAAAGCAAAAGAGAGGATCCCTTCTCTGGGTGCTGGATAAGACAAAAACGGCCATGGGAGCCAGACTCCTGAGGAAATATGTGGAGCAGCCGATGATCGATAAAGAGGAGATTATAAAGCGGCTGGATGCGGTGGAGGAACTTTTAAAGGAGGCAATTTCCAGGGAAGAGATCCGGGAATATTTGTCCTCGGTTTACGATCTGGAACGACTGGTAGGACGAATTTCCTATCAGTCGGCCAATCCGAGGGATCTGACAGCCTTTAAGGCGTCTCTTTCCATGCTGCCGCATATCAGGACGATTCTGGGAGACATGAAGAGTCCGCTGCTTCAGAAATTGTATGAGGAAATAGATCCGCTGGAAGATCTGTGCAGTCTGGTGGAAAAAGCAATCATTGATGATCCGCCGATGGCAATGAAGGAAGGTGGGATTATCCGGGACGGATACCACGAAGAGGTGGACAGGCTTAGAAAGGCGAAGACGGACGGAAAGACATGGCTTGCCGAGCTGGAGCAGAAAGAGCGTGAAAAGACAGGGATCAAAAATTTAAGAATCAAGTATAACAAGGTTTTCGGATATTATCTGGAAGTTACCAATTCCTTCAAAAATATGGTACCGGATTATTATACAAGAAAACAGACACTTACCAATGCAGAACGCTACATCATTCCGGAGCTCAAGGAGCTGGAAGACCTGATTCTTGGAGCCGAGGATAAGCTGTACGCGTTAGAATATGAGCTTTACTGTGATGTGCGCAACCGGATTGCTGATGAAATTGTACGGATTCAGACGACAGCAAGGGCGGTTGCAGCGGTAGATGCCTTTGCTTCTCTTGCACTTGTGGCGGAGCGGAATCATTACGTGCGTCCGAAAATCAATGAAAAGGGAACCATTGATATCAAGGATGGGAGACATCCGGTCGTGGAGAAGATGATCCCGAATCATATGTTTATCGCAAATGATACATATCTGGATGATAAGAAGAACCGTGTGGCCATTATCACAGGACCAAATATGGCCGGAAAGTCCACGTATATGAGACAGACCGCCCTGATCGTATTGATGGCGCAGATCGGATCTTTTGTTCCGGCATCTCAGGCCAATATCGGACTGGTGGACCGGATATTTACAAGAGTCGGTGCATCTGATGACCTGGCATCCGGCCAGAGTACTTTTATGGTAGAGATGACTGAGGTGGCGAATATTCTTCGCAATGCCACAAGCAAAAGTCTTCTGATTCTAGACGAGATTGGAAGGGGAACGAGTACCTTTGACGGGCTATCGATTGCCTGGGCGGTAGTGGAGCATATCAGCAATGCCAGACTACTTGGGGCAAAGACGCTTTTTGCAACGCATTATCATGAGCTTACCGAGCTGGAAGGAAAAATCGACAGTGTCAACAATTACTGTATCGCAGTTAAGGAAAAAGGTGATGACATCGTATTTTTGCGTAAGATTGTAAAAGGCGGGGCAGACCGAAGCTACGGAATTCAGGTGGCAAAGCTTGCAGGCGTGCCGGAGACGGTCATCACTCGTGCAAAGGAGATTTCCGAGGAACTTTCCGATGCAGATATTACGACACGGGTACGTGAGATGAGCGTTCAGGGACAGGAGACGAAAGCAAAAGAAAAGCCGAAGAAAATGGATGTAGTGGACATGGCGCAGATGTCCCTGTTTGACACGGTATCGGATAATGATGTGATTGAAGAGATCAAGGGAATGGATATCAGCCGCATGACACCGATGGACGCGATGAATACTCTGTACCAGCTTCAGAATAAGCTGAACAACCGGTGGTAAGGAGGAACGATGGGAAAGATTCAGGTTTTAGATCAGGTTACAATCGATAAAATCGCCGCCGGGGAAGTGGTAGAACGCCCGGCATCTGTGGTCAAGGAGCTGGTGGAAAATGCAATCGATGCAAAGGCAACCGCCGTAGAGATCGAAATCGAGGACGGCGGAATTTCGCTGATTCGGATTGCGGACAATGGAACCGGCATGGAGCCGGATGACGTGCGAAATGCCTTTTTGCGCCATTCCACAAGCAAGATAAGGAAGGTAGATGATCTGATGCATATTTCCTCTCTGGGATTTCGCGGTGAGGCGCTTTCCAGTATTGCAGCAGTCTCCCAGATTGAGATGATTACAAAGGGACGTGATAACGTCCTTGGAACAACGTATCAGATTTCCGGAGGAAAAGAGATTTCCATGGAAGAAACCGGGGCAAAGGACGGGACAATCTTTCTTGTGCGCCAGCTGTTTTACAATGTGCCTGCCAGAAGGAAGTTTTTGAAGACCCCGATGACGGAAGCCAGCCATGTCAGCGATCTGATGACGCGGCTTGCCCTGTCCCGGCCGGATATTTCTTTTCAGTTTGCCAATAACGGGCAGGAGCGTATGCATACGTCGGGGAACGGCCGCTTAAAGGATGTGATATACCATATTTATGGACGGGAAATCACAGCGAATCTGATTGAGATCTCTGTAGAAAATGAAGAAATCCGGCTATCCGGCTTTATTGGGAACCCGACCGTGACAAGAGGAAACCGGAATTTTGAGACCTTTTTTGTGAATGGAAGATATATCAAGAGCGGGATTCTTTCGAAAGCTGTGGAAGATGCCTACAAGGACTTTACAATGCAACATAAGTATCCATTTGTGGTATTGCATCTGGAAATTCTGGGAGAAGAAATTGACGTCAATGTCCATCCGACCAAGATGGAGCTGCGGTTCGGTCATCAGCAGGAAGTATACCGCTTCTTGTATGAGACAGTGTCAAAGGCGCTGCACGGAAGAGATCTGATCCCAAGAGTCGAGGCGCCGGAAGCACCGAAGGCTACTGTGCCGGAGCAGAAGAAAGAAATGGCGGCAACAGAAACACTTGTCAAACTGAATGAAAAACCGGAAGCAAAAAAAACAGTTCCAGAGCCGGAAAAGCGGGATCTGAATTACTTTATGGAACGGATGAGGGAGCGGGTATCCTCCTATCATAATCAGTATGCGTCGGCAGAGGTAAAAGACCGGAGCGAAATTCACAAACCGGCCGTAGACAACGGACGTATCCGGGAGGCAGTGTCTTACCGTGCCAGAATGGAAGGTGCAAAAGATGCATCCCAGAACCAGAAGACAGAACAGACCACAGTGCCAGAGACTCAAAAAGCAATGCCGCCGGAAAAGAAAACGTCCGGGACAAAAACTGCGCAGAAACAGGTGGAGGCAGAGCAACTTACATTTTTTGATGAAAAGCTGTTGGATGAGGCATCTGTTCCGGACTATCAGATTATCGGACAGGTATTTGATACTTACTGGATTGTTCAGCTTCACGACAGTATGTACATTATTGACCAGCATGCAGCCCATGAGCGGGTGCTGTATGAGCGGACATTAAAGGAAATGAAGACGAGGGAATATACATCTCAGTACATCACTCCTCCGATTATTCTGGATCTGTCCATGCAAGAGGCAGAGCTCTTTCGCAGGTACATGGACCGGTTTACCAGAATCGGGTTTGAGATCGAGCCTTTTGGCGGTGATTCTTTTGCAGTGCGTGCAGTGCCGGATAATCTGTTCAGCGTGGCAAAAAAGGAACTTCTTATGGAGATGATCGACAGTCTTTCCGATGAGGTCAATACGAACATGACTCCGGAGATTCTGGATGAAAAGATTGCATCCATGTCTTGTAAGGCGGCGGTAAAAGGAAATTCCAGACTTTCCAGAGCGGAAGTGGAGGAACTTCTAAAGGAACTTCTGAAACTTGACAATCCATACCACTGCCCGCATGGGCGTCCGACGATCATTGCCATGACAAAGCGGGAACTGGAAAAGAAATTTAAACGAATCATATAGATAGGGTGAATAAAAAATGAAACGACCACTGATCATACTGACGGGCCCGACGGCGGTAGGCAAGACCGCTCTTTCCATCGGGCTTGCAAAAAAAATCGGCGGAGCGGTCATCTCGGCGGATTCCATGCAGGTATACAGGCATATGGACATCGGATCGGCCAAGATCCGTCCTGAAGAAATGGACGGCGTGCCGCATTATCTCATTGATGTACTGGAACCAACAGAAGAATTTCATGTTGTGAAATTTCAGGAGCTTGCCAGACAGGCTATGGAGGAAATCTATGAGAAGGGCATGATTCCAATTGTGACAGGGGGAACCGGATTTTATATCCAGGCACTTTTGTATGATATTGATTTTACGGAGAGCAGTGAGGACACCAGCTACCGGAAGGAACTGTCGGATTTTGCAGACCAGCACGGTGAGGAGGCACTCCATGCGAAACTGCGGGAAGTGGACGAACGGGCAGCCCAAGAGATCCATCCGAATAACCGGAAAAGGGTGATCCGTGCACTGGAGTTTTATCATCTGACCGGACAGAGAATCTCCGAGCACAATGAGATGGAGCGACAGAAGGAGTCACCGTATAAGTTTGCGTATTTCGTTCTGAATGATGAGCGGGAGAGACTTTACAAGCGGATTGACCGGAGAGTGGATCAGATGCTGGAAGAGGGACTGGTTGAGGAAGTCCGCAAATTAAAGGATATAGGCTGCACAAGGGATATGGTGTCCATGAAAGGACTCGGATATAAAGAGATTCTGGCCTATCTGGAAGGAGAGATTCCTTTTGAGGAGGCTGTCCGGATTTTGAAGCGGGATACGAGACACTTTGCGAAGCGGCAGATTACCTGGTTTAAGCGGGAAAGAGATGTGATCTGGGTCCCGAAGCAGGAATTTGATTATGATGAAGCGAAAATATTGGAATTTTTACTGGAAAATCTAAGGAAAAGAGGAATAATACAAAATGGATCAGATGACAGGTCATAAGATGGATGAGATTATTAAGGCACATTACGAAGAGGCAGGCATCTCGCGGGAGGTCTATGAGTTTGGAGCAAAGATTGAGGATTATTTAAAGGAGCGCTTTGCAGCGATTGACCAGATTGCGGAATACAATCAGTTGAAAGTCGTCCATGCGATGCAGAAAGCCAGAGTGAATTCCGAGTGCTTTCAGTATGTATCCGGATATGGCTACAATGATTTTGGAAGGGATACACTGGAGCAGGTGTATGCAAATATTTTCCATACAGAGGATGCTCTGGTGCGCCCGCAGATTACTTGCGGTACCCATGCGCTTGCCCTTGCGTTGGCTGCCAATCTGAGACCGGGAGATGAGATGATTTCCGTGGCAGGGAAACCGTATGATACGCTGGAAGAAGTCATCGGAATCCGGGAGTCCAAAGGATCTTTGAAAGAATATGGCATTAGCTACCGCCAGGTAGATCTTCTTCCAGATGGAAGCTTTGATTTTGAAAAGATTGCAGAAACGGTACGCCCGGATACAAAGCTTGTCACGATCCAGCGTTCCAAGGGATATCAGACAAGACCGAGTTTTTCGGTCGACCAGATTGGAGAGGTGATCCGTTTTATCAAAGAACGGTTCCCGAATGTGATCTGTATGGTGGACAACTGTTATGGTGAGTTTGTGGAGCTTCAGGAGCCAAGCGATGTGGGGGCAGACATGGTAGTCGGCTCTCTGATCAAAAATCCGGGAGGAGGACTTGCGCCGATCGGAGGTTATATTGCCGGAAGAAAAGATCTGATTGAGAATTGCGCATATCGTCTGACTTCGCCTGGACTTGGAAAAGAAGTGGGGGCTTCCCTTGGAGTTATGAAGGACTTTTATCAGGGACTGTTCCTGGCGCCGACCGTAGTTAAAGGTGCGGTGAAAGGAGCAATCTTTGCGGCTGGCATTTATGAGGAGCTTGGTTTCCGCGTTATTCCACCCAAAGATGAAGAACGGCACGATATTATTCAGGCGGTGGAATTCGGAACTGCCGAAGGCGTTATCCGGTTCTGTCAGGGAATTCAGGCAGCGGCTCCGGTGGACAGCTATGTGACGCCGGAACCATGGGCAATGCCAGGGTATGACAGTGACGTCATTATGGCAGCAGGAGCATTTGTTCAGGGCTCTTCCATCGAGCTTTCTGCGGATGCGCCGATCAAACCGCCGTATGCGGTGTATTTCCAGGGGGGATTGACCTGGGAACATGCAAAATTTGGGATTTTGATGAGCCTTCAGAAATTAGTGGAAGCAGGTGTAGTAACGCTTTAGTAAAGGAGCAGGCATGGAGAAAGTATTGGTGATCGGAGGGGGTGCCTCCGGGATGATGGCCGCTATTGCTGTGGCGGGACAGGGAGCAGAAGTTACGATTCTGGAACAAAATGAGCAACTTGGAAAAAAGATCCTGTCTACTGGAAACGGAAAATGCAATTTTACAAATATTAACCAGATACCGGGAGCCTACCGGGGAGAACATCCAGAATTTGCGCAGGATGTGATTGCCCGTTTCCCGGTGCCGGATACGATCCGCTTGTTTATGGAACTGGGACTTTACTCAAAAAATAAAGAGGGATATCTTTATCCGCACTCGGAACAGGCATCTGCCGTGAGGGATGTTCTTCTCATGGAACTTCGACGCCTGCATGTTCGGATTGAAACATCTGTCTGTGTGGAAGAGATTAAAAAAGAAGGATACAGTTTCCGGATAAAGGCAAAAAAAAGCATTTTGAAGACGGAGAAAAAAAGTAAAAAACGTACGGTTCTTGTAAAAACCGGAGAAGAGGAGAAAGTCTATCTGGCAGGAAAAGTTATTTTGACAGCGGGCGGCCTTGCGGGAAGAGTGCAAAAAGCAGATGGCACCGGAATGCAGATTGCAGAAAATTTCGGGCATCGTGTCATTCCGTGTGTGCCGGCGCTGGTTCAGTTGAAATGCCGGGAAAGTTTTTATCCGTCTCTTGCAGGAGTACGTGCGGGTGCAAAGATTGAGCTTCTCTGTGATGGAGTTGTAGAAGCGCTGGACGTCGGAGAAATCCAGTTTACAGAATACGGGATTTCCGGCATTCCGGTCTTTCAGGTGAGCCGTTTTGCGTCGCGTGCTCTGGAACAGAAAAAGACCAATATTGTGGCGGGGCTTGATTTTATGCCGGAATTTACAGAGCATCAACTGGAAAGCTTTTTGATGAGCAGAATTAAGATGCGCCCGGAAAAGATGATGAATCAGTTTTTTTCCGGAGTATTTCATGAAAAACTTGCGGCTGTGTTCCTGAACCGGACAGGAATCCGTCCGGATCTGAAAGTAGACAGACTGGGAGAGCAGGACCGCTATCGTCTTGTAAAGATCATCAAGGAATTTCAGACGGAAATCATTGGAACCAATGGCTTTGACCAGGCGCAGGTAAGCGCGGGTGGAATTTCTACCGAAGAAATCTGTCCGGATACAATGGAATCACGCCTGATATCCGGACTGTATTTTGCAGGAGAGATCGTAGATGTGGATGGCATGTGCGGCGGCTACAACCTGCAGTGGGCTTGGTCCAGCGGCTATGTGGCGGGAGTCAGTGCTGCAGGAAAGGAGAGGCCATGTTAAGGATTGGGCAGTTGAAAATCAGAACCGGACATACAAAAGAGGAATTGGAAAGAAAGATCGAGCGTGCTCTTGGCGTTTCCAGAGAAGAAATTCAATCCATTGAGATTCGGAAGCGTTCTATTGACGCCCGAAAAAAACCGGAAATTTTTTATGTATATACAGTCGATGTCAAACTTACAAAAGTGAAGAAGGAAAAAGCGATCCTGTCTCGCGGGAAACAGAAAGATGTATCCGAAGCAAAAAACACATCCTACGACTTTCCAATATGCAGGGAAGCGCGTAAGATAGAGTACCGACCGGTGGTAGTTGGAAGTGGCCCGGCCGGACTTTTCTGCGCGTATCTGCTTGCAAAACATGGATACCGTCCGCTTCTGATTGAGCGGGGCGCACCGGTGGAGGAACGAAAAAAAGCAGTGGAAGCGTTTTGGAAGACTGGTGTGTTGGACAGAAGGACAAATGTTCAGTTTGGAGAGGGCGGTGCAGGG
Organism: uncultured Sellimonas sp.; assembly: GCA_963559135.1. GTDB lineage: Bacteria > Bacillota > Clostridia > Lachnospirales > Lachnospiraceae > Sellimonas. Next base: position 71,569 of record CAUWJP010000001.1, read on the forward strand.
ACCTTTTCAGACGGGAAACTGAACACCCTTGTGAAAGATCCGGTAGGAAGAAACCGGGAAGTGCTGAAGATTTTTGTGGAGCATGGCGCACCGGAGGAGATTCTATACGAGAATAAACCACATATCGGTACAGATATTTTGATTGATGTAGTACGCCGGATGAGAGAATCCATCGTATCTTTCGGCGGAGAATGCCGCTTTTATACTAAGCTGACCGGAATCAGAACTGAGGATGGCCGACTGAAAGAAATCCGGATTGAAGAGCAGGGAAAAGAATCTGTGATCCCGGCGGAAGTGGTCGTATTGGCTTTGGGACACAGTGCCAGAGATACGTTTGCGATGCTGGAAGAAGAAGGGGTGTTTCTGGAAGCAAAATCTTTTGCGGTGGGCGTTCGTGTAGAACACAATCAGAAACGGATCAACCTGTCTCAGTATGGTACGGAACAACATCCGGACCTTCCGGCGGCTACATATAAGCTGACGGCAAAAGCAGAAAACGGACGGGGTGTATATACTTTCTGTATGTGTCCGGGAGGCTATGTAGTCAATGCATCCTCCGAAGAAGGTCGCCTCTGTGTCAATGGAATGAGTTACCATGGAAGAGCCGGAGAAAACGCCAATAGCGCTGTGATTGTGACTGTGACACCGGATGACTACGCCGCAGATGGAAATCAGGGACCGCTTGCCGGAGTGGAATTTCAACGACACCTGGAAGAGAGAGCATATGAAGCAGGAAACGGCAAGATCCCGGTACAGTGCTTTGGAGATTTTAAAAACGGACGAATTTCTGATACCTTTGGTGAGGTGCTTCCGCAAATGAAAGGGGCATACTGCTTTGGCAATGTACGTGGAATTTTCCCAGAGGAGATTGCAACTTCCATTCAGGAAGGAATTGAAGCATTTGAACAGAAAATTCATGGATTTTCCAGAGATGATACGGTTCTTTCCGGAGTAGAGGCAAGGACGTCCTCTCCAGTGAGAATTAAAAGAGATGAAACGATGCAGAGTGTAAATGTTCAGGGGCTTTATCCGTGCGGAGAAGGCGCCGGATACGCAGGCGGCATTACTTCAGCTGCTATGGACGGCATGAAGACAGCAGAAGCAGTTGCAAAAAAGTATCAGGCATTTTGCGAGTGATTCCCTTTATTTTATAAATGAGTAACTTAAGAACCTGTATGTAAAAATTGTCAGGGCAGTCAACGGCGTTTTTTGTACGCAATTGACTGCCCTGGTTGTTTTCAATTCTTTAGTGTTTCCCGGTGAGCCGTGACACGCCATCTTTGGCTTTTTCAAGATCCTCTTTTACACAGCTTTCCGTATCGTATCTGGCTTTTTCGTAGGCCTCGTGCAGCTGGTCAGCACCTGGACTCTGAGGAAGACTGGCAAGCGCTTCGATCTGAGACGGAGTCATGGATCTTGACGGCATCTTTCCAGAACGGAGGTGACGTCGTATGGATCTATAATACAGTTTTCGTATCCGACCTTCCGTGCTGCGGTTGAAAAAATGGAGCTTTTCTTGGGATACCGTCCGTTCCACTTTTTTTCGTTCCATTTTCGGGGAGACGAATTCCCGTTTGTCCAGTTCTGTTCCCTCGCGCCGTGTTACAAGCTTACGGTAAATGACTACAAGCAGCATGACCAGAATCGCTGCGATAGAAACAAAGGCAATAATCAAAAACAGATATTCCAGTATCCGGGCAAACCACGAAGTCCCTTCGGACTGTGGAAGGCTTTGGAAGAATGATTCCATTTCCGGAGTCGCGAGTTCTTCTTTCTGGGCTGGACTGTGATGGAAGAAAAGCTGAACAATCCAGCGGATGATAGTGATGAAAGCGGTTTTGATTGCAGTGATAATCTCCCGGTAAGGAAGGTGGACAAAGAGAAACATGCATCCGCCTGTCAAAATCAGAAATCCGGCTAACAGCAGAGTATTAATCAGATAAATCTGCTGCTTCGGCACATGAGAAACATCTTTGTTCATTCGCATATAATCATAAATTCCCTGCTGGTTTGTGTGAATCAGCACAGAGAAGATGTCCACAATGAATACGGCATATGCACAGTCGGCAAAAAAAGGATCTTTTGTATAATAGTTTACCAGACACAAGATTCCTGCTGCGGCAAGGAATACCAGATGGAAGCCTGCAAGAGAGTGGCGGCAGTAAAATTGATATAATTTATTCAATGCGTGACACCTCCCATCTTATGGATACCGCGTGAGGACAGCGATCCTGAAGAAATTCCATATCATTATGAAGCGGAGCGATCCACTGTGACCCTTCAGATTGAAGGCAAAGCTGGTCAAATGTCTGAAGAAGACGGCTGTTCTGAGAATAAGAAATCAAAAGATAATAATCCGTCCTGTGTGTAACAGACAGTTTTTCAGCAATGAAAGGCTCCAGATCCGGCAGATCCTGTGCGCGGTCACTGAGTCTTGCAAGCCCCTCCTTGAGAGTACGGACATGGTGAGTTCCGGCTCCGGCAGGAAGAACCAGCGTCTGTTTTGTCATTGCATCGATCCCGTTGGTAATCAGCTGTACCGGAATCCCCTCTGCCAGAAGAAGTTCCGCATAAGAGGCAGCCAGACGAATAGCATTTTCAAATAGACGCTCCGAGTGCCAACTGGAATCGTCGGCAAGGTTAAGGAAAATGGTAACCTGTCGGCTGGCTGTGTAATCATGTACATTCACCATTAGTTCTCCGGCCTTGGCGGATGCTTTCCAGTTAACCGCTTTCATGGGATCATACTGCTGGTATGGCCGGATACCGCGGAATTCAAAAGGATCTTCAAAGGCGGAATTCCGGGTAAGAATCGTTCCCATCATTTTGCGGAAAGGCGCCTTTAATTCCGCAAATGGAATCGGTTTTGGGTATACATACAGGGAAGTATCCACTGCTCTTGAAATCACGGATTTGTTCATGAGGAACAGATCGAAGGAAATCAGATCCAGATTCCAGACCTGATAACATCCCCGTTTTGTCGCGGTAAATGGCAGACTTCGTGAAATTTTCTCATAAGACATGACGGAGAAAATGTCGTTTCGATAATTATTGTCCGTTGTTGCTGTGTTTTCCGCTTCTGAAAATTTCAGTTTCCGGCTGACCGAAAATTTTACCTGAAGCGTGGTGAGAGGAAGTAGTTTGCGGTTTGTGATCGTTTCCAGAAGACAGGAAGCATCCCCTTCATTGACGGCATGATCCTGAAACTGGATCTGACATTCAAGCCCTCTCATCCAGTATTTTTTGTAATAGACTGCCTGCAGGATGTAGAGTAAGAGAGCTGCAAGCAGAGTAGGAAGGATGATCATATTATTTACCCCACTCTTCCGTTGGTAATTCGGTCTGATCCAGGACGCCCTCCAGGAATCGTTCTGCGGCCCGGTCCAGAATATGACCTGACGGGAAAACAAGACGGTGTGCGAGAACCGGGACAACCAGTGTCTTAATATCTTCCGGAACAACGTAAGAACGTCCCTGCACCATGGCATAGGCGCGGACGGCACGGAGAAGAGCCAGGGTGCCGCGCGGGCTTACCCCTGCCAGACAATCACCGGAAGTGCGCGTGGCATGGACAATTCGGGCGATATAATCAATCAGTATCGGGTGGATACGGATATCCAGATAGTCTTTTTGAAGCTCGATGAGCTCTTTGGCCGTACAGACAGAACCAAGCTCTGTCAGAGGACTGGATGTCAAGAAACGCTCCATAATGGTACATTCCTCCTGAACACTTGGAAGGCCCATGGAGAGTTGCATCAGGAAACGGTCTAACTGTGCCTCCGGAAGAGGAAAGGTACCGGATGTCTCGACCGGATTCTGGGTCGCAATAACAAAAAACGGGCGGGCAAGAGGATAAGTGACGCCGTCCACGGTCACCTGACGTTCTTCCATACATTCCAGAAGCGCGGACTGGGTTCTTGGAGTAGCGCGGTTGATTTCGTCCGCCAGAAGAATGTTGCAGAATACAGGACCCTTTCGGAATGTAAATTCGCCCTCTTTCTGATTATAATAATTCAGTCCGGTTACATCCGATGGAAGAAGATCCGGTGTAAACTGAATTCTGCTGAATTCTGCGTCGATAGAACGGGCCAGAGACTTCGCCATGACCGTCTTTCCGGAACCAGGGACGTCTTCCAGAAGGAGGTGGCCTTCTGCAATGATGGAAGTAAGAATCAGATCTGTCAGCTTTTCCTTTCCAACCAGGACTTTTCCGATGTTTTCCCGGATTGCATTGATTTTTTTGTTTCGGGTTTCTGTGTTCATGTCAATAACTCCTTTGTTCAGATTGTGGCTATGGAATATTATAACATGTAATGGCGAAAACGGTACTATTATGAACGGATTTTTCCTGTGTAATCTGTTCTGCTAAGTGCTTCATTGGCAACACATCAGTATCAAAAGTGCCCGTAAGCCCGGTAAATATGTTGTCGATTCTTAAGGAAAAAATAATAAGGAAAAGTCTATACACTTTTTTTGAAGTGTGTTAGAATAAAAGCGGTTTGTAAAACACTAGAGTTTGGAGGGTTACAGATGAAAGGAGCAAGAAGCAAAAATGGATGGGGACTTCTCCTGATGCTTCTGGCAGGCATTGTGTTGGGCGGATTTATAGGGATGCTCGCACAGGATATTCCTGGACTTGGATGGCTTTCGTATGGTCAGACATTTGGCCTGCAACAGCCTGTTGTACTGGATCTTGGGATTCTGGTTCTCACTTTGGGACTGAGTGTGAATATTTCTATCGCCAGCATTGTTGGCATGATTCTTTCTATCATTATTTATCGCTTCTTATAATCTACTGAATCGATCATCAGAGTTTGCAAAAGAGTATGAATCAAACAATGAAAGAGTTACTGAAAGAGGAACGTCCATATGAAAAATGTGGACGTTTTGGCGCAAAAAGCCTGACCGATATTGAACTTTTGGCCGTGCTTTTAAGAAGCGGTACGAAAGGGGGCAATGTGCTGGAGACAGCAAAAGCAGTGCTTTACCCAGACGGGAAAGAGGGAGGGCTTACGAAGCTTCCTTCTTACTCCAAAGAGGCATTGATGAAAATTCCAGGAATCGGGGAGGTCAAGGCCGTGCAGATCCTTTGTCTGTGTGAGATGGCAAGAAGGATTGCAAAAGAGAAAGCTAAAGATCCGCTCTGTTTTGACAGGCCGGAGACGATCGCTTCCTATTATATGGAAGATATGCGCCATCTCAAGCAGGAAGAACTGAAATTGCTGATGTTAAATACGAAGTCAAAGCTGTTGGGAGAGACAAAAATCTCAAAGGGGACAGTTAATATGTCTGTGATTTCTCCCAGAGAGCTGTTTATAGAAGCATTGCAGAAAGATGCGGTGATGATTATACTACTGCATAATCATCCGAGCGGCGATCCGGAGCCGAGCAGGGAGGATATACTTGTGACGAAAAAGATCGCAAAAGCGGGAGAACTGATTGGAATCACGCTGATCGACCACATCATTATCGGTGACCGGTCGTATGTGAGCCTTGCTGAAAAAGGGTGGATATAAATAATAGAAGGGACTGGGACGAAGATGGCTAGAAGTATTTATGGCCTGGATCTTGGTACGTATCAGTTAAAGATTTATGATAAAAAAGAGAACCGGATCCGGACCGTTAAAAATGCGGTAGCCGTCCGGAATGAGACAGAGATTTTTGCAACAGGCGACTGTGCCTATGAGATGTTTGAAAAGGCACCGGAGGAAATTGCAATCGAGTTTCCGATGAAAGAAGGGGTCATTTCCAGAATTGGGGAGATGCAGTACCTGTTGGAAAGTGAATTGAAAACAGAGGAGGGGTTCTTCTCCAGAGGAACAGAATATATGATCGCAGTTCCGACAGATGTGACAGAGATGGAAAAGAAAGCGTTTTTTGATTTGCTGATTTATTCTTCAGCCAGAGCAAAAGAGGTCCGTATTGTAGAGCGGGGTGTTGCAGATGCAATTGGTGCAGGGGTTGATGTCAAACAGGAGACAGGAGCCGCAATTGTTAATATTGGAGGCGAGACAACGGAAATTTCGATTCTGTCCAGAGACAGGATTGTTCTGAATCGTCTTTTAAAAAGCGGTGGAGCTTCCATTGACAGAGTTATCATTACTCTGGTCAGGAGGCATCTGGATTTTGCGATCGGAAGGCTGACAGCCGAAGCGGTGCGCATTCAAAGCAGCGTGTTCGGAGAAGAACAGGGATGCCCGGTGATGGCTGCCGGGAGAGATCTGGTCCGGTCAAGACCCGGAATCAAAGAGATTCCGGACTATATTGTAAGAACCGCGGTGAAAGAGTTTTTAGAGCCGTGTGGAGAAGCAGTGTCGCTCATGCTGGAACAGACTCCGCCGGATGTGCTTGCGGCAATCCGAAGACGAGGGATCTGTTTGACGGGAGGCATTGCATGTACAAAAGGACTGGACAGATATATGGAGGAAAAAACGGGGATTCCGTTCTATACGGCAAAAGAGCCCCACTTGAGCGCGATCCGGGGAGTACGCGATATTTTATTATCGGACAATCTAAAGGATCTGGCATATTCCATGAAAGACGAAAATTATAGGTGGATGAGATAAGATGAAGACAAGAAATCAAAAAGGTTTGGAAAGTAAATACTGGCTGTTGATCATCGTGGCTGCCTGCGTTGTATGTATGGCGGCGACCTTTTTTGCAGATGTCAAAAGCGGTCCGCTCCGTGCGATCGCAGATTATACGGTGGTTCCGATGCAGAAAGGAATCAATGTGATTGGGACATGGGTTAATGATGTGGCGGATAATTTCGCCACACTGAAAAGTGTACAGAAAGAAAATGAGACACTGAAAGAACAGAATGATAATCTGAAAGCGGAAAATAACCAGCTGCAGCAAAAAGCAGTGGAGCTTGAGCGGTTTTACGACTTATACAAGATGGATCAGAACACGTCCGACTATCCAAAAGTGGGAGCGAGAGTCATCGCAAATGACGGAAGCAACTGGTTCACTTCCTTTACGATCGACAAAGGAAGCGAGGACGGAATTCGTGAAGATATGAACGTCTTAAGTGGAAACGGACTGGTCGGAATTGTGACGGATGTCAATGCACATTCCTCTACCGTGCGTTCGATTATTGATGAGGTCAATATATCAGCCATGGTCATGACAACCTTTGACCAGTGTATTGTCAGTGGAGACTTAAAATTGATCAACAACGGTGTTGTACAGTTTGAGCAGCTGGCAAACAATGAAAATGAAGTTGCAGTCGGAGAACAGATTGTAACATCCAATATCAGCAGTAAATATTTGCAGGGACTTCTGATCGGATACGTCATCGAGGTCAACGTAGATTCAAACAACCTGACACGCTCGGGCTATATCATCCCTGCGGTAGATTTCAAAAAGCTGCAGGAGGTTCTCGTCATTACGACGACAAAACAGGATCTGATTGATAATGGAAATCAGACGGAAAGCGATTCATCAGGTGAATAGAAAGGAGAGAACTCATGCTGGCTGTAAAACGCAAAGTCATTGAGGCAGCTCTTGTTATCGTGTTTTTCCTTCTTGAAACAACGATATTTAACTATCTTGAGCTTGCTTCGATCAAGCCGAATCTTCTGATCATTCTGACGGCATCCTTCGGATTCATGCAGGGAAAGAAGGAAGGTATGTTCGTTGGAGTGCTGAGCGGATTTCTGTTTGATATCAGCTTCGGACAGTATATCGGATTTTATATTTTATTATACGCAGTGATCGGATATGCCAATGGATTTTTCCAGAAGCTGTACTATGATGAAAATATCAAGCTGCCGCTTCTTCTGATCGGAGGAAGTGAACTGGCATATGGAATACTGGTTTACTTTTTCCAGTTCATGCTGCAGAGTGATTTTCATTTCCTTTACTATCTCGGGCATGTGATCATTCCGGAGATGCTCTATACGGTCATCATAACCTTGATTGTATATCAGCTGATTTTAAGAATTAATCGTAAACTTGTAGAAGAAGAAAAAAGGAGTGCAAGCAGGTTTGTTTAATATTTGGGAACGCATAAAGGAAACAGTCATCAAGCTTGTAAAGTCCAGAATGTTTATCGCGTGCGTCGTATTCTGTGTGATGTTTGCCATTCTGGTGCAGAGAGTGTTCTATCTTCAGATTGTAAAAGGCGAAAGCTATCTGAATGATTACAAACTCCAGATTCAGAAAACAAGAGAAGTGCAGGGCACAAGAGGACGAATTCTCGACCGGAACGGAACGGTTCTGGCGGATAATGTTCTTGCCTATTCGGTGACGATTGAGGATAACGGGGATTACGATACGACAAAGCAGAAGAACAAAGAACTGAATGCGACAGTTCGAAGCGTGATCGATATTATCGAGAAAAATGGGGATTCCATTATCAACAGCTTCGGTATCGTCCTCAATGACAGCGGTGAGTATGAGTTTTCTACGGAAGGCACGGCACGTCTGCGGTTTATTGCCGACATTTTTGGGTATGCTACGATAGACAAGCTGTCCGAGAAACAGAAAAATTATACGGCAGCCGACATTATTCATTATCTGTGTACCGATGAGACTTACGGATACGGGATCAATGAGGAGGATTACGAGAAAGAGGACATCTTGAAACTTGTCAATATCCGGTATGCCATGAGTCTGAATAAGTACCGGAAATATATTGCAACGACGATTGCAACAAATGTCAGTGACACGACGGTGGCGGAAATTATGGAAAACCAGGAGGAACTGACTGGCGTCAGCATTGAAGAAAGTTCCATCCGCCAGTATAATAACAGTAAATATTTCGCATCGATTATCGGTTACACCGGACAGATTTCTCAAGATGAATATAATGCACTTTCCGAGGAAGAGCAGGAGACCTATTCTTTAACAGATATTGTAGGGAAGACCGGAATCGAAAAAGCAATGGACAGTACCCTTCAGGGAGAAAAGGGAGAGACAAAAATCTACGTCAATAATGTCGGTAAGGTCATCGATTCCGAGAAAGTGACAGAAGCAAAGGCAGGAAACGACGTTTACTTGTCGATTGATGCGGATCTTCAGATTGCCGCTTATAATATTCTCGAAGAAAAGCTTGCGGCGATTCTGCTCTCCAAGATGGTCAACCGCCTTGACTATGATACAAGTAAAGTAATGGATGCCGATTCCATCGTTATTCCGGTGGGAGATGTTTACAATGCATTTTTCAAGAACCAGATTATCGATACAAGTCAATTTACGGCGAAGGATGCAGGCACTGCAGAAAAAGAGGTTTTGGAGATCTATTCCCGCAGGGAAGAAAGTGCCATTAGTTCCGTCCTTTCAGAAATGCAGAATACAAACGGGACAGCCTATCAGGATCTGTCTGATCGGATGAAAGCTTACATAGACTATGTGGTAGATACACTTTTGACAGATGATTCCGGAATTCTCGTAAAGGATAGAATTGATACGAGCGATGAAACCTATCTTGCATGGAAAGAAGAGGAGACCATCGGAGTCAATGAGTATCTGAACTATGCGATTTCACAGAACTGGATTGACACCTCAAAGCTCACTGATTATCTGGAAGGGGATGCAAGCTACTCAAGCGCTTCCGAGATTTACCAGGCGATCGTGCAATATGTGGGCGAAGTGCTTGGAGATGATGGAGATTTTGAAAAGATCATCTATGAGTATATGATCAAATCCGGAGACATTACAGGAAATCAGGTCTGCTGTATCCTGTATGAACAGAATGTTCTGAAATATGATGAAACCCAGTACAACCAGTTGAGAAGTTCCGGATCAACGACAGCTTATAATTTCATCCGTAGTAAGATTGAAAGCCTGGAGATCACTCCTGGCGAGCTTGGACTGGAGCCGTGTACCGGATCTATCGTTATTACAGATCCGAGTAACGGACAGGTACTTGCAATGGCTTCTTATCCGGGTTATGACAATAATCGTCTGGCAAACACAATGGATTCCGACTATTATGCACAGTTGAATTCCATGACTTCCAGTCCACTTTATAATAAAGCGACACAGGAGAGAACAGCGCCTGGTTCCACGTACAAGCCGCTTGTTTCAATTGCAGGTCTGACCGAAGAAGTAATTAGTACAGGAACTACGATTTCCTGTACAGGAATTTTCGATAAAATTTCTCCGATTGCGCGATGCTGGGTTTATCCGGGTTCTCATGGAAGTTTAAATGTAGTAAGTGCGATTCAGCATTCCTGTAACGATTTCTTCTACGAAGTAGGCTACCGTCTTGGAACAACAGGCGGAGAATACAATGATGCATACGGAATTGAGCGTTTGCAGAAATATGCAGAGGAATTTGGGCTTGGAGATACAACAGGACTGGAAATTACTGAATCAGAACCGCAGATTTCAGACAGCGACGTAGTACGTTCTTCCATTGGACAGGGAACCAACAACTTTACGACATCAGGACTTGCGCGTTATATCAGCGCAGTTGCCAATGAAGGAACCGTCTACAATCTGTCATTATTTGACAAAACGACGGATGTCAACGGAAATCTTGTAAAAGATTATGAGCCAAGTGTCAGAAATGAAGTGGAAGGAATCGCTGATTCTACATGGACAGCAGTTCACAATGGAATGCGCAGAATGGTTACAAATACTTCCACATTCAACAGCATTGGGAACTTTGAACTGTACGGAAAGACAGGTACCGCACAGCAGAGTACGACACATCCGAACCACGGACTGTTCGTTGGATTCACATCAGGACAGGAAAACAACATTGCGTTTGCGATTCGCATTGCAAACGGCTACAATTCTACGTATCCTTCTGAAATAGGGCGTGATATTATCCGCTACTATTATGAGCTGGATGAAGAAGATGAAATCGTGACAGGACACGCAGCATCCCTTGGAACGGTTGTTTCAGGAGACTGATGATGTACCGGAAATTACGAAAGAAGGAAGACGGCAGGACAGTGGCGGATTACGCCTGTCTGCGGTCTTCCCGTCAAGTTTGGTCTTAGGAGGAAGGAACATGGGTGAAGTTATTGTTATTACATCAGGAAAAGGCGGTGTCGGAAAGACAACGACAACCGCAAATATAGGGGCTGGCCTTGCAAAGCTTGGAAAAAAAGTGCTGCTCATCGACACAGATCTGGGACTAAGGAATCTTGATGTCGTGATGGGACTGGAAAACCGGATTGTCTATAATCTGGTTGATGTGATTGAAGGAAAGTGCAGACTGAAACAGGCAGCCATTCACGACAAAAGATATGAGGGGCTTTATCTGCTCCCGTCCGCCCAGACAAAGGATAAATCTGCCATCTCTCCAGAGCAGATGAAAAAACTGACAGCGGATCTGAAAGAAGAGTATGATTATGTGCTTCTGGACTGCCCGGCAGGAATTGAGCAGGGCTTTGAAAATGCCGTGGCAGGAGCCGACCGTGCGGTTGTAGTGACAACGCCGGAAGTTTCTGCGATCCGGGATGCAGACCGGATTATCGGGCTTCTGGAAGCAAAGCAGATCCGGAATCTTGAACTGATTATCAACCGGATACGGATTGATATGGTAAAACGCGGAGATATGATGTCCGTGGAAGATGTGACCGAAATTCTTCCGATCCATCTGCTTGGAGCCATTCCGGATGACGAACAGGTCGTGATTGCGACTAACCAGGGTGAACCTGTTGTGGGTGATGATTCCCCATCAGGGAAGGCCTATATGAATATCTGCCGAAGACTTACCGGGGAAGAAGTCCCTCTCATGGATATGGATGAAAAGGGAGGATTTTTCTCCCGGCTCACACATCTGTTCAAGAAGAATTAAGCAGGAGGCAGAAAATGGGATTGTTTGAAGGAATGGAAAAAAAAGCGTCTGTCGGGATTGCGAAAGACCGCCTCAGGACGGTTCTTGTCTCCGACAGAATGGATTGTAACCCAAATGTATGTGAACTGTTCCAGAAAGAGCTGTTTCTGACAGTATCGAAATACATTGATACAACTCCGGAAACCTTTGATGTTTCAGTCACCCGTTCCCGGATTACCATTACACTGACAGGAGAAAAGCTTTGAAGATACTGAAATTTACGAAACCATATCGCTTAAAAGATTTTAAATTTTCGCTTCTGATTTCTGTGCTTGCCCTGACATGTCTCGGCATCATGGTAATCGGAAGTGCCAAGCAGTCTGTCCAGGGAAGACAGATCATCGGACTTGTCATCGGACTTATTGCCTTAGTGATTGTATCCATGATCGATTATGTGTGGATCTTGAATCTGCAGTGGATTCTTTACGGCCTTACAATCGCAATGCTTTTGGCTGTACGCTTCTTTGGAAGAGACGTAAACGGGGCGACAAGATGGATTGATTTCGGATTTACGACATTCCAGCCGTCCGAACTTGCCAAGATCCTGATTATCTTGTTCTTCGCGAAATATATTATGAATCATGAAAACGAAATGACAAAACCGCTCACGATCATAAAGGCAGTGGCTATGCTGGCGATACCGTGCTTTCTGATCTACAAACAGCCGGACCTTTCAACGACGATTTCGATCGTTCTTGTGTTCTGCGTTATGATGTATGTAGGAGGTCTGAGCTATAAATTTATAGGGATATTTCTTCTGATTACGGTTCCGACAGCTGTGATTCTTTTAAGCCTCATTATCCACTCGGATATCGGGATTCTCCAGGGCTATCAGGAGACACGTATTCTTGCGTGGCTGCAGCCGGAGAAATACAGCAGTGATGAGGCATATCAGCAGAACAACTCCATTATGGCCATCGGTTCCGGACGTTTGACAGGAAAGGGACTGAACAATAATACAACCACATCCGTGAAAAACGGGAACTTTATTCTAGAGCCGCAGACAGACTTTATCTTTGCGATTGTGGGAGAAGAATTAGGTTTTGTGGGTTGCTGTATCGTGATTGGTCTGCTATTATTAATTGTAATACAGTGTATGAGGATAGGGATGCGGGCTCCGGATATAGGAGGCAGGATTATATGTTGCGGGGTGGCCGCCCAGATCGGGATACAGAGCTTTATCAATATCAGCGTAGCAACAGGACTGTTCCCGAATACCGGTATTCCGCTACCATTTGTCAGCTACGGAATGTCATCCCTTGTCAGCATGTTTATCGGTATTGGTCTGGTTTTAAATGTTGGATTACAGCAGAAAAAATATAAATAAGGAGTGAGGAACATGAATATTGGGCTCATTGCACATGACTCAAAAAAGACACTGATGCAGAATTTCTGTATCGCTTATAGAGGCATTCTAAGCAGAAATGAACTGTATGCAACCGGAACAACAGGACGTCTGATCGAGGAAGTAACAAATCTGAATGTACACAAATATCTGGCGGGACCTCTCGGTGGGAAGCAGCAGCTCGGGTCCCAGATCGCGCAGAACGGGATCGATGCCTTGATTTTCCTGCGGGATCCGTCAAATCCGAAGCCGCATGAGCCGGATGTTAACGATGTGATCCGGCTGTGCGATACGTACAATATTCCAGTTGCGACTAATCTTGCAACGGCAGAGCTTATCATTCTGGCCATTGACAGAGGAGATCTTGACTGGAGAGAAATGTATAAGTAATATACAGCATTACAAAGGTTTGAAGGGATTCATGTATGAGTAATTACAGGGAAGAGGAAACACTGAAAAGAAGAGAGCGGATTGAGAAGAACAGACAGAAGCGTAGTCGCAGACAGGGGCATAATAAGAACCAGAAAAAGAGCCATAAAAAGCAGATTGCAGCAGGAATCTGTCTTGTACTAATTGCAGCGGCAGGCGGCGGAGTGTATGCCGTCTCCATGCAGAATGCCCAGAAGAATGCGGAGATGTGGTCCTATGAAAAGGAAAATTACAGCGGTTCTGTATTTTCTACAGATGGGCTTGCTGCCACAAATCTTTGTGTGTCCTCCGGAAATAAGGATGAAATTCAGTACAGCGGTACGACAGATGTGCATGCCGCCGGTTTGTTTGACATTAATGGAGCCAATGTGCTCTATTCTAATCAGATTCACGAACGGCTGTATCCGGCCAGCACGACGAAAATTCTCACAGCGCTCCTTGCGCTGGAAAAGGGGAATCTTTCCGATGTAGTGACAGTCGGAGAAAATGCGGCAGCTTCAAGTTTTCCTGCGGATGCGTCTTTATGCGGACTTCAGGAAGGAGATCAGCTGACATTGGAAGATCTGCTTTATGGTCTGATGCTGCCTTCGGGAAATGATGCCGCAACAGCTATTGCGGAGTATATTTCCGGATCAGAAGCAGCTTTCGTGGAAGAAATGAACACCCGCGCGCAGGAACTGATGGCGGTCAACACGCATTTCACCAACCCGCACGGACTGCATGATGACAATCATTATACGACAGCATACGATCTTTACCTGATTTTCAACACCTGTATTCAGAATGAGGAATTTATGAAGGTGATTTCGGCGGAAAGCTATACTGCTTCCATTAAAGAAGCGGACGGAAGTGTCCGCACAGAAGAGTGGAAACCGACCAACTATTATGCGAAAGGAATTGTAAATGCTCCGGACGGAGTCACAGTTATGGGCGGCAAGACCGGCACGACAGGAGAAGCAGGATACTGCCTCATTCTTCTGGACCAGAATTCGACAGATCATCCTTACATCTCCATCGTGATGGGTGCCGGATCGAGAGATATCCTTTATCAGAATATGAATGCGCTTCTGGAAGGTGCACAGGATTAATCTTCGGAAAAACCACGTATCCTTCCGAACAGGCTGATCAGATAAAGGCCGCAAAGACCTACCAGCGTATAGATGATACGGGACAACACGGACAGGTTCCCGAACAGATAGGCAACCAGATCAAAGCGGAATACGCCGATCAGAAGCCAGTTCAGGGCACCTACGATCACCAGTGTCAGTGCAATGTTATCAAACCATTTCATATATGATAATCCTCCTTTATGAATTCGTTCTTTATTATTATTACCGGAAAATAGAAGAATATACAGGAGAAAAAAGGACAGTGACGATGGAAGAGCAGTTATATAGATCATACAGCCAGTATCTGAAAGAAAAGTATCACGCAAAAGTATATAAACTTCCGGTCAATCTTCCTGGGACATGCCCGAACAGAGAGAGTGGCTGCGGCTGTACATTCTGTTCGGAAAAAGGTACCGGGTTTGAGGCCATGGAAGGGGTTGTGCCGGCTGCAACACAGCTGAAAAAGACAAAAGAATATATTCAAAGACGATATCACGCAGAGAAATTTATTGCATATTTTCAGAATTACACAAATACATACTTTCCGTTTGAGACGTTTTGCTCCTATATCAGGGAGGCAGAAAAGGTGAAAGATATCGTTGAAGTATCGATCTCCACCAGGCCGGACTGTATCAGCAGCCGTTACCTGGCTTTTTTGCATGAGTGGATGCAGGAGACAGGAATTGCGGTCACGATCGAACTGGGGCTCCAGACGGTCAACTACCATTCTCTTTCAAAAGTCAGGAGGGGACATGGGCTTGCGGAATATATCGATGCAGTACAGCGGATCAAGCAGCATCCGTTTGATATCTGTACCCATGTGATTTTAAATCTTCCGTGGGATGACAGGGAGGATGCAGCGGAAACAGCGAAAATTCTGTCGGTGC
The DNA here is from genome assembly GCA_963559135.1 of uncultured Sellimonas sp. Taxonomy (GTDB): domain Bacteria; phylum Bacillota; class Clostridia; order Lachnospirales; family Lachnospiraceae; genus Sellimonas. The sequence goes on from CAUWJP010000001.1 coordinate 87,136, forward strand.
TTGGTAATGATATTGTCAAAATTCATTCTCTTTATCTGGCAAAAGGAACAGAACTTGCAAAGCAGTATGAAAATGGAAATTTTCAGATCTGTACTCTGGAAGAGTATCTGGAAAGACTGATTCTGTTTATCCGGCTTCTGGATCCGAATATGGTGATTGAACGATTTTTCAGCAGGATTCCAGAGAAGGATGCGGTGTTCTGCAACTGGAATACAAGTTGGTGGAAGCTGAAGGACATGTTGCTTGATGAGATGAAAAGGCGGAATGTACGGCAGGGGGATCTTTATTGCTACCGGGATGGACAAAAGCTAAAGAAATGGAATTAGGAGGAAGATAGTTTGGCAGTCAGAAAGAAAACCACAGATATCAGGTCATACCGCAGAAAATGGAATATCAATATCGGAGTCATTCTGTTTGCCGTCATTTTGATTTATGTAATTGTAGAGGTGCTGGTCTCGGTTACCAACCGACCGGCGACCTACTATGAGGTTGGAGAGGGATCGATCATCAAAAATGCATCCTATACAGGATTTGCGGTCCGGACAGAGCAGACGGTGGAGGCACCGAAAAGTGGCTATCTGAATTTTTATCAGCCGGAGGAATCCAAGGTTTCGGTGGGCCAGAGCATCTGTGCGGTTTCTAATGAGGAACTGGATTTAAGTGCCAGAGAGGAAGAAGCTGGGGAAACCCAGCTTACAGAGGATGAGCAGAGCCAGATTTTGTCTTCTGTCCGCACCTTTGTTGACAACTACAAGGATGTGTCTTTTTCCGAGACTTATTCCTTAAAAGATACAATACAGAATACTCTTGACAGGAAAACAGACCAGAATAGAACAGCCAGAATGACGGCGGCCCTTGGAGAGCAGGAAGAGGACAGCTATCAGAACTGCACAAGTGAGACAGACGGGATTCTTGTTTATGAGGTAGACGGTTACGAGAGTATGACAACCGACCAGGTCACAGACAAGAATTTCGATAAGAGCAACTATACTCAGATGGAGGTGCATGAAAACCGGAAAGTTAGTGAAGGGGACAGCATATACAAGATTGTGACAGGAGAAGAGTGGTACCTGGTCGTAAGAATGGATGCGGATACGGCAGAGTCTCTGTTGGATCGCAACAGTGTTAATATCCGTTTTTTGAAGGATGATGAAGAGATGATTGCGGGGCTTCGGATGGAAAAGAAAGACGATGATACCTATTATGCGTATCTGACACTGGACAGTGCCATGATCCGCTATGCGTCCGAACGCTATCTTGACATTGAGATTCTCATCGAAAACGCACAGGGACTTAAGATCCCTAAATCTGCGGTCGTGGAAAAGGACTGTTACGAGGTTCCGACCGAATATATCGTGAGCAACGGTGAGACGGGAGAGCAGGGCGTACTTATCTATAACGACGGAGAAACAAGTTTCTGCGCAGCTGATGTCTATTATACGGACACGGAAAAAAATATGTCATGCATCGAGGCGGAAAATCTGCCGAAAGGAACTGTGATTCAGATGCAGGATTCCAACAATACGAGAACTTTGTCTGAGACGGTCAGTCAGGCAGGAGTCTATGAGGCAGGAAGTGGATATGCCGTTTTTACAACTATTGATATTGCAGCAGAAAATGAGGACTACTATATCACCGGAAATGGAAGCAGCAACAAGCTGTCCAACTATGATAGAATTGTTCTGAATGCAGAAGCGGTAAGCGATGACGAGATTCTGGTGTAATAAAATGAGAAAGGAAGTAGAAGAGATGGAAACATGTTATGAGCCTGGAATCGTTACGGAAAATCTCAGGATGGTAGAAGAAAAAATACAAAATGCCTGCAAAAGAAGCGGACGTAAAAGAGAGGATGTTACGTTGATTGCAGTCAGCAAAACGAAACCGGTAGCCATGATTCAGGAAGTATACAATGCAGGAATCCGTGTGTTTGGTGAAAATAAAGTACAGGAACTGACAGAAAAATACGAAGAGCTTCCGCAGGATATCCAGTGGCATATGATCGGGCATCTGCAGAGAAATAAAGTAAAATATATCGTTGATAAAGCGGCACTGATTCATTCGGTAGATTCTCTCAGACTGCTTGAGACCATTGATCGGGAAGCAGCGAAAAAGCAGGTGACTGCGAAGGTACTTCTGGAAGTCAATATGGCAAAAGAGGATACGAAATTCGGTCTGATGCCAGAGGATGTTATGAGGTTTATCGATAAAGTACCGGGGTTTAAAAACGTCTCTGTAGAGGGGCTGATGACGATTGCGCCAAACACAGATGACCCGGAGAAAAATCGACAATTTTTTTGTGCACTTCGGAAATTATCTGTTGACATTGCAGACAAAAACATTGATAATATCCATATGGGCGTACTTTCTATGGGTATGACCAATGATTATGAAGTAGCGATTGAAGAAGGTGCCACAATGGTCCGTGTCGGTACAGGAATCTTTGGTAAAAGAAGTTATGCTTTAGATAAGAACACAAGATGATAGGAGTGTAAAAAATGGGTGTATTAGACAAGTTTTTGAATATCATGAAATTGAGTGATGATGATGACGATTATGAGAACGATGATTTCTTTGATGAAGATGACTTAGAGGACTACGAAGAGAAGCCAAAAAGAAAGCTGTTTGGAAGAGATAAGACAAATGAAGAGGAAGAGAGTTTCTCCGCAGAGGAAGAGGAAGAATACGAATCCAGACAGACATCCACTCAGAGCAGTAAGGTGACACCTATGAGACGTTCAGGCCGCAGACCGCAGGCTACAGGCATGGAAGTATGTGTAATCAAACCGAGTTCTGTAGATGACGCAAGAGAGATTACAGAAACGCTTTTGAGCGGGCGTACTGTAATTCTGAATCTGGAAGGCCTTGATCTTGAGATTGCGCAGCGTATCATTGATTTTACATCAGGAGCGACATTTGCTATTGACGGAAACCTTCAGAAGATTTCCAGTTTTATTTTCCTGCTGACACCTACAAATGTAGGTATTTCCGGAGATCTTCAGGATCTTCTGAACACATCTTTTGATGTGTCTTCTATCAGCAAGAGATACTAAGAGACCGGTTTCAGGGAATGGACAGAGAAGAATTAATATTTCAAAAAAGACTGATTGATCTATCCCGCACTGCATACCAGCGCGGGATTGTGATGTTCAGTGATTTTCTGAATTTGAATGAACTAAATATTCTGCATACATTGCCAAAAGAGGAACTATATTCCAGATATGAGACTTTTGGCGGTTATGCGGCAGCGGAGCGTCAGATGGTTGCTTTTCTACCTGATGCTCTTTGTTATGAGTTTTTTTATCCTTTTTCCATCCTTCGCATCCGTCCTTTGAATCCGAAGTTTTCGGAGGAACTGTCTCACCGGGATTATCTTGGAGCGATTCTGAATCTTGGAATTGAGAGATGTAAGATCGGAGATATTCTTGTGGAAGACCGGGAGGCGGTTGTGTTTGTGTCAGAAAATATGTCAGATTTTCTTGCGGAAAATCTGACCAGGATCCGCCACACATCCGTGATGGCACAGATTGAAGAGCAGCAGGAGTTTCAGTATGAGCCGGCCTTTGAAGAAATACGCGGGACGGTTGCATCTGTAAGACTTGACAGTCTTCTGGCACTTGCGTTTTCTTCCTCAAGGAGCAGGCTTTCCGGGCTGATTGAAGGAAAAAAGGTATTTGTAAACGGTAGGTTGATTGTGAGTAATGGATACCGGCTGAAGGAAGGAGATATTATCTCGGTGCGCGGAATGGGGAAATTCCGCTATGAAGGTATCCTTTCCGAGACACGGAAAGGCAGATCCTATGTTGAAGTCCGAAAATATACTTGATTGATGATCACAGGAGAAAGATATGAATAAGAAAAGTGGACTGAAAAATTATGTCATGGCAGTGATTCTTGTCATTGTGGCAGTATTGCTTGACCAGTATACCAAATATCTGGCGGTTACGCATCTGAAAGGCAACTCTGCCTATGTACTGATAGACAATGTATTTGAGCTGACCTATCTGGAAAACAGAGGGGCTGCGTTTGGACTTCTGCAGAACCGGCAGATCTTTTTTGTGTGTGTTGCCGTTCTGATTTTTGCTTTTATTCTCTATTGCTATGTGAGAATTCCAAAGACAAAACGGTATCTGCCGCTAAGGCTCTGCGGAGTTTTCATTGTAGCAGGTGCTGCTGGCAATCTGATTGACCGGATTAGTCATGGGTATGTGGTAGATTTTTTCTACTTCCGTCTGATTGATTTTCCGGTATTTAACGTGGCAGATATCTATGTGACCGTAGCATTTGTGGTACTGCTCCTTTTGATCTTTTTCCGGTATAAGGAGGAGGAACTGGAGTTTTTTGGAAGAAAGAAAGGAACAGACGCAGATGGAGAATAAGGTATTACAGGTGGAGGAATTTGTCGGAGAACGAATCGACAAATTCCTTTCGTGCAGATTGGAGGAAGTATCCCGCTCCTATATTCAGAAACTGATCAAGGAAGGACATGTGAGCGTAAATGGGAAGCCGGTAAAGGCAAACTATAAACTGGGAGCAGATGATGAGATCTGTTTAGAGATACCGGAAGCAAAGGAGCCTGACATCCTTCCGGAAGATATCCCTCTTGACATTCTTTATGAAGATCAGGATATACTGGTTGTCAATAAGCCAAAAGGAATGGTCGTCCACCCGGCGGCGGGACATTACAGCGGGACACTTGTCAATGCATTGATGTATCATTGCAAAGACAGCCTTTCAGGAATTAATGGAGTGATGCGGCCTGGTATTGTACATAGGATTGATATGGACACGACAGGTTCCCTGCTGGTGTGTAAAAATGATGAGGCCCACCGGATTCTTGCAGAGCAGCTAAAAGAACATACGATCCGCAGGGAATACCATGCGATTGTATACGGAAATTTAAAAGACGATGCAGGAACCATCGATGCTCCGATCGGACGTCATCCGGTGGACCGGAAAAAGATGAGCATCAATCACAAAAATGGAAAACGGGCGGTGACCCATTATGAGGTGCTGGAGCGTTTTGGGAATTTTACCTACATCCGCTGCCGTCTTGAGACAGGGCGTACCCACCAGATCCGGGTTCATATGGCCTCACTTCACCATCCGCTTCTTGGCGATGACGTGTACGGACCGTCTTCTAAGCCGTCATTTTCGGGGTTGAAAGGACAGGTTCTGCATGCGAAGATTCTGGGAATTCATCATCCGTCCACAGGAGAATACATGGAATTCGATGCTCCGCTTCCGCAATATTTTGTTGATTTATTGCAAAAACTGAGAAGAAAAAGTTGAATTTTTGGTAAAGTTATATACATTTTGCTCAATTTGATATATAATAATCCTATCGATAGCATGACAGCTGATTGTTTAAAGGAGCGTGATGTATATGTCAAAAACAAATACAATTATTACAATCGGGAGAGAGTTTGGAAGCGGCGGACATGAGATTGGCGAACGTCTTTCTGAGAAGCTGGAGATCCCATTTTACGATAAAGAAATGCTGGATCGTGCATCCAAAGACAGCGGAATTGCAGAAGAACTTTTAAAGGCGCACGATGAGAAACCTACAAGCAGTTTTCTGTATTCTCTGGTAATGGATACCTATTCGCTCGGATATAAAGCAGGGAACTATTCTGACATGCCGATCAACCACAAGATCTTTCTTGCACAGTTTGACGCAATCAAAAAGCTTGCGGAAGAAGGACCTTGCATTTTGCTCGGAAGATGCGCGGACTATGCGCTGGAGGATTATCAGAATGTTCTTTCCGTTTTCATCCATGCCGATACAGCAAAGCGTGCCAAACGAATCAGCCGGATGTATGATATGACAGAGGCAAAAGCAAAAGAAATGATCATTAAGACAGATAAAAAGCGTGGCAGTTACTACAATTATTACACCAATAAGAAGTGGTCCGCAGTTCAGAGCTACGATGTCTGCCTTGACAGTGGAAAGCTTGGCATCGACGGATGTGTCGATGCGATCATAGAGATCGTAAAAATCAGAGAAACAACGAAAAAAGCAGTTCTTTAAGAACTGCTTTTTATTTCGTCTCTGGTCAGTCGAACCGGCCAGCCTTCAATATTTCCATTTAGGATCGCGGTAAACATGCGTTGCTTTGCACCCGGATGGTCAAGTTCCAGCTGATGGATCAGATCCTTGGCATACTGCCGTTTTGTTAGTCCGTCCACCGGACAGCGGCTCTTTTCGACAGGAAGATCATACTTCCTCTGGAAGCCGATCACATCAGCCTCGTTGACATACATCATCGGACGAATGACGGTCAGATCCATGCGGTCCAGATAAGATTTTGGAGAGAAAGAGTGGAATCGGCCCTCAAAAATCAGAGAAAGGATCATCGTCTCAACAATATCATCCTTATGATGGGCATAAGCAACCTTGTTGCAGCCCAGTTTTTTCACCGCTTCATTGAGCGCGCCTTTCCGCATTTTGGCACAAAGTGAGCAAGGATTGCTTTCTTTGCGCTCTTCAAAAAGAATTCGTGCAATATCGGTCTTTACTACATGGTAAGGGACATCAAGTTCTTGGCAGAGTTTTTCGATTTTCTCTGTATGAAACTTCTCATACCCAAGGTCTACCGTAATGGCAATCAGATCAAACGGCTTCGGATAAAAACGCCGCAGACCTGCGAGAGCATAAAGAAGTGTCAGACTGTCCTTGCCTCCGGAAATTCCGACGGCAATTTTGTCTCCTGTTTCGATCATCTGGTATTCGTCCACCGCTTTACGTGTAAAGCTGAGCAGCTGCTGTAATTTCATGTCTCATCCTCATTTCCAAATTTCATCATACTGTACCAATATAGCTTATTTATTGCGGAAATACAAGGTATTTCTTGCAGAACGGACAAAAAAACGGTAAGATAAATAGGAGAAAATAAGGAGTGAAAAAGAATGAAATTTGTAATTCAAAGAGTTTTAGAGAGCTCAGTAACTGTTGATGGAGAAACCATCGGAAGTATTGGAAAAGGATTTATGGTTCTGATTGGCGTCGGGAAAGAAGACACGAAAGAGACCGCAGACAAGATGGTCAAAAAGCTGATTGGAATGCGGATTTTTGAGGATGAAAATGGCAAGACAAATCTGTCTTTAGCAGATGTGGGAGGAAGCCTGCTTCTGATTTCCCAGTTCACCCTGTATGCAAATTGTAAGAAAGGAAACCGGCCAAGCTTTATTGAGTCCGGCGATCCAAAAGAAGCAGAGAAGCTGTATGAATATATCATTGAGTCCTGTAAGGCCCAGGTACCGGTCGTAGAAAGAGGGAGATTCGGTGCAGATATGAAAGTCTCCCTCATCAATGACGGACCGTTTACGATTGTTCTGGATTCCCGAGAACTGTAAAAGATCTGAAAGTAGGAGCATAAGCAGACTTATGACAGGTGAAAGAGCTTCTTACATGTTTCGTACCGCTCTTTGAATGCTTCATAAAAGCCTTCTTCTGGGTACGGGGTCAGATAGAAGTTCTGGAGCACGTACATGGATACCTGTTTCTGATAAGCTTCATCATTTGTCCGTTCGATATGGGATTGCAGATCCATCAGAAGGTAGTGCCAGTTGCACACATAGTCTTCATAACGGGTCAGATCAGGGATACCAAGCCACTTTTTAATCCGGATTTTGGAACGACGGGTCTTTTTACATTCTTTCGTCTGGAGAAAGTAGGAAAAGGAACCATCCTCATACAGTCTGCCAAGCGGGAAGAGTCGGCAGAATCCGGGACGAAATGCATGGATTTGGCAGCGCCCCGCTTCGGAAAGAAACGGGCAGCAGCCCCTTTCGCCTGTCATCTTCAGATGCGGAAGAATGATGCCGTCCACAATAGACAGTTCTGCAACGCGAAGGAGAAGATCCTCCGGCTGCAGGCCGGCTCCACGGTACAGCTGATCCATATCATAAGGGTCCAGAATAATGGAATCTCCCATTCCCTGACAGCAGTCCGAGCATCCGTGGCATCCGCCGCAGTCGGCACGGACCAGATCGTTGGAAGTGTAGAGATTTCCGTCAGATATTTCATTTAGATCAATATTTCGCAGCATAAAGAGCCTCCTTGTTGCCTTTCGTTGTTTTATCATTATTTTATACAAAGAAGAGGGGGCCTGTCAAACCAGAATGGAGGGAATATGAAGCATTTTACAAAAAAAGAACTATTATCGATACCAAACTGCATGGGATATTTTCGGATCCTTCTGATCCCGGTATTTTGTATTGTATACTTACGTGCAGATTCCATCCAGGAGGAATATCAGGCAGCGGCGATTCTTCTGATCTCCACCATCACCGATTTCCTCGACGGGAAAGTTGCAAGACATTTCAATATGATTACCGAATTTGGCAAATTTCTGGATCCTGTGGCGGACAAACTGACCCATGCGGCAGTTGCCATCTGTCTTGCGTTCCATTATCCTTTGATGCGCTACCTGATCCTTCTGATGATCGTAAAAGAGGGATTTATGACCGTAATGGGGGCATGGAATCTGAAACACGGGCAAAAGCTAAATGGAGCAAAATGGTTTGGAAAAGTATGTACTGCCACCTTGTTTTTGCTACTTCTGGCCTTGGTGGTATTTCCGGAAATTCCAAAACAGACAGCAGATTTTTTTATTCTCGCTGAGATGGTGATCATGTTTTTAACACTCATCCTCTACATACCGGAATTTCAAAAAATGCATAAGAAATGGTAAAAGGCGGCCTCTAAAGAGAGAGGTCGCCTTTTGCGCGCGCTCGTCTGGAGCGGATAGAACGAATCACCGGAACCATGAAGATGGCAACAATTCCTCCGGCAAATCCATTATTATAAAGATTCATACTATCATAAAGAATTCCAACGTTCAACGCGACAGAAGATTGAAGAAATCCGGCCAGGAGACCAGCCACGACGCCGAATTCTCCGGCGATCGGAGCAAGGGTCGTAGAAAACAGCAGGGCAAGCATCGGTCCCGGATCGTTGATATTCCACTCTTTTGTAATACTGGCCAAAATGACGCCGATCATGATCGGGGCAATATTAAAGAGATGTTTTCCGGTAGCGGAAAATCCTACGATTGTAAAAATCCCACCAATCGTCGGGCCGTTAAGATCTCCGCCCACGAGCAGCACAAGCAGCATGGAAAAAATCCCGTTGACTCCCATGTTGAGAAGGACAGGTGCAGTCCCTTCCTGTTTCAGATAATCGGTTCCGGAGATTCCGGTACATTTGAGGATACTTTTATAGGAAGCAAAAAGATGCTTTTGTTCCAGAATGACGGCAGACACAATCATAATCAGAAACAAGGCTCCCAGAATGATGGAAAACTCCAGATTGCTGCCCGTATGCCAGATCAGCCTTGATTCCGTCTCAATTCCAAAGGATTTGAATAAAGAGATTACTACGGTCGCGATGATGCCGGAAGAAAACCCGACATTATAAAGGGAATATCCCTGATGCGCATAATGAACATGGGTTGACAGCGGCGGAAGAACAAAACCGATGCTGATACCCACAAGAAAACTCAGAAGAAAACGGGCGGGCAGAAATAAGCCGTCAATCTGCATGACCTGGGTAATGATCGGAGAAAGGCTTGTTCCGTAAAGGCCGACATAAAGATAATTCCGGATAGAAGTCTTGTGGTAGCGGGCGTACAAATAAACACCCAAAAGAATTGTCCAGATGTTGACGACATTTTTCCCAAACAAAGAAAAGCCAAAGATCAGGCAGCAGGAGGTGATGGTATGACCGTCAATTTCCATATGCAGAAAATAAAGGACAAGTAGTAAAAGCAGCGTGATCAGGCCGGCATTCAGGAAAGCCGCTCCGATTCCTCCGATCACAAAATAGTCAGTTATCAGGAAATCGGGCTCACGGATAATGGCATAAAGACCGGAGAGAATTTCCGAAGGCGGCTGCATAAATAGTCCCACAATGATAAAATAGGCGGGAAAGACTGCCAGAAGAAGATAACTCTGGCGGAGGGAAAGCTTTTTTTTCATGTAGAGCATCCTTTCTTCGATGTAGTATATTAACTTTATTATATCGAAACTATGCTGTATGGTAAAGAAAAATAACAGAAAACAAGCATGGAAGTAAGATAAGGACATTCCCTTGCATTTAGATATGAGGGAGCGGCTGCCCTGACTTATTATGTCAGAGCTGCCGCTCCCTTTTTTGATGCCTTTGTACGCTTATTTCGTAATCCCTATTTTCTGGTATTCCTATCAGGATCCCAAATACTCATCCAGTACAGCATCGTCCTTTTCCACAACATATGTACTTCCGCCTTTATCTTCTACATGTTCCACCATGCTGACAAGCAAGACTGGTTTGGATGTATTCTGGTCAGTGGTGAAGACGCTGAACCAGCCGATTTCCTGACCGGTGGTTCCCTGTTCGGATTTGAGCTCCGCAGTTCCGGTTTTGCCCGCGAGTTCCATATCATTTCGGTATGCAGCATAACCGGAGCCAGCCGGATTGTTGACCACGGATTTCAGATCTTCTGTGAGAATGGATGTATTCTCCTGAGAGATCGCGTTTTCAATCCACACGGTAGCAGACGGATTGTCTTTGTAAATCAGGTATGGCTGAATCATGCTTCCATTATTGGAAAAGGCTGTATACATGACAGCCAGATGAAGCGGATTGGCCAGTACCTGTCCCTGTCCATAACCGCTGTCAGCAAGCTGGATCTCATCAGTAATGGAGCCGTCATTGTCGTACTGAGACTGGGACATCTTTATTTCAAACGGAACAACCTGGTTGAAACCGAATTTGTCCAGACCAGCGGTAAATTTGTCTGCGCCAAGAGTCAGAGCCGCTTTTGCAAAGAAAATATTATCTGAGTAAATCAATGCATTTTCCAGAGTGCCCGGTGAATAGTCCTGGAGGGTAGTTACATAGTAGCTGCCCCAGCTGGAGTCTTTCTGCCAGCTCGTTCCATTGCTTCCATAATCCTGATTTGGATCGATTGTTCCTTCTGCCAGACCGATAGCAGCAGTAAACGGCTTTAAAGTGGAGCCTGGAGCGAAGGTCTGACGGAAGCGGTTGTAAAGAGGCTGGCTTTCGTCATTATTCAGCGTATTCCACTGATCGGTAGTAAGACCAAGAACAAACTGGTTCGTGTCATAAGATGGTGTGCTTACAAGAGCAAGCACTTCGCCGGTGTACGGATTCATGGCGACGGAGCATCCTTCATCTTCCTGGAACTGCTCATACAGAGCCTGCTGGAGTGTAATATCAATGGTCAGTCTGATATTTTCTCCATCTGTCTTATCCTGATAAGCAAGAACGGACTTCTGTTCTCCATTTTCATCTTCAATGACAATGGTATAGCCGTTTTTTCCACGGAGTTCGTCTTCATACAGAGATTCCAGTCCGCTTTTTCCGATGACACTGTCAGAAGAGTATCCTGCATCCGGATGTTCTTCCAGATCCTCAGCAGTGACATTGGACACGTATCCGATCAGATGTGCGGTGGCATTTCCGTACGGGTAATTTCTGACCTCCACAGTGGAAAGCATCACGCCGGAAACTTCAAGCAGCTTACTTCGCAGTTCCGCGTCAGAAGCGGAGATGGTTTTCAGAGGCACAAAAGAATCATCCGTTACCCAGCCCTGTGAGAGCTCAGATTCGATGTCGTCACTGGTCATTCCAAGGAGCTCTGCCAGAGTTTCAACATCCGCAGAATGCTCTTCGTTCATCTCTCCTGGGACAAGACCGACGGAATATGCGGTTCCGGTACCTGCGAGTACGACATTGTTTCTATCCAGGATCTGGCCTCGTGCGGCCTCATCGGTGTAGATCCGGACTTTATCCGTCGAAGTCAGTTCAGGAAAGATCACGCTGTCATCCCAGACAAGAACGGTGCCCTTTTCGCTGTCGTCTGTAAAGCGGGCTGTATTATCATAAGAAATTTCTCCTGCAAGTGTTGTCAAAGTAACCGAATAGGAAACGCTGTCTGTTTCTTCGGATTTGATCTTTACCTTGACATCGGAACAGCCGATTCCTTCGTAAATGTTCTGATTTCTTGAAATAAAATCATCTTTGGAGACATCCCCGGCATCCACAAGATTGTACATCTTTTCATAATCCTGTGAAGTGATATAGGAAAAATAATTCTTCAGAATATCGGAAGGCTTCTCTCCTGTACCACGCAGACGGAAGAAAAGAAAGATTCCTGCTGTGATAATGATAATGGCTGCCACAATCAGAATCACGGGAAGAACCATGGATTTCTTCCGTGAAGAAGAACGTCTTCTTTTTCCATTCATAAAATGTAATTCCCTCCTTATAAATAGTATACAAAAGTAATATCCTAGTTTCATTATATCGGATTTCCCTTTGCTTTTCAGCAACTTTAGGAAAAAATAAGAAAAAGTGACAGGACATACTTTTTTCAAAAATTCATCACAGGTTCACCATAATAAGGCATTATAGTATAAGATGTAAAAAGGAAACGAAGATAAAAAGGAAGTGCATAATCATGAGAAAACAGTTTTTTAACTTTCATAAAGATACGGAAGAAAACAGAAACAATATGTCAAATGAACAGTCACAGGGATACGAAGGATATCAGAATTATGGAAACGATTATCAGCAAAACTACCAGCAGGATTCTTTTTATCCATACGGACAGCAGACTCCGGAACAGAATCCGAATAAAAAGTCTCCAAAGAAGAGAAAAGGAGTTAAGACAGTTGCAGCAGTTGCAGGACTTGCCGTTCTCTTCGGCGGTATAGCCGGTGGTGCATTCTACGGAGTTAATTATCTGGCAGTCGGAAACAGTAGTTCTGCCAACCAGATTGCACAGGCTGATACAGCAAGCCTGACACAGGTTTCCTCAGGGACAACTAATACAGATCTGACAGATCTGGTAAAAGCGAGCATGCCGTTTGTCGTATCCATCCAGAATATGTCAGTAGAAGAAGTACAGGACTTCTTCGGTGGTACATCCCAGCAGGAAGCCACGAGTGTAGGATCCGGTATTATTATCGGAGAAAATGACACAGAACTTCAGATTGTAACAAATGCCCATGTAGTGGAGAATGCCGATACTCTGACTGTAACATTCAATGATGACACCAGTCTGGAAGCCAACATCAAGGGTTCCAATTCAGATAAAGACCTTGCGGTTGTAGCTGTTCCACTCGATAGCATCAGCAGCGATACAAAGTCAGCAATTAAGACAGCTACTCTTGGAGATTCTGATGCACTGCAGGTTGGCGAGGAAGTCGTTGCAATCGGTAACGCACTTGGATATGGACAGTCCGTAACAAACGGAATTGTAAGTGCTAAGGACAGAGAGATCAGCGGATATAACGGAACTTTGATCCAGACAAACGCAGCGATCAATCCTGGTAACAGCGGTGGTGCGCTTCTGAATACAAAAGGTGAAGTCATCGGTATCAACTGTGCAAAAATCAGTGACTCCTCTGTAGAGGGTATGGGTTATGCTATCCCGGTTTCTGAAGTTTCAGATATTATTCAGGAACTGATGAATCAGGAAACAAAGACAAAAGTCAGTGAAGAAGAGCAGGGAAGTCTTGGAATCCAGGTTATGGATATTGACGAGACAACAGCAGAGCGTTACGGAATGCCACAGGGCGTTTACATCACCGGTCTGACACAGAATGATACAGATTCTGACCTGCAGCGCGGATATATTATTACAGCATTGAATGGAACCTCCATTACAGATACCAGTGATCTTCAGAATGAACTTGGTTACTACCGTGCAGGTGAGGATGTTACGTTGACCGTGCAGTCTGCAGGAACGAATGGCGAATATACATCCCAGGATATTACCGTAACACTGGTTTCAAGCCAAGCAAATCAGTAGCCCCGGCATACCACTTGATTTTTCCGGATACAGACCATATAATATGGTTGTACATCATGACAGGAGTGAAACGATGAACAAATACCGGAAAGAACATGATAACAGATGGTATGAGATTACACTGCGTGACGAGAGTGTCAAGCTTGTGAAAGGGCAGCAGTCCATACCGACAGTCAAACGAAAATATAAAGGCCAGATCCGTTCCATTAAGCGGGTTTCCATGCAGGGTCTGCAGGACAGGCAGAAGGAGAGACTTGGAAATCACATCGCTTTTCTGGATCTGGAATATAATACAGGGGATCAAAATAAATACCCGACGGAAATCATTTCCGTCGGGATATTGATCGTTGAGAGGAAAAGTATGAAAGAAAGGGATTCATACTATTCTCTTGTTCGACCGAAAATGAACAAGGTGCTGAATCCATACTGCCTGGAATTGACAGGGCTCAGGCAGGTAGAGGTGGATCATGCGCCGGTATTCGGACAGGTTTTTCATGAGGTACTTGATCTGTACCGTAAATGGAATATCCGGCAGACATTTGTGTTTGGAAGTGCAGATAAACCGGTTTTTCTGGATAATCTGCTTCTGAACGAAGAGGAAGAAGAATTGTACCGGATTGGCGAAGGAATGAGGGATATTTCGTTTCAGTTATTTTTGACTTTATTTGGAAAGGACGGGAGTCTTTCACTGGAGAAGATGGGAAGAATCCTGAATGTCTCGGTGGATGGAGCGCTTCACAATGCGCTGAATGATGCAAGGCTTCTTTATTTATGCTATCGTGCAGTGATAAAAGGCGAGATTCCGCAGGATAGACTTTCCATGGCTAAAGAAGAGCTTTTGATACGAGAGGCCTACCAGAAAAGCCGTAAATTTGAAGAGCCTATGACTGGATACCCGGAAGAGAAAAGGCAGGCAGCGTATGAATTGATTGAGGAGCTTATGAGCACGGTAAAGACGGACTCACTTCGGGAAAAAGGGAAAGTCCTGGCGCTTTGCGACGACATTCTGCTGATGACAGGGGAGAGGCCGCGTTATCAAAGAGAGTATTTTCACTGGATATAATAAAGACAGAAAAAGGAGAACGTAGTATGCTTCAGATTAAACACATACGAAAGGAATACCGGACAGGAAAGCTGGTGCAGAAAGCGCTTGACGATGTGAGTCTGAATCTTAGGGATAATGAGTTTGTAGCAATTCTCGGGCCGAGCGGTTCCGGAAAGACGACGCTTTTAAATATTATCGGAGGATTGGATCGGTATGACAGTGGAGACCTGATTATCAATGGTATATCGACAAAGCAGTATAAGGACAGGGACTGGGATTCCTATAGAAACCATACGATTGGATTTGTGTTTCAAAGTTACAACTTGATCCCGCATCAGACCATTTTGGCCAATGTGGAGCTGGCTCTTACAATTTCCGGAGTCGGGAAAGCCGAAAGGCGGGAGCGGGCGCAGAAGGCACTGGAAGAGGTAGGACTGGGCGAACAGGTACACAAAAAGCCGAACCAGCTTTCCGGAGGGCAGATGCAGAGGGTTGCGATTGCGCGTGCCCTTGTCAATGATCCGGATATTCTGTTGGCAGATGAGCCGACGGGGGCGCTGGACAGTGCGACGAGTGTTCAGGTCATGGATCTTTTAAGGGAGGTAGCTAAAGACCGTCTGGTTGTCATGGTTACCCACAACCCAGAGCTGGCAGAGGAATATGCGACCCGGATCGTCAATCTGAAAGACGGAAAGATCCGATCGGATACTAACCCGTACGAGGTGGATGAAACTGTCTTAAAAAAGCCGGAGCACCAGAATATGGGGAAATCGTCCATGTCGCTTCTGACCGCGTTATCGCTCAGTTTTAATAACCTGAGAACAAAAAAGGCAAGAACGCTTCTGACCTCTTTTGCAGGTTCGATCGGAATTATCGGAATTGCACTGATCCTTGCACTTTCTACAGGAGTCAATCAGTACATCCAGTCGGTGGAAGAGGATACTCTTTCGGAATATCCGCTTGAGATTCAAAGCACTGGAATTGATATGACCGCCATGCTCGGAGACGGGGTCCGAGAAGAGAAAGAGGATGGCGAGGTGGATGTAATCCAGATGGTCAGTAATATGTTTTCCACCATGGATTCCAACGACCTCGAATCATTAAAGAAGTATCTGGACAGTGGCGAGAGTGACATTAAAGATTACACCAATGCGGTAGAATATTCTTATTCAGTCTCCCCGCAGATTTACCGGGAGGACGGAGATTCGATCCGGCAGGTGAATCCGGACAGCTCTTTTGATGCCCTTGGATTTGGATCAGCTTCCGGATCCAACAGTATAATGTCCTCGATGATGAGTACAGATATGTTTTACGAGATGCCGGAAAATGAAAATCTCTATAAAGGGCAGTACGATGTGAAAGCCGGACGCTGGCCGGAGAAATACAACGAGTGTGTGGTTGTCCTGACGGCAAACGGCGATGTCAGTGATTTTATGCTGTATACACTTGGACTGAGGGATTCTATGGAACTGGATGAAATGATCCAACAGTTTATCAATGAAGAAGATATTGAAACACCGGAAAATATGGGAAGTTATACCTATGAAGATTTTATCGGTATTACCTTTAAACTGGTCAACAGTGCGGATTATTATGTGTATGACAGTCAGTACGGTGTCTGGACAGATAAGTCTGGCAATGAAACTTATATGAAAAATCTTGTAAAAAATGGGGAAGATCTCGAAGTTGTAGGTGTTGTCCAGCCGGCAGAGGATGCCAGTGCAGTGGCGCTTTCATCAGGAATTGGCTATCCGTCTTCTCTGACCAAACATGTTGTAAAAGAGGCAGAAGACAGTGAGATTGTTAAACAGCAGGTCGCAAATCCGAATGTGAATATCTTTACCGGGGAGACGTTCGGTGAGACAAACAGTCAGAAGGGGCTGGATATGAAATCCTTATTTACTGTTAATACGGAGGCGCTGGAAAATGCATTTCATTTCAACAGCGATGCGTTTTCAGGAAATCTCTCCGGGTCAGTAGACTTTTCCGATCTATTCCAGATAGATGGAAACACACTGGATCTTTCTGGGATGGTGGATCTTTCCGGAATCCAGATTGAGCTTCCTGATACAGGAAGCCTGAATCTGAATGATCTGATGGAGGATCTGAACCTTACGGTATCGGCGGACGGGATGACGAAACTGGCGGGGAATCTTATTTCCGGCTATCAGGATTACGCAAAAGAGCATCCGGAGGCGGATTATTCGGGACTGAGCGAAGATTTTGCAGGGTATTTGAAAAGTACAGATGCACAGGAGATTCTCAAAGAAAATATTCTGGAGATCATTGAGTCAAACGGAGATATCACCGCATCAGTTGAGCAGATTCAAAATCTCTTCCGTGAGATTTTAAATGGATATATGGAGTATGCGGCAGAACACGGGTATACAGATACAGACAGATTTGATGAGTATCTCTTGGAATATCTGCAGACACCGGAGGCGGTAGAGATTATCAACCGGTGGGGCAGCAAGATCTTTGAGTCTGCGGAGGATATTTCCATTACGACGGAGCAGCTTCAGAAGATTGCCAAGGAGATGGCAGAGGGGTATCTGGATTATGCCGCAAAGAATCAGCTTCCGGATCTGACAAAGATGGATGACTATTTTGTGAACTATTTGAATACGGATGCCGGAAAAGAGGTTCTTTCATCCGGAATTACAGAGATGGTGGATATGGAGAGCCTGCAGTCTCAGCTTGGAACAGCTCTTGAAAGTTATATGAAAGAGGCTATGGGCGCATATACGGGAGCCATTTCGGATGCACTGGAAACCCAGATCAGTTCTGTTATGAACCAGGTAGTAAGCCAGATGAGCACTGGAATGGAGACGGTGATGCAAAGAGCGATGAATCAGGTGGGAACGAGCCTTCAGGAGGCTATGGGAAATGCTATGACCATTGATGCGGATGCCTTTGCCAATGCGTTTGAAATGAACATGAGTGAAGAAGAACTGTCCGAGCTGATGATGTCCATGCAGTCTACAGGAGAGACGACCTATGACAGCAATTTAAGAAATCTTGGATATGTAGATTTTGATGTGCCGACAGGCATTGCCATTTATCCGAAGGATTTTGAAAGTAAAGAAGAAGTTGTAAAGATTCTGGACGGCTACAATGACCAGATGGAGGCACAGGGAAAAGATGAACAGGTTATTACCTATACAGATATGGTTGGTACCCTGATGTCTTCTGTGACAGATATAATTGATATTATCAGTTATGTGCTGATCGCCTTTGTGGCAATTTCCCTTGTGGTTTCTTCCATTATGATCGGAGTTATCACCTACATCAGCGTGCTGGAGCGGAAAAAGGAAATCGGAATCCTGCGGGCCATCGGAGCTTCTAAGGGGAATATTTCCCAGGTATTCAATGCAGAGACCTTTATCATCGGACTCTGTGCCGGACTCATTGGAATCGGACTTTCTCTTCTTCTTCTCATACCGGGCAATGCATTGATCCATCATCTGGCAGATTCGAATGAGGTCAACGCGGTACTTCATGTAACGCCGGCACTGGTTCTGATTGGGTTAAGTGTCGTGCTTACACTGCTTGGCGGATTGATCCCTTCGAGAAAGGCTGCAAAGAGTGATCCGGTAACAGCTCTTCGTACTGAATAATAGGTTGAACGGGCAAAAAAGGCTATGCAGGAGAAGGATAATGTGATCCGGATCGGGACGTCACCGATGACTCCGGCATCTCCTCTTGTGCAGGCGTGGTCCACAATTCAGAAAATTATCCGGATATCAAGCTTCAGATGGTTCCTTATATGAACAGCATGGAGAATGCGAGAGAGATTCTGAAAAGCCTGGGGAAGAACATCGATATCGTAGCAGGCATTTTCGATGAAACAATGTTGAAACTTCGGCAGTGCTCCGGACTGGAGCTCTCCAGACAGCGAATCTGCTGTGCGGTGTCGGTTAATCACAGGCTTGCCCAGAAGGAGCTGCTGACCTTCCAGGATCTGTACGGGGAAAATTTCCTGATGATGCATAGGGGATGGAGCAACTATGCGGATGAACTTAGAGAGGATATCTGGAAAAATCACCCTCAGATCCATGTGGTGGATTTTGATATATACAGCCTCGATATTTTCAACCAGTGTGAAAATAGTAATGACATTTTGATGGCGGTGGAAAACTGGAAAGATGTCCATCCGCTTCTGAAAGTGATCCCGGTAGAATGGAAATATACGATTCCGTTTGGAATTCTGTATTCTCTGGAACCGACGGATCTGGTAAAGAGATTTTTAAAAGCAATGCAAAAGGCGGTTTAGGCATGAGAAGATATAAGACGGAAAAAAATTACCGCACAGGAATGGCTGTGTTTGCGCTTCTGTGCAGTCTGGCTCTGACAGCTTGTCAGGGAACGCTGAATACAGACGGCAATAGTCAGGAGGAATCCACGAGAGAGTTTTTCGCCATGGATACCTATATGACATTTACCGCATATGGAAATGGTGCTAAGGAGGCGCTGGAAAAGGCGGAAAAAGAAATTCAGGCACTGGAATCCGAGTGGTCTGTTACCGATGAAGACAGCGAAATTTATGCGGTCAACCACAGTAATGGGAATGTGGTGACGCTCAGTGAGGAGACAGCAGCTGTTGTCAGCTTTGCTCTGGAAATGGCAAAAGAGACCGATGGAGCACTGGAGCCTACCATTTATCCGGTGCTGACTGCATGGGGATTTACAACTGGCGAAAACCGGATTCCGGGAAGTGATGAGATTCAGTCGCTTCTTGGCCGAGTCGGCTACGCAAATGTAGAACTGAATGGGCAGGAAATCCGTCTGCCGGAAGGAATGGAGCTGGATCTGGGAGCAGTAGGAAAAGGCTATGCCGGTGATCTGACGGCAGAGATTGTAAAAGAGAGCGGAGTAACGTCTGCCCTTTTAAATATCGGCGGCAATGTTCAGACAGTGGGATCCAGACCGGATGGAAATGACTGGCGGCTTGCCATACGGAGCCCTTACGGAGACGGAGAAGTCGGCGTGCTGGAAGTGTCGGATTGTGCCGTGGTGACTTCCGGAAATTATGAGCGGTATTTTACCGGAGAGGATGGAAAACGATACGGACACATCATTGATCCGAAGACCGGATACCCGGTGGATAACGGACTGGCCTCTGTGACGATTGTGACCGAGAAAGGGAAAATGGGAGATGCCCTTTCTACATCTATGTTCGTAAAGGGGCTGAAAGGTGCGCAGGAATACTGGAAATCTCACGAAGGATTTGACATGATTCTGATGACGGAGGATGGAGAAATCTATCTGACCGAAGGTATTGAGGACAGCTTTACCTTGACCGATAGCTTCAGTAATATGGAGAAACATATCGTCAGAAGAGAGATGCCGAAGAGGAAAAGAGAATAAGAACATAGGAAGAGTACTCTCATGCAAAGTGGATGAAAGTGCTCTTTTTTGATGTGTAGTAACCCATTTCCTTTTTCATTTCCATATTCCGTATTTAGAAAGGTAAACTTTATTTAAATGGGAAGAACAGTCGGTTTTACTGGACAGATTCTTTCGGATGTCCTAATAGGTAACAGTTTTTCGTTAATTGTCTAATTTTGTGACAAGAGTTGGAGTTTGTCCAGTGAAAACTTTATTTGAAGAAGCGAACGACGGAAGAAGAGATGGCGTGTACGAAAAAGTTATGCATGCCATGAAAATGTTAAGAGAACACAAGCTTCCATTTGGAAGTTCTGTCTGCTACACAAGTGAAAGGGAATTCAAAATCAGCCTGAAGATGAGGAGGCGAAAAATGTTCTGACCGATTCTGTGTTGAAAGACATTTCCATATCAGCTATAATCGTCTCAGCAGGCCAAAGGAAGGAGGGGTAGGATGCTGCTTCGTCAGATGCGGTATTTCGTAAACGTAGTAGAATGCAACAGCTTTACAGAGGCGGCCGAGAGATGTTATATTTCTCAGTCGGCCATTTCCCAACAGATTCAGGCGTTGGAAAAAGAACTTGGAATTGAATTGATTCACCGGCAGAACCGCCGGTTTACTCTGACAGCGGCAGGGGAATATTTTTATGCCCACAGCAAAGGAATTCTGGAACAGACTGAGGAACTTATCCGGGGAGTCAAAAGACTGGGGCTCGATCAAGAGTTGCACCTTCGGATTGGCTATCCCCGCAGTTATAGTGGACTGGAGTTGCACCAGACGGTGTCCGAGTTTTCCGGTCTATATCCGGAAGTATCTATTAGCATTGTAAATGGAACACACGAAGAACTTTATGAGCTTCTACGGCAGGAAAAAGTGGATCTGATTCTGAATGACCAGCGACGGGCATTTTCCGAAACCTACGTTAATAAGGAATTGATCCAGTGCATCTGCTGTGCGGAAGTTTCAATTCACAGCGGTCTTGGGGAACGGGGGTTCGTGACGATGGAAGAACTGCGGCGGCTTCCATGTATTTTGATTTCTTCTAAAGAACAGCAAAGTGAAGAGCAGGAGTACTACCAGAACACACTGGATTTTGGCGGCAGTTATCTGTTTGCAGAAAATCTGGAAGAAGGCAGGCTTCTTGTTGCCAGCAACCGGGGATTTCTTCCTGTGGAGCAGGCGGGAACCCTTCCTCCAGAGAGCCCATCTATCCGAAGGCTTCCGGTTTATAAGGATGGGAAGCCATTTCTGCGTAATTATTGTATGTTCTGGAAGAAGGATCGGAGCAGTTATTATATGGAAGAGTTTGCAGAGATTCTGACCCGGTTTCTGAAAAAAGCGTAGAGAAAATGCTCTGATGGGAACTAAGGTTGCAATTTGTGCCGGAGTGTGCTAAATTGGAAAATGTAATATTTCCTGTTAGAATTGAATAACTTTATCAAGTGAAGAATTCCTTTGTTAAAGAGGATGAATTTTAAAAGGGAACGGAGTGGAAATCTCCGGCGATCCGGTCACTGTAAGCAAGGAGTCTGTCCCAATCAATGTCATTGCGGCGTTGCCGTGAGAAGGCCGGGACAGGTGATGAGAGGCAAGCCAGGAAACCTGCTTGATAGAGAAGATGAAGCTTCCGTGTAAAGCAGACATCTGAAAATATGGGCGGCGGTTTTACCTGTCCATATGTTTTTGTTGTACCTGCTTATGAAAAAGCAGGTTTTTTTGTTCTGCGAAACGAATCTTCTGGTAAGTAGGAATACGGATCTGATAGTTGATCCAAAGATCCGGCAACAGGAAAGGACAATACCGAAAGAAAGAAGGAGAGAAAATGAAACAGAACATGGTGAAAAAGGTACTGGCATGTCTTCTGGCAGCTACGATGACGGTGGGACTTTCCGCCTGCAAAGGCAGTGACGGAAATAACAGCGGGGATGCGGGCAGGATCAGCTCGGAGCAGGTGAAAAAGGACAATCAGGCCACAGATGACGGTTCGTCTGACAGTAAAGATACCGTAGAGAGTACGAAAAAAACCGAATATCCTTTGACGATCACTACTTATGGCCGGGATGGGACCGAGTATACGACGACTTACGAGAAGGCGCCGGAGAAGGTGGCAGCGGTTTATCAGGGATCGGTGGAAACACTACTTGCCCTTGGGCTTGAGGATCGGATTGTCGCGACGGCAGGGCTTGATAATGAGGTGCCGGATGATCAGAAAGCCGCATTTTCCGAAACAGACTATCTGGACGAATTTACTCCGTCTAAAGAGACGATGACGATGCTGGAGCCGGATATGATTTTTTCCTGGGTATCTCTGTTTGATGAAGACACCCTCGGAAGCCCGGATGAATGGATTGAAAAAGGGACCAATGTCTATATCAATACGAACACCGCAGTGAAAGAAGATTCTCTGGAAAATGAATATAACGATATTCTGAACATCGGAAAGATTTTTGATGTTCAGGATCGTGCAGAAGAGATCGTAAACCAGATGAAAGAGACTGTAGAACATGTAAAAACTCTGACCGAAGTACAGGCAGAAAAGCCGACTGTAATGGTAGTGGAGAGCATGAATGATACCTTTACCAATTATGGTGCGTCAAGCATTGCAGGGGACATGGTGACCCAGCTTGGTGCCAGCCTTGTAAATCCGGACGCATCCACTGTTGGAAAGGAGGACATTGTAGCGGCAGATCCGGATGTGATTTTTGTTGTTTATATGCCATATACCGGGGATGATCCGGAAACGGTGAAGCAGGAAAATCTGGATAAAATTCTGGAAGATGAAGCATTTCAGAGCATGAGTGCCGTGAAAAATGACCGGGTAGTTCCGATTATGTTAAGTGAGATGTATGCAAGTGCAACAAGGACGCAGGACGGGATTGAGACTATCGCCAAAGGCCTGTATCCGGATCTGAACGAATAGAGGACGAATAATGAAAAGAGGAGCGATGAAAACAAAGACATATGGAATTCTGATTCTTGGGCTGTTTGCAGCTCTAATACTGTCACTTTTCACGGCGGTACTGTTTGGAAATGCGGATTTGTCCTTTCAGGATGTGTATCGTGTGATCGGGTATGAGGTCTTTCATACAGAGAATCTGTCCGCCTACGGTCAGGGAGCTGTCCACGATGTAGTATGGCAGATACGTCTTCCGAGAGTAATGATGGCGGCAGCAGTGGGGATGGGCCTTTCCGTGTGCGGTGTCGTCATGCAGGCAGTCGTCAAAAATCCCCTGGCGGACCCGTATGTCCTTGGTGTATCCTCTGGGGCTTACCTTGGGGCCGCAGCCTCTATTTTGCTTGGTATCGGTTCCGTATTCGGAGATCAGGGTATGGGAATTATGGCCTTTTTCGGGGCGCTTGCGGCATCCTTTGGCGTGCTTTTTATTTCCGGGATCGGAGGACGCGCAGGTGCGGGGAAACTTATTTTGGCCGGAATGGCGGTCAGTACCGTCTGTTCCGCGTTTGCAAATTTTCTGATTTATATTTCCCAGAACCGGGAAGCAACGTCGCAGATTTCCTACTGGAGTATGGGGAGTCTTGCAGCGGCTGACTGGGACAATGTACCGGTTGTTCTTCCGGTCATGATAGCTGCAACATTGATTTTCTGGACCCGGTCCCGGAGATTGAATCTGATGCTTTTGGGGGATGAGACGGCAGTGACCCTTGGGACAGACCTGCATCGGGTGAGGATCGGTTATCTGATCCTTTCCTCTTTGATGGTAGGAACGGCAGTCTGTGCGGCAGGAATGATCGGATTTGTCGGATTGATTATCCCGCACGCAGTACGGATGTGTCTGGGGACAGATCATAAAAGGCTCATCCCGGTCAGCGCACTGACCGGAGCGGTCTTCCTGATTTGGGCGGATGTGGCCTGCAGGGTCATTCTGAACTATGCGGAACTACCGATCGGAATTTTAGTCTCCCTGATCGGTGCACCATGCTTTATTTATCTAATGGTAAGGAAATCCTATGGATTTGGAGGTGGGGAAGAGTGAAAATTAATACGGAAGATCTCCATCTTTCCTACGGAGCGCAGGAGATTTTAAAAGGAATCAGTTTCCAGAGTAAAGAGAAAGAATTTGTCGGACTGATCGGGCCGAACGGAAGCGGAAAATCAACGCTACTCAAGTGCATTTACCGGATTTTGAAGCCAAATCAGGGAACAGTCTATCTGGATGGGAAAGAGCTGAGTACGATTCGTATCAAAGACTCCGCCAGAAAACTGGCGGTGGTAGCCCAGCACAACCATTATAATTTTGAGTTTACCGTACTGGAAATCGTCATGATGGGGCGATCTCCCCACAAAAAGGTACTGGAACGGGACAATGCCGGAGACTATGCGATTGTAAAAGAAGCATTGCAGGCTGTCGGTATGTGGGAATTCGCAAACAGAAGTTTTTCTACACTTTCCGGAGGGGAACAGCAGCGTGTCATTCTCGCAAGAGCTTTGGCCCAGCAGACACCTTGCCTGATTCTGGATGAACCAACCAATCATCTGGACATTACCCATCAACTTCAGATGATGAGGATTGTAAAGGAGTTGAACGTGACAGTGATCTCGGCTGTCCACGATCTAAATATTGCGGCTATGTTCTGCGACCGGATCTATGCCCTCAAAGACGGACTGATTGTAGGAGAAGGGACTCCAGAGACATTGCTGACACCGGAGTTTATCCGGAAAATTTATGATGTTGAGGCAGAAATCGTAAAAGATAAAAAGGGACAGATTCATATTTTGTTTGTGGAATAACAGAAAAAGGATTGTACATCAGTTATTGGTGTACGATCCCTTTTTCAGTGGATGAACTTATATAGGTGTTGAAAAATTTTTGCATTGACGGAGGCGCGACTGCATCGTATTTTTATGGACCGCTGAAGCCGGAAGCATAGCTTCTGGTTATACATACCTATTCAGATTAAGTATTTGATCTTGCAAGACCGGAGTTTTATACTGTAAGAAGAGGTGAAAGCCTGAAATTTACATAGAAACGGGAGGCGGAATTATGACAGAACCTATGGATTTTCACAAAACCGATTCAGAATTTATGGAACGGTGGGAAGCATTTGCATATAACGAGGTTGTGAACGAACCGGGACAGACACTGGATGAAACCACCAGATATCTTGCAGTCCTTGCTGTGCTGATTGGAAGCCAGTCTGTGGACGCATACCGGTATTATCTGCCGAAGGCAGTAGAAAGCGCCCTGACTCCGGTAATGGTAAAAGAAGTTGTTTATCAGGCAGTAGACTATCTTGGATTTGGAAGGGTTTTTCCATTCTTTGCGGCAACCAATGAAGTGTTTGAAGAAAACGGAATCCCGAATCCGGATGAGAAACGCGGAACGACTACGATGGAAGACCGTCTGGAAAAAGGAGCCGCTGCTCAGGCTGAGATCTTCGGACCGCAGATGCTGGAAGCATGGAAAGCCGGACATATCAACCGTTGGCTTGCATCCAACTGCTTTGGAGATATTTATACAAGAAAAGGGCTGGATCTCAAGCAGAGAGAATTGATTACATTCTGCTTTTTGGCAGCGCAGGGAGGCTGTGAGCCGCAGCTGACATCTCATGCCATCGGAAATATGAATCTGGGAAATGACAAAGAATTTCTTGTACGGGTTGTCTCTCAGATTCTTCCGTACATCGGATATCCGAGGAGCCTGAATGTAAATCGCTGTATTGAAAACGCAGCGGTGCAGAACGCATAAAACAGTTGCCGGAAAGGATCCGAAATGAAGTAAGGAAAAAGTGAGGAAGAAAAATGGAATACCGCATCAATCAGAGAACCGGTGACAAGATCAGCGTGATCGGAATCGGTTCCAGTTATCTTTCGGAAACACCGGAGAAAGAGGCATTAGAGACCCTTGAGATGGCATATGAGAATGGGATCAACTATATTGACCTGGCGGCCGGAGCGGCAGAGTGTTTTTCCTATTATGGCAAAGCGTTTGATGCACACAGAAAGGAAATGATCTATCAGATCCATTTTGGAGCGGACTACTCATCCGGAGAATACGGATGGACAACCAATGTGGAACAGATTAAACGATCCATTGACTGGCAGCTTATGAAGCTCCGTACCGATTACATTGACTATGGATTTATCCACTGCCTGGATAAAGAATCCGACTGGGACGTATACCGGAAAAACGGCGTGCTGGATCATCTTCTGAAGGTAAAGAAGGAAGGGATTGTCAGACATATCGGTCTGTCCTCTCATACGCCGTCTCTTGCACATACGGCGATTGACACGGGACTTGTAGATATGCTGATGTTCTCCATCAATCCGTGTTACGATTACCAGAAAGGAGACTACGCCATTGGCTCTTCCAATGAGCGGATGAGTCTGTACCGCCGCTGTGAAAAAGAGGGGATCGGAATTTCGGTTATGAAAGCTTTCTCCGGCGGACAGCTTCTGGATGAACGGACATCACCGTTTGGAAAAGCATTGACAGAATACCAGTGCCTTCAGTATGCGCTGGATAAACCGGGTGTACTGACTGTTCTTCCGGGTCTGCGGGACAAAAAGGATCTGGAAAAACTGCTCGGATTTTTTGAAGCTTCCGATAAGGAGAAAGATTACTCCGTAATCGGAACGCTGGTGCCAAAGGAGGCCGAAGGTAGCTGTGTTTATTGCAATCATTGCCACCCATGTCCGGCGGGACTTGACATTGCACTGATCAACAAGTACTATGATCTTGCAAAGTCAGGAGACTTCATGGCCGTTGGACATTATCAGAAGCTGGAAAAGAATGCTTCCGACTGTATCCAGTGCGGACACTGTAACCGCAGATGTCCGTTCCATGTAGACCAGATGAGCCGGATGCAGGAAATCAAGGCATATTTTCAGCAAGCATAGGAAAGGAGCGTTTTCGTGATGAGAAAAAATTTTGGACAGAAAACATGGATGTATCCACTTCCGGTACTGATTATCGGAACATACGGAGAGGACGGGACCCCGGATGCTATGAACGCGGCATGGGGCGGAATTTATGATACAGGAAAGATAGTTCTCTGTTTAAGCGCAGGACATAAGACAACTGCCAATATTAAAGCACGTGGAGCGTTTACAGTCAGCTTTGCGGACAAAAAGAATCTTGTTGCATCTGACTATGTGGGCATCGTATCCGCTAACAAAGAGCCGGATAAACTTGCAAAGGCAGGATTTCATACAACAAAGAGCGAATTTGTAGATGCTCCGTTGATTGATGAATTGCCGATGGCACTGGAATGTAAGCTGGAAAAAGTAAACGAAGACGGCAATATCATCGGCGAGATTGTCAATGTCAGTGTGGATGAATCTATTCTGGACGCAGAAGGAACGGTAGACCTTTCCAAATGGTGCCCGATTACTTTTGATCCGGTTCACAGCACATACACGACGTTGGGAGAAACTGTTGGAAATGCATTCAGCGATGGAAAGGAACTCTTCTAACAAAAGTGGGAGAAAATTAGAACTTAGAAATGAATCAGAACGGGAGATCAAAGATGGATCTCCCGTTCGTTTTATCCAATGAGCAGGGAAATACCCGCATAAAGAATTCCGGAAAGCACCATGACCAGGATCGGATTTGCTTTCCATTTCTGAAGTAAGAGAAAGCAGAAAAAGAAAAGCACTGTCAGCAGCCAGTTGGTAGAACTAAGTCGGATCGATCCCTCCGGCCAGAAAGCGGAAATCAGAATCGAGATTCCTGCCGAGGCAATCAAAGCGACGACTGCAGGTCTTAGAGTGGAAAGAACATTCTGGAGTACTGCCATATTCCGATATTTTAGATAGAGCCGTGCAATGATTGTGACGATGATACAAGATGGAAAAATACAGCCCATTGTAGCCGCTATGGCACCGGGAATTCCTGCAATCTTGATCCCGACAAAGGTGGCGGAATTGATAGCAATGGGACCCGGCGTCATCTGGGAAATGGTAACAAGATCCGTAAACTCCTTCATGGAAAGCCAGTGATTCAAGGCAACAACCTGATCTTGAATCAGGGGCATGGCCGCATAGCCGCCACCGAAGCTGAATAGGCCAATCTGAAGGAAACTGAGAAACAGCTGAAGATAAATCATGATGGATCCCCCTTCCTTTTCGGTGCAAATGTCCGTAGCAGGCCGACCGCGATGCAGACAAGGATGATAAAGACAGCATTAATGCTAAGGCAGGCTGCAGCGATCAGGGAACCCGCCATAATCAAAACAGAGAGCCATTTTTTCTCCAGAAGGATTCCGACGGCCATCTCCCAGACAACCGAAGCGATGACAGCGGCGACACCGGCCTGCATCCCTTCCAGTACAAGGCTTACAACCCGGTTGTCCCGGAACGCCTCATAAAAGATGGATATCACAGAGATCACAAGAAATGGCGGAAGAATGGTTGCGATTACTGCAGTAATTGTTCCGGCAATTCCGGCGAGTTTGTAGCCGACGACGATGGCACCGTTGACCGCAATAGGTCCCGGAGCGGACTGGGCGATAGCGACCAGATCCAGCATTTCCTCTTCATCAATCCAGCGATATTGATCTACAAATTTTTTTTTCATTAGTGTAACAATGACGTATCCACCCCCGAATGTGAAGGCACTGAGATAAAACGTTGATATAAATAATTTTAGAAGAATCTTAGGCTTCTTTTCCATTGGAATATCCTCCCTCCTGTTTTAGTATAACTGGTCTTGAACTATATGAAAAATAGTATTATTCTATAAAATAGATAATGAATTTCTTATATATGGAGGGAACATGACACTTCGACATATGAAAATCTTTGTGTCGGTCTATCAGAATAACAGCATTACAAAGGCGGCAAACGAGCTTCATCTGGCACAACCGTCTGTGAGTGTTACGATCAAAGAACTGGAAGAATATTATGGGCAGCACTTTTTTGAGCGGATCGGAAGAAGGATTTATCCCACCGCTGTCGCAAAAGAATTTTACGGATATGCTGTCCATATCGTCTCGTTGTTTGAAACAATGGAGAAAGAACTAAAAAACGGAGACGAGATCGGTACACTTCGAGTTGGCGCCAGTATTACGATTGGGACTCATATTCTGCCATCCCTGATGAAAGAATTTCAGGAACAGTTTCCGGAAATCCGGATGGAGGCCGTTGTCAATCAGTCGGGAACGATTGAGAGCCTTCTGCTGGAAAATGAAATTGATCTGGGTCTGATCGAGAATCAACCATCCTCTGAATCTGTATGTGCAGTACCGTTTCTTGAGGATGATCTTGTGGCGATTGTACCGGCAGACCATCCGCTGGCAGGAAAATGTGATGTCACGCTCAAAGAAATGGCAGAGAATCCGTTTTTGATGCGAGAAAAGGGAAGCGCAGGAAGAGAGATTCTGGATGCCTGTTTTGACATGGAGCAGATCACTGTCCATCCGGCATGGGAAAGCTCCAGCACCCAGGCAATTGTGCAGGGCGTGGCAAAAGGTCTTGGCGTTGCAGTTCTCCCCTATCTGCTTGTGAAACGCGATCTGGAGCACGGACTGATCTGTCAGGCATTTTTACGACGGCCGATTCAAAGAAAACTCAACATTATTTATCATAAAAGTAAATATATTACCAGAAGCATGCAGACTTTGATCACTATGTGTCTGGAATATGGAACTCATCAGGCAAAGGAGGATTAATACGATGGAAGAAACGAAGATCCGGATCAGGACAGCCGGTCCAGACGATGCAGAACAGCTTCTCACAATCTATGCACCTTATGTTGAGAAGACAGCAATTACCTTTGAATACGAAGTACCGGATGTGGAGGAATTCCGGGACAGAATCCGGCGGATAATAAAGCGATATCCGTATCTGGTGGCGGAGGTCTCTGGAAAAGCGGTCGGCTATGTCTATCTTGATTCTTTTATCGGAAGAAAGGCATATGACTGGTCAGCAACGGTTTCCATTTATGTATCAGAACAGATGCGCAAAGCCGGGATTGGACGGGCTCTATATCAGGCGGTGGAAGAAATTGCCAGAGAACAGCACATTACGAACCTGAATGCTTGTATCGGCTATCCGGAGATGGAAGATGAATATCTGACAAAGAACAGTGCGCATTTTCATGCTCACATGGGATACAGGATAGTGGGTGAATTTCATCAGTGCGGATATAAATTCGGAAGATGGTATAACATGATCTGGATGGAGAAGATGATCGGAGATCATGAAGAACATCCGAAACCGTTTGTCCCATTTCCAGACATTCTAAAGTCCGGTACGGAAGCGGCAGACTGATCCGAGGAACGAACAGAGTATCACCATATTTGCAGAAGAAAATACTGTGGATATGGTGATTTTTCATTAGTTCGGAACAGACGCTGCCGGAGATGAAGCAGGTCAGAAGGGAATGCTCTGTTATAACTATTCGAACAGTGGAAAATATAGCAAAAAGCTATATTTTATTATAAAGAACAGGTATTTGCTATTATGACAGCCGAAGACTATACTAATATTCAGAAACAGAATTAGAGATAGGAGTGGAGCACTGTGAAAAAACAGGTTCATTCACCACCGGGTAACGAAGCAATAATTCAGAACCTGATCGATGCCGGATGTGATGAAAAATTGGTAGAAGAATTTCTTGGGCTGGAAGAATCCGGCCAGCTCGGAAAACAGTTGACATTACTGTCAAAACACCGTCAAAAGTTGCTGGATCGGGTACATGTGGAAGAAAGACGGATCTATTGTCTCGATTATCTTGTATATGAAATTCAAAAACATGAGAAGGAAAACTAGTTTTGCAGGAGGTATCAGTGTGAAAACAACGAATGAAGAAATATTCAGCAAAGAAAACGTATTTGGGAAGGGTCAGGCAAATACAGCCTACGCACAATATTTTATTGGAGAATCTTTCCTGAATCCCCTGACTTCAGCAGGCTCACCGGCAGTCGGACTTGCGAATGTCACATTTGAACCAGGATGCCGGAATAACTGGCATATTCACCATGCCGAAAAGGGCGGCGGACAGATTCTCATCTGCATGGCAGGGGAAGGATGGTATCAGGAAGAAGGAAAAGAAGCAGTCAGCCTTGTGCCGGGTACTGTTATCACAATTCCGGCAAACGTAAAACACTGGCATGGAGCAAAGGCAGACAGTTGGTTCAGCCATATTGCAATGGATGTGCCAGGAGAAAACGTTCAGAATGAGTGGTGTGAACCTGTAACCGATGAAGAGTACGCAAAACTTGGTTAAAGGAGCAAATAAAAAACGGTAGAAATGAAATAGAAAGAGCTGTGAATACATTTGTGGGAATTCACAGCTCTTTTTCTGAGACTGCGAAAAATTGCGTTAATAAAATCAAATAAACAGCATATAACAGTTGACAACAGTTATATGCTGTTATATACTGTTTATCAAGAAGAGGAGGAACCAGATGAAACTGATAATTAACAGTTCTTCCATGATTCCGATTTATGAACAGATCGTAGAACAGATTAAAGGGATGATTCTCAACGGTACATTACAGGAGAATGACATCCTGCCCTCGGTCCGAAGTCTTTCCAAAGACTTAAAGATCAGTGCCCTGACAGTAAAGAAAGCGTACGATTCTCTGGAACAGGAAGGGCTTACCGTGACGATTCACGGAAAGGGAACATTTGTTGCAGCTGCCAATCAGGAACTGATGAAAGAAGAGCAACGGAAAGAAGTAGAAGCCGATTTTGAACTGGCCATTCAGAAAGGTAGACGCTACGGCATGGAAGATAAGGAATTTCGGGAGATTTTAGAACTCATTTTGGAGGAATAGGCTATGTTAAAAGTAAATAAGATCGAAAAGAATTACAAGAATTTTCACCTGGATTGTACCATGGAAGTTCCGGTCGGATGCATTACCGGTCTGATTGGGGAAAATGGCGCAGGAAAAAGTACGACCTTTAAGGCGATAGAAAATCTGATTTTTCTGGATGGAGGAAGTGTAGAGCTGTTTGGAAAACCACACGATCAGTTGACTGCCGAAGAAAAACAGAAAATCGGTGTGGTTTTATCTGGAAGTACTTTTTCCGATGTCTATATGATCAAGGATGTGGTAAAGATTCTGGAAGCAGTATATACGGATTTTGAGAAGGAAAAATTTCTTTCCCTTGTGGAACGGTTTCGGCTTCCAAAGGATCAGAAGCTCAAGGAATTTTCCACCGGTATGAAGGCGAAACTTAAACTGTTTATCGCCTTGTGCCACAATGCCAGTCTTCTGATTCTTGATGAACCGACCGCAGGGATGGATGTGGTTGCAAGGGATGAGGTCCTGACACTTCTCAGGGAATATATGGAGGAGGACGAAAACCGGGCGATTCTGATCAGTTCTCATATTTCCGGGGATCTGGAAGGGCTCTGTGATGATATCTACATGATTCATGAAGGCCGGACTGTCCTGCACGAAGATACAGACCGCTTGCTTAGCTCCTACGGACTTTTAAAGATGACGGAAGAACGGTTTGGGACAGTTGACCGAAGCCATCTTCTCAAAAAGAAGAAAGAGTCTTACGGATACAGCTGCCTGACCGATGAAATTCACTACTACATGGAGAATTATCCGGATATCACGGCAGAAAAAGGAAGTATTGATGAAATCATTATGATGACAGTAAAGGGGGAAGCAGTATGAAAGGATTGTTAGTAAAAGATTTATGTTTGATGCGTGAACTGAAAAAAACGGTGCTTATCATTGTCTTTGTTTCTGCTGTTTTCGTATTTAGCGGAACTGACCAGGCTTTCCTGACCGGATACATCATAATCCTCAGTGCATTTATTGCAGGAATGACCCTCAGCTACGATGAAATGAACAATGGCATGGCTTTTCTGATGACACTTCCTTGCAGCAGAAAACAGTATGTGGCAGAAAAATATTTGTTTGGATTGCTGATTATTGCCATTGGTGTTGTCTATTCTGGGGCATTGGCAGTCATTCAAAATATGGTAGGTAGCGATTCCGGAATGAAGGAGGTGCTGCTCACGACAGAAATATGTGCATTTGTCGGAGCCATTATGCTTGCAGTTTTACTACCTACGAATTTGAAGTTCGGTGCGGAAAAAGGGCGAATTATGCTGATCCTAGGTATCATGATTGTCTGCTTCGGGATTTTCTTTGGAGTTCGGATTCTAGAAAGTAATTTTCCAGATCAGCATTCAGCCATGATTCAATGGATGAATGAAGCCTTGATGAGCAGATTTATCTATCCGGTCTTCATCATCCTTGGGATTGGTGCCCTTGGAATTTCCTTCCTGATTGCGTGCCGCATTCTGGAGAAAAAAGAGTTTTAAAATGAATAAAATACCAAAAGGCAGGAGATACAGTCCATGCTGGCTGTATTTCCTGCCTTTTTCTGCGTATAAGCGATTCGACAAAAAAAATTCGTAATCAAGCAACTTTTTCTGTACCAGCAGTGTCTAATGTATGTAAGTGTTCTAAACCGGTGAGAGAACGGAAAGGAGATTATTTTGGAAGATTTGGTGAAAAAAGCGATGAAAGGGGACGGACAGGCTTTTGTGGAGTTGATGGAAACATACAAACAGAGTATGTACAAAGTCGCAAGAAGCTATCTGAATAATAAAGAAGATATAGCAGATACGATACAAGATTCAATTGAAGCATGTTACTGCGGGCTTCCCTATTTGAATAAAACAGAATATTTCCATACATGGCTGATTCGTATTGTAATTAACAAGTGTAAAAATACTAGGAGGAAACAAAAGAGGGAGTATTTGATCGAAGAGTTCCCTGAAAATGCAGATATCTGTGTCGAGTTTGAACAATGCGAATTTGAAAATCTCATGCAATCTTTGGATGAAAAATACCGGACGGTTCTTCTTTTGTATTATGGCGAAGGATTCAAGATCCGGGAAATTGCACAGATTCTTGACATGGAAGAAAGCACCGTAAAAAGCAGGCTTGCACGAGGTCGGGAAAAGGTAAAAGAAGTTTATGAGATTCCCGTAATCGCAGCACAGAGGAGGTAGCATATGAAACGAGAGTATTCACAGTTGGAAATAGAAAAAATTTTAAAGGAAGATGCCAAAATTCCATCTGTTGTAGAAGAGAGCATGGAAAGGGCATATGAAAATCTTGGATTAAAACCGAAACAGCAGGAACAGGTTGTTCACTTCCGAAAGAAACGTCGATCTGTATGGAAAATTGCTGCGGCAGTCGCAGCACTGACGGCTGCTTTATCCTTGACGGCCTTTGCAGTCAATAAACTGATGAGAGCACAGCTAAAAGAAGAAAAGGGAACAGTAGTTTATCAGATCCAGATTGATCCGGAACAGATGGAAGCGCACAAGATTTCCGTTATACCGGACTATATGCCAGATGGATATCATCTTCAGGAGGAAAATACCCCTTATGGTGAAAAGTGGTACAATAAAAAGACAGACGGCGTCATCAGTATTGAGAGCTACAATGCAGCTGAACTATACTGTATGATTGAAACCGGTGATTCAGTTTTCCCGGAATATGATAAGAAAGACCTTATTAAAAGTACGGACATTCAGGGAATGAAAGCAGACCTTTTTTATGGTGATACCGAGTATACAGACAACGAAAACCGACCGAAGAATGTATTCCTATTTCAAGAATCACAAGGATATGCAGTTTGGATTTCTGCACTGGATACATTGTCAGATGATGAGATTCTAAAAATCGCACAGAATTTGAAGATCACAGTCGAAGAGGAAACTGTTTCTTATCCATCTGAAAAAGAACTTGCTCAGATGAAAGAAGACAATGACTTACGTAAGGCTCAGGGAACTTCTGTTTTGACATCTTCGACTTATCAGATCGGTGAGATCATCGAGAACAAAGAAGTACAGAAAGCGATTGGAGAAAAGATTCAGTATCAGGTAGAGGAAATCCGTGTACAGGATCAGATTGATACGAAAGAATTTTCGGAAGAATCTTTTATCTCAGATTTTGAATCAGAAATAAAATCATGGCTGAATGAAGATGGTACTTTGAAAGAACATAACAGATACCCACTCAAAGAAAACGGAACACCAGACCAGGAAAAAGCAGAAAGAGCACAGGGACAGTTCGCCATAGTCCGCATGAAAGCCCATAATGCAGGAGAAAATGCCGTGGATACTATGCTGGTGCCGCTTCTGTACACATACGAGAAGCAAGATGGTATTTTACAGCAGGTATATCGTTATATTAATGCATCTGAATCCTATCAGTCTTTGAGTGGAGAAATGCCAATTTATCAGAGCCTTCAGGAGAATACAGAAAACGAAAAACAGCATGTGTTTTTCAAAGAACTTCAGCCGGGAGAGAAGGCCGAATATACATTAATCTATATCATTGATAAAGATCAAACGCATGATGCATATTTACAGTTCTTTGAAGGCGCAGGGCTGGTGAAAGTAGAGAAATAAGATTTAAAAAGAAAAAACCGGAAAATCCATTTATTCCATGGATCATTTCCGGTTTTTCTATTTTGAACGCTACATTAGATAGATAATAAAAGAACCAACTATAAAAAGTTCAATTAGAAACATTATGCAGATGGCTATGAAAATAAGAAAATAATACTGTTCTTTGGTCTTTTGATAGCCTGATTTATAGTAGATAATATGAGCTTGAATCACTTTTGTATTACTAAGTAATAATGTAATAGTCTGAATAACTGGAAGTAGAAAAATCTGAATCCGATCAGCATTGTACCTGAAACAAGTCTATTGACACGAATAGAAACATCCCCTGGAAGCAGGAAAACGGATAAAATAGCAACAATATGAACAGATTCTCTATTTCTCCCTCAAAATCACAGCCTTAGATGCGCTCCTCCGGCGTTCATCGCTTAATTTAGCATAGTGTTTCTTGGTCGTATTGACATCGGCATGCCCCAGTACATCGGCCACCAGATAGATATCCCCTGTCTCACGGTAGAGGGCGGTGCCGTAGGTGCTTCGTAACTTATGCGGAGTGATAGTTTTGACCGAAACAGCGGAGCAGTATTTCTTTACCATTTTTTCTACTGCATCAACACTGATCCGTTTTTTCTGGCCGGAAAGGAAGAGGGCGTCTTCATGGCCGGAGAGGGGAGTAATGCCGTTTCTCTGGAGCTCCAGATAGTCTTTCAGCGCCTTTTCTACTTCCTCGCCGAAGTAAACGATCATTTCATTTCCACCTTTTCGGATGATCCGGATACCGTTGTTTTTAAAGTCTACATCTTGAATGTTTAGTCCTACAAGTTCGGAGACACGAACACCTGTTCCGAGCAGGAGAGTAACGATTGCGATATCGCGGTATTTCTGTTTCTGATAGTGATACAGTTTGACTCCGGTTAGATCATTCCCATAATTTTCAATATAATCAAGAAGTGCGGCAACTTCATCGGTATCCAGCTGCACAATCGCTTTTTCTTTGATTTTCGGCATATCAACGAGACGGACCGGATTGCTTGTTAAAAGTTCGCGTTTGCACAGATAATCATAGAAACTACGCAGGCAAGACATTTTTCGGGCGATTCCCGTACGGGAATTGGTTTCGGTCCGGTTGTCAGGTGTCTTATAAGCCTTGAGATATTCTTCAAATTCTTCAAAATCTACGGGCTTTAACATGGATAGATCCTCAATGGAAATCTCGGAAAGTGCCTTGTCATGAAGCAAGGGATTTGTTTCCTGAAGAAATCGGAAGAATACGCGTAGATCATATGCATATGATAATCTGGTTTTATCAGATGTTGTGGTTTCCTTCGCGCGGAAATATTCCTTTACATAAGGAGGCAATTCGGATAAAAATTCCCGAAGCCTTATAGTATTTTCAATTTTTACCTGTTCACGGTAAGTAGCAGGTTTTGCCATAAATAAAATCCTCCAAATTTTGTGAAAATGTTCCAGTTGCGGGCCATTGGCCAAATTGGGGTTTCTGAGAGTAGTTTAACATAAAACAAAGAAAAAAGCCATACTTTTTCGGATAAATCTGTATTTGTCCGCTAAACTAATTTCAAAGTAAAACTACTATTTTAGTCCTGATCAGAAATCATGGAACAAAAAAACCATGAGAATTCATTTTACACAACGTTTGTAAAAGTTCTCATGGTATTCTTTCTTACTTCTTTTTTTATTTTCTCGTTATGGTTCGTGGATTCTAGGGACTTCATTAACCGGTACCGAGAAAATGATTCCGTATGCCTCGGTCTGTAATCCGCAGGTAGAACTGATTTCATTCATGATAAAAGACTTTTTCTCTCTGGGAACAATAATCAATGACAATTGTTTACTCTTGTCCTTGTCGCGGAATCAATGAACTCATCGATGAATCCTTCGAGGACTGCCAACGTAATAGCATATGAAGTCTCATTGATCTTCTACTGCTTTTCAAAACTGTTATCAACCTCTTTTCTATTAGATTTTCATAAAGCCGCATACTCTTCTGCCAGAATACTGTAAATGGCCAGATCGACAATTCCCCGGTTGTTCTTACCTCCCTTACGGAGAGTCCCCTCGTATGTCATATGGCATTTCTGCATGACTCTTCCGGATGCAGGATTCTCTGTATCATGACAGGCCTCAATCCGGTTGGCGCCCACCTGTTTAAAGAAAAAGCTTATGATGGCGGAAAGTGCCTCTGTCATGATCCCTCGGTTCCACCAGGCGCTTCCCAGACAATATCCGATGGAGATGCTTGCAAGTTCTTCATCAATTTTGACTGCGCTGATGGTTCCAACAGGATTTTCAGGATATTCTTTTAACGTGATACTCCACTGGTAAAAATCAGATTTTAGATAGGATTCGATCCATTCCAAAAGAATTTTTCTGGTAAGTTCCGGATCGATATGTGTAGGCCAGGAAAGAAATTTTGTGACGTGTGGATCTTTTGCCCAGTTTTCGTAGACAGCATGGACGTCTTTCATTGTAAAACGGCCAAGATACAACCGATCGGTCTCAAGAAAACATGTTCCTTTATGTTCCATACCTATTTTTTCCCTCTTTTCATTTTCACAGGAAACTGTGACAAATTATATTTTATTATTATAACATATTTATGCAGAATCTTCTTCTAAAAATTTTATAAAAATACATTCTAGAGCTGAAGAAAGAATTTTTGAATTGTAAAAGATGTACTGGAATCGTGTTCTGTATGTCCAATTTATCTTCTATTTACGTCTGTTTGACAACTATCGCAAATCATGTTATTTTATAATCGTTAGCACTCAAGAAACTTATTGGCTAATAAGGAGGGGTTTTATGATTGTAAGACCAATGTATAATCTTGTATTGCTCCCAGATGTGAATTATTATTTCAAGAACGATTTTTTAAAAGGCTGGAGTCCGGTTCAGATAGAAGCACAGGAACGAATTCTATTCCTCGTTTTGCGGGAAAATAAACCGAGGGAAGAGCTACAACCCGAGGACTTTTATCCAATCGGTGTTTCAGCGCAGATCGATTCGGTTGAGGAAGACGGTAGCATTCGTGTCCACACCCTGGAAAGGGTAGATATTACAGGAATCGAGATACATGACGGGTATATCGAAGCAGAGGCATGTGTCCGGGCAGATGTGGACGATCTTCCAAGAGAGGAAGGAGCTGAACGTTTCTCTCGAATCCAGCGTGCGCTTTTGCAGTTTGTACAGAAATATCAGTGGGGCATGTGGGCGAGAAGCTATATTCTTCAGTGGAACAATCTGCCGGAAGCAGTCTGTACACTGACAGAATATCTGAATCTGAAACCGGATGAAAAATATCAGATTCTTGCGGTAGATTCAGAAAGAGAACGGTTTAACTGTATGGAGCAGGCCATTTATGAGCTTATAGAAGTATCCAAAGTTTCCGAGGAGGCCCAGAGTGCTCAGAAAGACGATCAGGAACAGCTGTACCGGGAGGCAGCTATCAAGAAACAGATCGGATATCTGCAGCAGGAATTGGATGAAATGCACCCGGAAAATGTGACGGATATTCAGATGTTTGAAAAGAAAATCGAAGAGTCCAAAATGAATGAAACCGCCAGAAAAGAGGCAGAAAAAGTACTAGGACGAATGAAACAGGAAGGTCAGGATGGCCATGAGTATGGAATGCTGTATGATTATCTGGATTTTCTTACTTCTCTTTCCTGGGAAGTACCAGAGTCCTCACCGGTAGATCTGGATGAGGCACAGCAGATTCTGGATGAAGATCACTATGGACTAGAAAAAGTCAAGGAACGGATTATCCAGCAGATTGCTGTCATGTCCCTTAACAAGAAACAGTCCGGCTCGATCCTTCTGTTTACCGGTGCACCTGGAACCGGAAAGACAAGTATCGGACAGAGTATTGCCAGAGCTCTTGGACGGTCCTACGCAAGAATCAGTCTGGGCGGCGTCAGGGACGAGGCAGAGATTCGTGGACACCGACGAACGTATATCGGGGCAATGCCAGGCCGGATCATGCAAGGTATTAAACGTAGCGGAGCTTCTAATCCGGTTATTGTACTGGATGAGGTGGATAAACTCTCCAAAGATTACAGCGGAGATCCGGCAAGCGCCCTTCTGGAGGTGCTGGATCCGGAGCAGAATAATACGTTTACGGACCATTATCTCAATGTCCCGTATGATCTTTCCAATGTTCTGTTTATCTGTACTGCGAATACAACCGATACCATTCCGGAACCGCTTCTGAACAGGATGGAGGTTATCTCCTTCAGCGGATACTCGGAGGTAGAGAAACTTCAGATTGCTAAGCGCCATTTGATTCCAAAGGCGGAAAAATCCATGGGAATTCCGGCAGAAAAGCTGGAGATTCCAGAAGAAGTACTCAGACAGATCATTACGGAATATACGATGGAGTCTGGTGTTCGTGGATTGAAAAAACAGATCGACGCTATGTGCAGAGCACTGGCTGTCCGTCTTGTGAAGAATCCGGATGAGAAGCTTTCTGTTCAGCCGGAAGATCTGCGTACACTGCTTGGAAGAAGGCAACTGCATCATGACATGAGGCTTAGTGAAGCAGAGCCGGGAACGGTGACCGGCCTTGCCTGGACCAGCGCGGGTGGCGAGATTCTCTATATCGAAAGCCGTTTGATTCGGGGAGATGGTAAAGTTACCATCACAGGACAGCTCGGAGACGTGATGAAGGAGTCCATCCAGATAGCCATTAGTCTTGTCAAGATTTATTATCCCGAAGAGACAAAGGTACTGGAGGATCACGATTTACATATTCATATTCCGGCGGGAGCGATCCCGAAAGATGGACCGTCCGCCGGAATTACACTGGTTACTGCCCTCTCTTCTCTTGTGACAGGAAAGTCAGTCCCTACAGAATATGCTATGACAGGGGAAGTCTCACTAAGGGGATATGTTCTACCGATTGGCGGTCTGCCTGAGAAACTGATGGCCGCACAAAGAGCCGGCATCGAAAAGGTATTCATTCCGCAGGACAATGTGGAGGATCTCGAAGATGTGGCAGAGGAAGTAAAAGAACGGCTGACCATTATCCCGGTCAGAAAAATCCGGGACGTACTGGATGTATTGATCGGCAAATAAAAAAAGACGAAAAAAGACTGACGGAGATTTTCCATCAGTCTTTTTTCTGTGCTGCGATCAAAAGTATCATCGGTCTGCGCATCTCATCTTTCATTCCAGGAAGATTGATCATATCCTGCGGTGGCATCGGCTCTACGAGCTCCAGAAGCGTAAAACCATTTGCAAAAAGTGTCTGGAGATACGTCGTCAGCGTCCGATGATATTTAGTCACATGTTCCCCAAGAAAAATAGTGTCCCTTTTTCCTTCATAGTAGTAATTATCTACCGGGAAGTGTAGTATGTTTCCGTCTTCATCGTAGTACCAGTCCTGACTGCCATAAGCAGTAAATACCGGATGTTCTACAGAAAAGATGAAATATCCTTCCGAAGTCAGCCAACGGTGAATCTTTTTGACGATCGCTTCAAAGTTTTCAACATAGTGAAATGCGAGAGAACTTAACACAATATCAAACGATCCGTCTTCAAAGGTCAGATCTTCCATGGCGCTCTGGCGGTAACTGATCTCCGGACGGTTGTTTTTTCTCTTTGCGGTCTCGATCATTCTTGCGGAAATATCCGTCCCGAGTACGCGGGATGCCCCGTTGGAGGCAGCATACTCACAATGCCATCCATACCCGCATCCCAGATCCAGGACATTGCGCCCGTTAAAATCTGGGAGAAGTTTTTTTAGTTCACTCCACTCTCCCGCCCCGGCTAATCCTTTTTTTGAACGAAGCATCTCACTGTATTTTTTGAAAAATTGTTCATTATCATAAGGATTCTCTTTCATTGCTTTTCCCCGTCTTTCCATCGTAGCGATATTCTTTTCTCTTATTGTACTTTCTACTGCTCTTTGGTGACACTCCATCTTTGTCATAATAGCGCAGAGCAGACGTGTAATAAATTATACCTATAAACACAATCCAAGTCAATCAGGAGGTAAAGTAAAGCGTGCCACTGATCGATGAAAAAGAAGCTTTTTCTCTGGAAGATTCCACCTCATAAGATATGATTCATTTCCATACTTTTTATTCCTTTCTTCTGTTTCTATATTTAAACTGGTTTGTCAGCGCGAGGTTCATCAGGCCAGAATCGCGGTTTCTCCGAGAAAATATCCGGCACCTACAAATACCAGATTCCAGATCAGAATTCCCAAAAAGGAACTGACGGTGTAGCTCCAGAAATTCATTCGGATCATACCTGCGGGAATCGAAATCAAAGTGCGGGCAACCGGGAGTAGTTTACTGATAAAAACACCAATGAAGCCCTTATTTCGAAGCATTTCCATTTTCTCTTGGATGAGAGGCGCCTGCTTTGGAAATTTGCGGAAGTACCAGCCCATCACTGTTTTTCCACCGAGACGCCCGAGCAGGTACAAAAGCCAGCTTCCCGTCAGCCCGGCCAGAACGGTTAAAATTAATACAACGCCAAAGTGAATTTCACCTTTAGATGCCCAGATCCCGGAAAGAGGCATAATGACCCCCGCAGGAAACCCCGGCAGATTGAGGTATTCCAACAGGACAATCAGAAAAATAAAAAATGCTCCATATTGTAAAAAGTAATCTGTCAAAATCCGAATGCTCATAGACTTTTTCCTCCTTTGTTAAGTATAGGATACCCTCTAAATCTAAAGGAGATTTGGAATAGATTCTTAATATTTCATAAAGAATGACGGTCGCGGAACGATAAGATTTATGCTATACTATCAAAAATAGAGAGAAAAAAGAGACAACTTCTGTATGTGTGATGAATATAGATAGACTATGAGGAAAGGGGATGATTAAGATGCAGCAGGGAAGTGATTCAGGCAGGCTGAAAAAGAATCTGGGACTTGCAACTGCTACTTCAACCGTCGTGGGCTGCGTGATCGGTTCCGGCGTCTTTTTTAAACCACAAGCGATTTTTACTGCAACAGGAGGTGCTCCTGGTCTTGGAATTCTGGCTTGGCTGATTACCGGATTGATCAGTATTGCTGGTGCACTTACTTTTTCGGAAATCGCAATCCTGATTCCGGAGACTGGAGGTATTCCGACATATATCAACAGGATCTACGGGCCAAAGCTTGGATTCCTTGCAGGATGGTCTCAGATGGTTCTCTTCTATCCTGCCATGATTTCTGCGCTGGCTGTAGCATTTGCACAGCAGGCTGCATTATTTTTCGGAGATGTGGTGATTGTACCTCTTGCGATCTTTGTGATCTTTTTTATTGTATTTTTGAATACACTCGGCTCCAAAATCGGAGGCGGCATCCAGATCCTCTTTACTGTGTGTAAAATGATTCCGCTGATTCTTCTGACTGTTTTTGGATTCTGGAAAGGTACAGGTAATTATCCGGTTTTTGATCCAATGATCGGGAAGGGACTGAATCCGACTATCGTAATTGGACAGCTCATTGTCGCTGTATTGTTTGCATTTGAGGGATGGACATCCGTAGGAGCAATCGCCGGAGAGATGAAGAAACCTGCCAGAGACCTTCCGATTGCTATCATCGGCGGAGTTTCCATTATTACAGGAGTATATTGTATCGTCAATGTTGCTTACCTCCAGGTGCTTCCAGCATCAGAGCTTGCTACCCTTTCGGCACCAGCATCCGCAGTGGCCATTGCGCTATTCGGCGATATGGGTGGACGTATCGTATCGGTCGGAATCATGATTTCGGTATTTGGGGCATGCAACGGATTTATCTTTTCCGGTTCCCGTGTTGCCTATTCCCTGGCTGACAAGAGAAGCATTCCGGGAAGCAGATGCATTGCAAGGCTCAACAAAAACCAGGTTCCGTCAAACAGTTTGATTCTGGTCGGAACGATTGCTGCCATACTTGCATTGACAGGACAGTTTAATCTTCTGACAGATCTGGCTGTTTTTTCCAGCTGGACCTTTTACACACTGACTTTTATCGGTGTTATGAAATACCGGAAAGATCGTCCGAATCTGCACCGCAGCTACAAGGTACCAGGCTATCCGGCCGTTCCGTTAATCGCTATTTCAGGAGGCATCTATATTATTATTAACCAGCTGTTCTTCTCCGGTATGCGTGCGTGGCTCATGTCGGTATTCAGTATTTTGTTGACATTGGCAGGTTTACCGGTATACCACATGATGCGGCGTGAAAAAGATAAAAAATCGTAAGGTAACAAAGAAGCCTCCTGTACCGGGTATGTGGTACAGAAGGCCGTAAATGGGAAACGTCTTACTTATATTCGGTGTCATAATAGGTAATGATCAGGGACTGCCCTGGAATCAAACCACTGGACTTCATGTGATTGAGCTTTCGGATCTCGCTGACGTACTCATGGTCAGAAGAGACTGAAGGCTCATTGTATTCTTCGGCCAGACTGTGAAGCGTATCTCCCGCCTTTACCTCAATATTTTTATAATATTTGAAGTAAGACGGATCTTCCTCACGGTTTCCTCTGGCACTTGATAAAAAGCTTCCAAGAGTAAATGATGTAACTGCTACAAGTAAAAGAAGTAAGATGAAAAGAAATCTTCTCTTACGTGCGGCACGCTTTCTTTTCGTGTGTTGCTTTCTTGCTGTTGTGCTTCTAGATGATCTTGTATGAATCGTAGCTGTAGTTCCCTGCATAGTCTCACTCCTCCTCTATCGATCCTTGTCAGGTCTTCTCTTTTGAAAAAGTGTATCCGGTTTCTAAAAAACTATTCACCACCAATGGCGAACGTTTGTTCTTTCTGCAATTAAGTATAACGTCCAAACATATGTTTGTCAATCACTTTTTCAAAAGAAGCTGAAAAGAGGAAGTACATATATTCGCTGGTTTGACGTAAAACTGCATCACATGCTGACTGCTGGTCTGTTTCGTTGAAGTGAAAGGATTTAGAAAGCAGTTTTAGTGAGACCATCAGAGCAAGTACCTTGAAAATATTATCATTGTATAGAAAAACACGGGATCGCTATGATCCCGTGTTATAAAAAAGTCCTATTATTCATTATCCAACTGTTCTTTTCTCTCACGTACAATTTTCTCAAGCCTTGAAATAAGATCCGGTTCTTCGATCTGAT
This sequence comes from uncultured Sellimonas sp., assembly GCA_963559135.1. Taxonomy (GTDB): domain Bacteria; phylum Bacillota; class Clostridia; order Lachnospirales; family Lachnospiraceae; genus Sellimonas. The sequence goes on from CAUWJP010000001.1 coordinate 131,834, forward strand.
CGATATAGTGTGCAAACAAGGATGGGTTATGCAGAATTTTATTTAAATCTGTTTCGATGGAATTTGTATAATCTTCCTTAGAAATAAGAGTTCGATATCTCCTTGATAATACTGTCCCGCTGTAAACAATATCCGCTACTTCAATATAGTTTTTCTTAACAAGACTTCTGAGGGCAGCCTGTACAGTATTGACATTTAGATCTTCTCTGGCTTTTACAATTTCAGATGCAATCATAGGTTCACCGGATTCCCATAATACATCCATCACTTCAAGTTGTCTTTTCTTCAATTCGCCCAACCTTACCACTCCTTACATAAATTGATCTATATTAACATCGTAGCATATCTTTGTGAGATTTCAAACAGATTTTTTTGTTAATAATGTGAAATTTCTGTGAGAATTTTTATTTATTCACATAGTTTTGGAGATCCGACACATTTTTCTTTCATTCTGTAACACAAAATGAAAAATGGTATTGTTAATAGAAGCATGATAATGGAAGCGACAGCAACATCCGGCCAGGAAATAATGTTTTCTGAAGCCTGTGATACTTCCGTTGGATTTGCAAATAAGGAGTTCATTCCATTGTTTAAAAAATGCATGGTGACAGGAAGCCAGATGCTGTTCAGTTTCATATAAAAATATCCCATCACAAAACTAAGACAGATACAGAACACAATTCGGAAAGTCATCTCCTGCATTGGTGCTTCCGGTGAATAATAATAGAGCGTGAGCGGAAGATGCCACACTGCCCAGATGATACCAACAAGGATCAGTCCCTTACAAGTGCCGTATCTTTTTTGTAAATGTGGCTGCAGGAAATACCTCCATCCGTACTCTTCTCCCCAGTAATAAATAAAATCTCGAAAGAACAATATGATTGAATATAATAAATTTGAGGCAAAAATAACTACCGCTAATGGTACTCTGTGGATCATTTGAGACAGATCAGAGAAAGAGAGTTCCCCGATGAAAAACAGATAAGCGATACTGACTACCCAATACATGATCCGAAAAACCAAAAACAGTGTCACATATTTTATAAAAGTTCGTACATTTTTATTACCCAGACCAAATCCACATGCTTTTCTCGTTGGACTGTCCATCAAAAAAATCCAGAGAAACATCAGTAACGTCCCGATTGTTCCAGCATAAAATGTTAGCTCAGTGAAAAGTGAATTGTTGGAGAAAGTGTAAAGTACAAGAGCAATGATACAGACAACTCCTACAATAAGATAACTCAAATAAAAGCGTTTCATTTTCTGAAAAAGATCTTTGCGAGTGAAGAATACTGCAATAATCACTCCCATCGCAGGATACATCATCTGTACACCGGCATAACTACTAATAGGCTGATTGTTCTGGAATGCTACTCTTATCAGGAGGCCCATCAACAAAGTGATACCAAACACGGTTCCCAAATAAATGATCAGTCCTTTTTTCTCATTCTTTTTTAACATAACGTTCCCTCCATTCTACCTTGTATAATAAGGTTCTTGTCTACATTATATAACAAGGTAGAGCGAAGTCAAGATATTTATTTTTTTTTGCAAAAGGAGTCAGATCGAACATATTTTCTAAACATTTGTTTGCCTTTTATGTCCTGCTGTGATAAAATAGAAAAAAAGTATGTAGTCTGACAGAGACATTAAACAGTAGGAGGACATCCCATGGGTAACGGAAATATTACAGAAAAGCAATCCGAGATTCTTGAATATATAAAAGCACAGATTTTAGAAAGAGGATTTCCGCCGGCAGTGCGCGAAATCTGTGAGGCAGTACATTTGAAATCTACTTCTTCTGTCCATTCCCATCTTGAGACGTTGGAGAAGAATGGATATATTCGAAGGGACCCAACAAAGCCGCGTGCAATTGAGATTCTGGACGAGTCGTTTAATCTGACACGTCGTGAGATGACTCAGGTGCCGATTATTGGACGTGTAGCCGCAGGTGAGCCGCTTCTGGCAGAGCAGAATATTGAGGACTATTTCCCGATTCCGGTAGAGCGTCTTCCAAACAATCAGACATTTCTCCTTCGTGTGCGCGGTGACAGTATGGTGAATGTCGGAATTCTTGACGGAGATTATATTTTGGTCGAACAGAGACCGACTGCTGAAAATGGTGAGATTGTTGTCGCTCTTGTGGAAGATGGTGCTACAGTAAAGAGGTTTTTTAAAGAAGATGGACACTATCGGCTTCAGCCGGAGAATGACTCCATGGATCCGATCATCGTTGACGAAGTTACTGTTCTTGGGAAGATGATCGGCCTGCTGAGATTCATGAGATAAGTATATTGATATTAAAAAAGGCTGCGAGTACCTAAGGTTCGCAGCCTTTTTTTCATCTCCTGTCAGGATTTACTTTTCCAGATCTTCCATAGAGATCATCTTTCCATCTTTCCAGATACGTTCCAGATCGTAGAAAAGACGGTTTTCTTTATCAAATACATGGACGATAATATCGCCGAAATCAAGTAGCACCCAGTTCCCAAGACCGTAGCCTTCACGCTGGTGTACCGTATAGCCTTCTTTTGCAAGCTCTTCCTCAACATTGTCTACGAGAGCCTGTACCTGGCTGTTGCTGTTTCCGTTTGCAATAATGAAATAGTCAGCCAGAACGCTGATTTCCGAGATATCAATGACCTGGATATCTTCGCCTTTTTTACTGTCCAGCGCACGGCATGCAGCGGCTGCCATCTTTTTTGATGTTTCTAATGCGTTGCTCATCCATCTTCCTCCTGTTTTTAATTATTTGTTCAGATAGTTCTTGTAGTATAAATATGTCTTTTCTGTCATAGGGTCAATAGCCAGATTGCGGGTGTTAAGGTATGAAAGGGAATCCTTCAGAATCAGATAAAGGCAGGCGTCAATATCCTGAAAAGCCAGCTTTCTGACTTCCGGAAGATTCGGTGCTTCTTTTCTTCCCGGCTCGATATAGTCCGCGATATAAAGAATCTTATCCAGCATGTTCATCTTTGGCTTTCCGGTTGTATGGCAAATGATCGCATCCAGGATGCGCTGATCCCGGACATGATATTTCTTTGCAGCCAGATAGGCGCCAAGCTTTGCATGAAGCAGACTCGGATTCTGACGCTCGCTTTCTGAAATGGATAAGTGATATTTCTCACAGAGCCGGATTTTCTTTTTGGGCGGGATACATTTAGCACAGTCGTGAAGGAGACCTGCGATCATGGCTTCGTTAATGTCTTCGTTGTAACGCATGGCCAGGGCTGTACACAGATACATCACGCCAAGAGTGTGTTCATATCTGTCCTGATCCAGATATTTTTTCACTTTTTTTCTCATCTTATGGATTGCATTGCTCATCTTCTATTCCTCCCTGTATAGACGATGGTCAAAAATGTAGGAAATCACATCAGACGGAACAAGTCGGCTAATGTCCTCTCCCTTCTCTACCATCTCACGGATTTCACTGGATGACACTTCAAATACCGGAGAATGGGAAAACAGAATAGTCGTTTCGTATCTATTTTCCAGACGCCGGATTTGTGCTTCCATGGCCGCGTCTGTCTCACTTAAATCGCGTTTTGCGGCAATAATAGAACAGGAATGTAAAAACCTTTCCGGATGCCGCCATGTTTCCATCTGAAAAAGGGAATCTGCTCCGACAATATAGAAGAACTCCCTCTCAGGGAAAGCTTCCTTAAAATATTCCATTGTTTCATAGGAATAGGATACTGTTTCCTTTTCCACTTCGTAAGGCTGAATGGAAAAATGCGGTTTCCCGCTGATTGCAAGTTTTACCATTTCCAGTCGGTCTTCCATCCCTGCTCCGGTTTTTTCCGGTTGCTTATGCGGCGGATTGCCGTTTGGCATAAACCAGATTTCGTCCAGACCGAACTCTTCCATCACATGCCCGGCAAGGATCAGATGTCCGTTATGAATAGGATTAAAGGTCCCTCCCATGATTCCTGTCTTCATCTGGCTACCTCGGAAGTTCGATTTTCTTTTTCTCTTTTTTGCCCTCTTTGTAAAGGACGATCTTTTTGCCAATGACCTGCACTACCTGAGAATGGGTGCGCTCAGCAAGCAGTTCTGCGATTTCACGCGGATCATCTGCACAGTTCTTCAGAACATTGATCTTGATCAATTCTCTCGCCTCCAGCGCTTCCTGTACAGCACCTGTCAGTTCCGGCGTCATGCTGAATTTCCCGATCTGAAGAATCGGATCCATAGTCATGGCAAGACTTTTCAAATATGCTCTCTGCTTTGACGTCATGTGTATATTCCTTTCTATTTTCTGCTTTATTTCTATTTAAAATACTCAAAACTCAGTCCGTACATCCGGATTGTGTCGCCTTCCTGAACACCAAGCTCTTCCAGCTTTTCCAGAATACCGGTTTCCTTGAGGAAGTTCTGGAAGAAACGGAATCCTTTCTCGGAATCGAGGTTGGTATAACCAAGCATCTTCTCGATCTTCGGCCCTTCCACCACAAAAACACCGTCTTCTTCTTTTTCCACTGTGTACGGAAGATCCGCAACCAAAAGTTCGTCCTCCGGGAAGAACTCCTGAGCAAAAGTAATCGGTTTAGAGTCCAGCTTTTTGAGTTCGTTATTCACATACCATAACAGATCCTGTATGCCCTCACCTGTCACGCCGGAGATGGCAAATACCTTATATCCTTTTGGTTCGAACTCTGCCCGGATCCGCTCTACCGGATCTTCATCGCCTCCGTAGATCAGATCGGTTTTATTTGCCGCAATGACCTGAGGGCGTTCAGAAAGTTCTTTATTATATTTTTCAAGTTCACCGTTAATTTTGTAAATATCCTCGATCGGATCTCTGCCTTCACTTCCGGCAGCATCCACCACATGAATCATCATCTTTGTACGTTCAATGTGACGGAGGAACTCGTGCCCAAGTCCTGCTCCAAGAGAGGCGCCTTCAATCAGTCCTGGAATATCTGCCAGAACAAATCCCTCTCCGTCAGCAAGATCTACAACGCCCAGATTTGGCGCCAGTGTTGTGAAGTGATAGTTTGCGATCTTCGGGTTTGCATTCGTTACTCTTGACAGAAATGTGGATTTTCCAACATTCGGGAAGCCAAGAAGTCCTACATCGGCAATAACCTTGAGCTCCAGATTTACCCAGAGTTCCTGTGCCGGCTGTCCCGGCTGTGCATATTTCGGAACCTGCATGGTAGAGGTTGCAAAATGTTGGTTCCCAAGACCGCCTTTGCCACCTTTTAAGATGATCTGCCGGCGATTCTCACCGGACATATCAGCCACGACCTTGCCAGTCTCTGCTTCTCTTACGATCGTACCTTCCGGAACACGGAGAACAATGTCATTCCCATTTGCTCCATGACAACGTTTTTTCTTGCCGTTCTCACCCGGTTCAGCACAGTATTTACGGCGATGTCTGAAATCTACGAGAGTATTCAGACCATCATCGATTTCAAAAACTACGTCGCCGCCTTTCCCGCCATCGCCGCCGTCCGGTCCGCCATTTGGAACATAAAGCTCACGGCGAAAACTAACGTGTCCGTCGCCGCCTTTTCCTGATTTTATAAAAATTTTTGCTCTGTCTGCAAACATATTTCTTTCCTCTCAAAAAAGTGTTACAGCTTGTTTCTACTACATTATATAAAGAAAAGGTGTAAAAAACAAGGCTTCAAACCGACCAGATTTGAAGCCTTTGTATGTTCTTCGATTCATAGCATCAGCAGATGACTACTCAGCTACCGGATATACAGAAACCTGTTTCTTGTCTCTGCCCTTTCTTTCGAATCTTACGATACCGTCAGATGTAGCAAATAATGTGTCATCTCCACCGCGTCCAACATTTACACCCGGATGAATCTTTGTTCCGCGCTGTCTGTAAAGGATGTTGCCGGCTTTGACGAACTGTCCGTCTGCTCTCTTGGCACCAAGTCTCTTGGACTCGGAATCACGTCCGTTCTTTGTAGAACCAACTCCCTTTTTATGAGCGAAAAACTGAAGGTTTAATTTCATCATGGTTTACACCTCCCTGAATCTCAAATCAATATATTTTCTGTACTCTTCATCTTCTGCCATATTCTGAAGTCCCAGAACCATGGCGGAAAACAATAATGCCGCTTCCTTCGATGGAGAATGTAAAAACCGGTAATCGATCTCTCCGCTCTCGTCATCGGCTTTGACAGAAGCTTCGTCTTGAGTGAAAGCCTCAATGGAATTGATCGTGTTGATCACAAGCATTGATACAGCTGCACAAACGATATCTTCACCTGCCGGAGCATATCCGGCATGTCCCTCTGTCAGGAAACCGACATATTCATTCTTTGCGTTTTGATAAACCGTAATCTTAATCATTTTGATTAAGCGTTGATTTTTTCAATCTTCACAGCTGTGTACTGCTGTCTGTGGCCGTTTTTCTTGTGGTAGCCTGTCTTCGGTTTGTATTTGTAAACGACAACTTTTTTCGCTTTGCCGTCTCCAAGTACAGACGCTTCTACAGACGCACCTTCTACTGTCGGATTACCGATCTTCAGCCCGTCATTGCTCACTGCAAGAACCTGATCAAATGTGTAAGTCGTACCAGCCTCTGCTCCGAGCTTTTCTACCTTAATGATATCGCCTTCAGCTACTTTGTACTGTTTACCACCTGTTGCTATAATTGCGTACATATGGCACCTCCTATTATCATTACTCGCCAGCTTCGGTGTCCTAAAAAGAAACTTTGAAACCTCGCTGTGCGGCATACTCATATATATTAGCATGACCTTTTAAGAAAATCAAGCACTTTTCAGTAATTTTTCTGCATTTTTCCAAAGGATGTTTTCTTTATCTTCGGATGACAGATCCAGTCCCTGAAAATACCGAACAAACTCATTCTGTCCTGCCCATGGCGAATCTGTCGCGAAGAGAATCCTCTCTGCTCCATGAGTGGATACGATCCGCAGAAACTGTTCGTCCGGAATCTTCGTAAAGCAGGCTGCAGTATCCAGCCAGACATCCTCTCCGACCAGATATTCCTCTACTTCATCCCAGCGCATGAAGCCGCCCATATGGGCAAGAATGAGCTTTTGTGGGTGGACCTCATGGATTACATCCCGTATCATGGACGGATTTGCATGTACAAAATCCGGGTAGCCCGGATCCAATCCTGCATGGACGCTGATAATCAATCCGAGCTCCGATGCATAATCCAGAATCTTCAGGTAACCGTAATCATCAAATCGAGTTTCCTGATAATCCGGATGAAGCTTGATCCCTGGGAATCCGTTTCGCTTCAGTGTCTGTAGCCGCTCTTTCAGATGATCACATGCCGGATGAATTCCGCCGAAGGAAAGAATCGTTCCTCCGGTTTTCTCTGTGATCTGCATCGCGAAACGATTGATTGAATCAAACTGGGACGGCTTTGTCACAACAGGAAGTACAATGCTTTTCTTAATTCCTGACTCCCTCATAGATTCCAGAAGGGAGTCGCATGTTCCAGGCAAGTGAGCCTTCTCTTTGCACTGTTGTTCCAGAAAGGAGATGGTACGCTCCACAATCTTTTCCGGAAAAATGTGAGTGTGAAAATCAATCGTCATTCTTATCGCCGTTTTCCTTTACTTTGTCATTCAGATATCCGATGATATCACGTCTTGTTACGATACCGATAAAGAAGTGCTGATCGTCCTCCACCGGTACAAAATTCTGCTCCATGGCCCGCTTTACCAGATCTTCCATATCCGCCTCAATGCTGACCGGAAGATAATCGTGCCTTCTTTCAAATTTCATGACGGAAAGGTTTTCAGCCTGCCGGATATTGAGGGTATTGGAATCTTTCAGTCCCCACAAAAGATCCCCCTCTGTGATGGTTCCGACATATTTCCCCTCTTTATTCAGAATCGGCACGCAGGAATATTTATAATGCTCCATAATCTCCATTGCCTGACGTACTGTGTGATAATCGTAGATAAAAGCCAGTTCTGCCTTTGGATGCAGAAAAAATAAAATATTCATTTTCCAACCTCTTCTATAAATCTTTCCTGTAACTTGTTTTTAAAGCTGTGTATTAACAAAAATATCGTAAATCGCTTTGATTGCCTGTTCAAAATCATGGCATCGAACGCCAATGATGATATTAAGTTCACTAGAGCCCTGATCAATCATCTTGACATTGACATTGGCGTGGGATAATGCTGCGAAGATACGTCCAGACGTTCCCCTCGTCTGCCGCATTCCTCTTCCCACGACAGCAATCAGTGCCAGATCAGATTCAAGCTCAATAAAGTCAGGTGACACGGCACGGTGGATGCCTGCAAGGACTTTCTGCTCTTTGCTTTCAAATTCATCCTGATGAACGAACACGGTCATCGTATCAATTCCGGAAGGCATATGTTCGATACAGACATTGTTCTCCTCGAATACCTGAAGTACTTTACGGCAGAAGCCGACTTCTGTATTCATCATGGCCTTATCAATCGTAACGGACGCAAATCCTTTCTTCCCCGCGATTCCGGTGATGGTAAACCGCGGATGCCGGCAGGTATCCTCTACAATCAAGGTGCCCGGATCCTCCGGCCGGTTCGTGTTTCGGATGTTAATCGGGATACCTTCTCTTCGTACCGGGAAAATTGCATCCTCATGAAGGACAGTTGCTCCCATATAGGACAGCTCCCGTAACTCCCGGTAGGTGATAGTTTCAATCACTTCCGGATCTTTGACAATCCGTGGATCTGCTACCAAAAATCCAGAAACATCCGTCCAGTTTTCATAAAGATCAGCGTGAACGGCCTTTGCTACAAGGGATCCTGTAATATCCGATCCTCCTCTGGAAAAGGTGGTTACATTTCCATCCGGGTCACTTCCGTAAAAACCAGGGATGACCGCATATCCGGCATTTTCCAGGCGTTGCTGCAACATGGAATTGGTCTTTTTCATATCGAGACGACCACCCTTGTCAAAAAAGATAACATCGGCGGCATCGACAAACTCAAACTCCAGATAGGCAGCCATAATCAGACCGTTCAGGTATTCACCTCTGGAAGCTGCGTACTGTCGCCCAGCTTTCTGCTCAAACTGCTCCCGGATCTGTTCGAACTCGTTTTCAAGAGAAAGGGTAAGGGAAAGCCCGTCAATGATTTCTTGATAGCGGGAAGTGATAAACTTCCACTCCTCAGAATAATCCAGTCCTTTCTCAGCTTTGTCATAGCACAGGTAAAGCATGTCCGTGATCTTGGTATCTCTGGAATTCCGTTTTCCTGGTGCAGACGGTATTACATATTTTCTCGATTTTTCACTTCGGATGATTTCTCCCGCTTTCTGGAACTGAGACGCGCTTGCAAGAGAGCTTCCTCCGAATTTTACTACTTTTGGCATATTCAAACGCTCCTTCACTTATCGATTGTGCAGAATATCATAGGCAACAGACGGAGTAAAAACGACGCCATGAATTCCTTCCCTGCAGGCTGCCGTTGCGTTTTCCTTAATATCGTCAAAAAACAAAGCCTTTGCCGGATCGATCTGATACCGATTAAGCAGCGTCTGGTAAATCTGCGCTTCTGGTTTCAGGCACTGTTCCTGCCAGGAAAAAACACCGCCGTCAAATGTTTCGATAAAAGAAAGTCTGTCTTTTGTCTTTTCGTACAGGCCTTCTGAATAATTGGAAAGATAATATACCCGGTAGCCCCGCTTACGGAACCAACGGATCAGATCCAAGGTGTAGTCTGTAGGCTGAATACATTCGCAGAGTCCGTCATAGACAAGCCGGATCTCCTTTTCGATTTCCGGATCGTTGGCAATGAACGCTTCACACCAGTCATCTGGTCCATACGTCCCTTTATCACCTTCACACCAGGCACTGCTGCGAAAAACAGCATCTGCAACCCGTTCTCTGATGTCCGGGGCAAAATCGTACTGGTCCAGACAGAACGCTTCGCTGTATCGGATCAGAACATTTCCAAGGTCAAAGATAACCGTATTACAGGTATCCACAGGTATTTTCATCTTATTCTCCTCCTGTCTGCTTCTCCACTATGTACTACTTTACATTGATAAAGTGAAGAATGCAACAAAAATTCTCTATTTTTCCTCTTTTCGTATGACATCACCATAGACCGCACGGGAAGCCGTTTTCAAATCTTCCGGGGAAAGTCTTAGCTGCATTCCCAGTTTTCCACCGCTTACATAAAGCTTTTCCAGATGCTGAGCATCTTCCTGGATTACGGTTGGAAACTGCTTTTTCATGCCGATGGCGGTACATCCTCCACGGACATACCCTGTGATAGAAGTTAGGTTTTTCAGGGGGATCATTTCCAGCGATTTTTCCCCTACCACTTTTGCAGCTTTTTTGAAATCAATTTCTTCCTCGATAGGAATAACAAACACATAGTGGGCTCCGCTTTTTGCCTGGGTTACCAGTGTCTTATATACTTCTTTATGTGGAAGTGACAGCTGGTCGGCGGTCGCGATGCCGTCCTCGAAGTTTTCACATTCATAGGTCTGATACTCATACGGAATTTTCATCCGGTCCAGAATCCGCATGGCATTGGTTTTCAGTTCTTTTTTACTCATCGATATGCGCCTTCTTTCTGACTGCCTCATAAAGGGGCGGGTGTACTTTTTTTCTTGTAATTTCCATCAGATCCAGCCGGGTGATGTCAATGACTTCTGTCTTGACCGGGTCCGCTGTTGTCAGTTCCCGCATGGTCTTGATCAGAATTTCCCGGTCTTCCGCCTCTGACAGATTGATAAAATCAATCAGAATGATGCCTGAGAGATTCCGAAGCCGGATCTGCCTTGCCGCCTCTTTGGCCGCCTCCAGATTCTGTTTCAGGTAACGCTCATTTTTCCCCGAAACAGCTCGCCCCGTGTTGACGTCGATCACCGTCAGTGCCTCTGTAGGCTGAATGATCAAGCTTCCACCCGATTTCAGCCAAACTCTCTGGGAAAGCGCCCTTTCCAGTTCCCGCTCCAGACTGTAAAGCTTAACAAGAGGAAACTTCGGATCCGCATACAGCCTAAGACTGTCCAGCGCTTTTGGCTCGATCTGTTCCAGATAGGATCTGAGACGCTCATAAACGTCCGGCAGGTCAGTCACAACCTCTTCCAGCGCATCCCAGCGGACATGGGAAAATCCCGCCTCTTCTCCTGCCGCTCCCGCTTTCAGGCGGGTGAAGCAGGTGCGTGTCCTGGATCTTTCAAGCAAATCTGTAAGCTCTTCTTCCTGTTTCTGCAGTTCCTGATGCAGTTCCTCCAGAGTAAGCTGAGCCGCTTCCGTACGGAGAATCACACCAAATGGAGAGTTGTCTGTTTCCTGAAGCCATGCTTTCAAAGTTTCCCGTTCCTTTTTTGGAATCCGGGAAGAAACACCCGGCATCTGCTTTTTGCGCGATACGACAGCGTACCGGCCGGTTAGCGAAATATCCGTAGTAAGAGATGGCTTTTTTGCCTTGGATGCTTCCTTTTTCACCTGTACTACCAGCTCATCTCCGACACAGATCGGCTTTTTTCCGGCTTTGAAAGTAAAGAAGGCATCCGTTGCCTCCTGTTCACTGCAGTAGCACTCCATCCCCGGAAATACCTCAATAAAAACCGCATGGATATTCGGAATTTTCTTTTTCACCTTTCCGATATAGATATCTCCCGCATGAACTGTTTTTTCCAAATTCGCATTTTGAGCAGCCTCGTCCGGGAAAAAGATTTCTACCATCTTTCCGTCCTCTTCCAGAAAAAAGCAAAGACGATCCATCACATTTGTTACAAGAACTTTTTGTTTCATTATACGATCTCCGTTCCAAGTGCATCCAGCGGCACCAATGCTTCATCCTTTCTGGCATAGTTCTCAAGCCGGTGGTAGCGGTAATCTGCTTCTGCATCCAGATTCGATCCGATCTGCTTTAGGAACGCAGACATCACAAGTTCCGGCTTTAGATTGGTGGAGCTTCCGGCACATACTTTTAGAAAAATCGATGTATCCTGTTTTTTCATTTCCAGAATCCATGGACGGATATTGACTTCTTTTTCGCTCTTCTTTGTCTGTTTTAAGACCAGAATCTCTTCCTGCGAAAGGAAGTCCTCAATTGCTGCTTCGGTGACGTCTTGTGTTCCTTCTTTCGGAAGGGCAAGGTAATCAGCCGCCTCAATGATTGCCATTCCGGTTGCCTTCTTATTCTCCGGAATCTGAACGAAGCTTACCACTTCTATTCCTTCCACCATTACCTCATTGAGCTTTCGCACTGCCTCTTTGGATGCAATCGACTCAGTCAGTTCAATATCAAAATATTCCCCGTCACTGGTCAGTCCAACGCCAAGGGGATTGGCAAAAGACATGATCATATGTGGGCTGAAGCCTTGGGTAAATGCGATCGGGATCTCTGCCCGGCGCATAGCCTTCTGGAAATAGCGCATAACATCCAGATGACCGATAAATTTCATTACTCCGTATTTTCGGAACTTAATTCTTGCCTTCAAAGCAGACACCTCCTTGATAACACATTGCACCGCAGGCCGAGCATCGCTCCCGGCAGTTTGGTGTAACTTCCCCTTTCATAGCACGTTCCCATTCTTTTTTAAGAAAAGATTTGTTGACACCCACATCAATAAAATCCCATGGGAACAATTCGTCCAGATTCCGTTTTCGCATCGTATAGAATTCCAGATCCACTCCTGTATTTTTGAACGCCTGCATCCATTTTTCATTGTCAAACTCGTCGCTCCAGGAATCATAGAGACATCCCAGACGGTAAGCCTCAAGGATAACCTTTCCGGTTCGGCGGTCACCGCGAGCAAACACACCCTCCAGCACAGTTACGTCAGCTTCATGCCAGTTGTATTTGAGGCTCTTTCGGTTTAACTGCTCTTTCATCTCCTGATTCACAACATGAGCCCGGTGGATATAATCTTCTTGAGTGAACATTTCTGCCCACTGGAATGGTGTAAACGGTTTCGGGATAAAGAAAGACGTACTGAACGTAATCTGACATTTGCCGTTTCTCTGATCCTTCGGAATCTCGTAGTACTTTCTTGCGACCCGGTCGGCAAGTCTTGGGATTTCTTTCATATCCTCTTCTGTCTCGCCTGGAAGACCGAGCATAAAGTAGAGCTTTACTTTGTTCCAGCCGCCTTCGAAGGCTTTGGAAGCACCGTCCAGAATCATCTCTTCGGTCAGACCCTTGTTAATGACATTCCGCATCCGCTGAGATCCTGCTTCCGGTGCGAACGTTAGACTACTTTTCTTAATGTCCTGTACCTTACCCATCACATCCAGAGAGAAGGAATCAATTCGAAGGGACGGAAGCGAAATATTGATCCCTTTGCCTTTAAATTCCTCGATCAGGAAGGTCACAAGCTCTTTTAACTGGGAATAATCACTGGAACTTAACGAGCTTAAAGAAATCTCTTCGTGCCCGGTACTCTTCAGCATCTCATAAGCATACTGCTTTAACGTTTCCAGATTTTTCTCTCTTGTAGGACGGTAAATCATTCCTGCCTGACAGAACCGGCAGCCACGGATACATCCTCTCTGAATTTCCAGCACGACACGGTCCTGAGTCACTTTGATGAAAGGAACGACCGGTTTTGTCGGATATGGCACCGCACTTAAATCCATGACAACCTGTTTTTTGATTGTTCTTTTTGCATGGGGATTATTTGGCTCAAAGGACTTTAATGTCCCATCCGCATGATATTCGGCATCATAAAACTGCGGGACATAGATTCCTTCGATCTCCGCTGCCATTTCCAGAAACTCTTTCCTTGTTCCGTTCTTTTTCTTATTTTCCTTATACGCATCCAGAAGCTCATCATAGGCAGTCTCGCCCTCTCCAATGTAAAAGAGGTCAAAAAAGTCAGCAAGCGGCTCCGGATTAACAGCACAAGGACCTCCTCCGATGACGATCGGATCTTCTTCTGTACGATCTCTGCCAAACAGCGGAATGCCCGAAAGATCCAGTACCTGTAAAATGTTGGTATAGCACATCTCATACTGAATCGTAATGCCAAGAAAATCAAATTCCCGGATGGGATCCTGGGATTCCAGGGCGAACAGAGGAATGTGTTCCTCTCTCATAATCCGATCCAGATCGGTCCATGGGGAGTAAACACGCTCGCACCACGTATCTTCTCTCCTGTTGAACATGTCATATAAAATCTTCATTCCGAGGTGAGACTCCCCGATTTCATAGACGTCCGGAAAGCACATGGCAAATTTTATCTCCACTTGGCTCTTATCTTTCATGACGGAATTGATCTCGTTCCCGATGTAACGGGCCGGTTTCTCGACTTTTAGTAATATTTCATCACTTAATGCTAATTTTCTCACTTGATAAACACCCTTTTTCATAAATAAAAATAATTACTTCTCATTGCAACTGTTCAGAACTTCATCGTTATTCTCCAGAACCGCAATGAGGAAATTTTGAATCCGTTTAGATTGTACTAAAAGGAAATTCATATGTCAATCTGGACAGACTGACACTGAAAAAATTATCCACTCCTTTTTACAGAAAGTAGCGAATAGTTCTAACTTCTCGAAGAATTGATATTTTGCTGAAAAAATCCCTTAAAAGTTTTGCGCTTTCAAGGGATAAAATGTATCCATATTCAGTTTGTATCAAGTTCCAATTCTTTCAGCAAGAGATCTTTTATCGCTATGATGAGAAAGTTTATGCCGGAACAATTTCGATCCAGTATCCGTCCGGATCTCCAATAAAATAGATTCCCATCTCCGGATTTTCAAACAGGATCACGCCCATTTCTTTGTGCTTTTTGTACGCTTCTTCGTAGTGATCTGTTGTGAAAGCAAGATGGAATTCTTCCTCTCCCAGATCGTATTTTTCTGTTCTGTCTTTCAGCCAGGTCAGCTCAAGCGTAAAGGAACTCTTGCCGTCTCCAAGGTAAACAAGGATAAAACTTCCGTCCTCGGCTTCCTTTCTCTGTACTTCTTTCAATCCCAGAGCCTCTTCATAGAATTTCAGGCTCTTTTCCAGATCGAGAACGTTAAAATTAAAATGATTAAATGCGAACATGGTATTTCTCCTTTCTGTCCTCAGTCATTTGATTACAGAGGCACATATATGCCTCTTCCTGAAGCTACCATATCTGTTTTTTAGAAAAATGTCAATGCATAGAAATCTACGGCAGCGTTTCTATTCTCGTGCAGACTTTTTGAAGCAGAGCATCATCGTGACTTACGATCAGCATTCCCAGATCTCTTCGTTTCCCCTCTTCCAGCAGGAAATTCCAGATCTGTGCCTGGGTGACCAGGTCCAGCATGGCTGTGATTTCATCGCAGAGGAGAAAGCGGGTACCCGGATGCAGAGCCCGGGCAAGGCAGAACCGCTGCAGTTCCCCGCCGGATAATTCCGAAGGATACCGTTTCAGCCACCCTTCTTCAATATGCAGTTCCTTCAAAAGCCGTTCCTCCGGTTTTCCTGCTTCATTCAAGGTGACGCCAAGCTGTAATAGAGGATCCACTACCGTTTCCGGATGCTGCCATACCATCTGAACCGGACAGACACCACGAAAAGAAGAAAGTTCCATACCGTCCAGTAGGATCTTCCCCTGCTGTGGCTTTTCATATCCGGCCAGAAGCTTGCAAAATGTCGTCTTCCCCTGGCCGCTTGGCGCTTTCAGGCCTACGCGCTCTCCTGAAGTAATCGACAGATTGAAATCCTGCAAAATGGACTTCTGCTTTTTCTTTAGATAGGAAAATGTAAGGTGTTCTGCCTGCAGTATCATTTCGCATTCTCCTTTCCCGGATACAGACATCGGACCTGTCCGCCATGGTATGGTTGCATCGGAATCTGTTCCATCTCAAGGCAAAGCGGTGTACACTTTCTACACTGCTTCGCAAACAGGCATCCTTTCGCCATCGTTCCCGGATAAGGCTGTGCTCCGGAAAGCGGATGAAATCCATGTTCCGGCATGGCATGCCATAATGCTTTTGTAAACGGATGCCGGAGTTTTTCTACATCCGTAAAATCCGAAGCACTTGCTTCCTCTATAGTCTCCCCGGCAAAAAAGACTGCTACCCTGTCTGCAACGGTCAGGGCAAGCTCCAGATCATGTGTGATAAACAGGATAGCGACTCCTTCCTCAGCAAGCTTACGAAAATGCCCGAGAATTTTTCCGGCCGCCTTTTTGTCCAGTCCCGGTGTGGGCTCATCGGCAATGATCAGTCTGGGAGATTCGGTTACTGCCGAGGCAATCAACACCCGGCGTGCCATACCGCCGGAAAGTTCAAACGGATACTGTTTCTCAATCTCTTCTCCCAGTCCATATCGATTCAATGCTGCACGGTAACGATCTCGGATTCCGGCACTTTTCTTACCTTTTCTGATCTGAGGTCCGATCTTCATCAGTGGATCCAGATACGTGATTCCCTGCGGGACCAGCATGATTTCCCGCCCTCTGAGAGCTTCTGCCCGCTCTTGTGTCAGGGGACGGCTGTCATACTTTATCGTTCCGCTCATCTGGCTGTTATAAGGCAGAATCCCCAGAATACTGTGAGCTAGCAGACTTTTTCCGGATCCGCTTGCTCCCACTGCGGCGACGATCTGCCCCGGCTGGATCTGAAGAGATAGATCTTTAATTACAGGGAGTTTGTGTTTATGGATGCCGCGTTCGTATTGTGTAAACGTAATAGACAGATGGGAAATTTCTAAAATCGGTTCCAAAATATTCCTCCTTACTCATGTGCACTGACCGGATTCAGCAGCTTTTCCACCCGTTCTCCTAGCAGGGCAAACAGCATCACGACACAGACCAGAGCCAGCCCCGGAAACAATGCCAGCCACCATCTTCCGGTCGTCAGGTAACGCATACTTTCTGAAAGGATCACGCCAATGGCTGGCTGTTCCGAAGAGAGGCCGAATCCCAGAAAGGTAATACTGGATTCATGCAGAATCGCATGCGGGAACAACAGGATTAGTCCGGTTACAAACTGTGGGAGAAGATGGGGAATCATATGTTTTTTTACGATCTGCATCTTTGATACACCAAGCTTTGAAGCCGTCAGAATATATGGCGCTTCCCGAAGCTGCAGCACTTCTCCACGGATAACCCGTGCAAGAGAAGTCCAGTGGCTCAGGGCGACGCCAGCAACCACTCCGGTAAATCCCCGCCCGCAGGCGATGGAAATGAGCATCACCAGAAGAATGTGCGGAATACCCATCATCAAATCGATGCACCAGGAAATGACCGCATCTGTTGCTCTTCCCAGAACTGCGCAGGCCGTTCCAAGAACCAGGGCAATCAGGGCGCTGACTGCGGCTGTGAGCAGTCCGATCCGGATACTAAGCGACAGTCCTGCCAACGTCCGTGCAAACATGTCTCTCCCCATCCAGTCGGTGCCAAATAAGAACTCTCTGGAAGGAGCCAGATTCTTTCTTGCAAAATCTGTCTGGACAGCCTGATCCTTCAAAAGCATTCCCGCTACGGTGATCAGAATGAGCACTCCGGCCGTCACAATCAGAAACAGGATCGTATTTCTTCTTTGATTCTTTGGTTTCATAACTTTGCGGCCCTCCTTCGAATTTTCGGATCGATGACACCGTAGAGAAGGTCCGCCGCCAGATTTCCTACAAATACAATCGCCGCTGTAATAACGGTGATGCCGAGAAGCAACGGAAGGTCGCTTCCAAGCCCAGCGGTAACTGCCGCCTGTCCAAGACCCGGGTAGGAAAAGACCTGTTCCACCAGAACTGATCCTCCAATGATTTCACTGATAGATGCAAACTGCAGGGTTATGGCAGGAAGCGATACATTCCGCAGTCCGTGTCGCAAAAGAATGGATGTCTGTGATTCCCCTCTTGCTTTTGCAAAGAGAATATAGTCCAATGACAGGACTTCGATCAGTTTTTCTCTCGTGTGCAGGGCAATGTTCGCCACTCCGGTCATGCTTAACGTGAGAACCGGAAGAATCCCGTGGCGCAGCCGGTCAACGAATGTGACCGAATCCGCCTGAAGTCCCATTGGAACGGAAAGACCAACTGGCAACCATCCCAGTTCCACCGCAAAGATCATCAGAAGCAAAATGGCGAGCCAGAAAGACGGCGTACTGGAAATCAAAAGGCAGTACCCCCGGATGACCCGGTCCGGCCATCGATTCTGGTAAGCCCCTGCAAGCATGCCAAGAAACAGTCCCAGAATTCCAGAAATGATCCAGGCGGTTGCCATCAGCCCCATCGAATTGGCGAGACGTTCTCCGATCACAGTCAGTACCGGCTGCCGGTAAAGAAGTGAGGTGCCGAAATCTCCATGAAGCACGCCGCCAAGCCATCCGAGATATCGCTGGGCCGGAGGTGTATCTACGCCCCAGTACGCTTCCAATTCTGCAATCTGTTCCTGCGTCATAGAGCCAAGTGCGGTCTGACCGACATTGGTCTGTAGCGGATCCAGTGGGGAGGCCCACATCAGGAGAAAGGTCAGAAGGCTCACTCCCAGAAGAAGAAGCACCATCCGGGTCAGTTTTTTCCCAGCAAATTTCAGTCGATGTTTCAATGCTATCCGTCCTTTCCTGTCGATCTTGTTTTAATCATCTAACTCCAACTCCATTGATCAACATTATTCACAATGGACCATCCATGTCCATGCGGGTGGATCTTCTGTTCTGCAACCTGAAGTCCATCCGCTACCCAGTAGAGATGATCAATATTAACCAGCCAGACCCAAGGGATATCTCCCTCCTGTGTTACTCCGGTGGTACCGTCCCACTGCGCTTTCTGCCAGAGGTCATAAGAAGCTTCCAGATCACTGGAGGCAAGTGCCTGGTCCATATAGGCATCCACAGTAGAATTGGAGTACGGGGAATACTGTGCCAACCCGGTATCTCCAATAGTATGATAAAGATTGTATAGTTCCATCGGTGTATGCGCGCCCCAACCCCAGATTAACGGATCAGACTGTGCTCGGTCATAGGCTGTATCCCATCCGACCCCTTCCAGCGTACAGGAAATTCCAAGTTCCTTCAGATGATCGGCAAAATCAGCAGCCAGCGCTTGTCGCACCGAATCTCCGGTTGCATAGAGCAGATTTAATTCTGCTTTGACACCATCTTTTTCCCGGATCCCGTCTTCACCTGTCTTCCATCCCGCTTCATCCAGAAGCGTTTTTGCTTTCTCCGGATCATAAGCAACTTCCGAGTCGGGATTATACCACGGCATTTGATCACAGACACTGTATGCCGGGGATCCATAGCCGTTCAGGACATGATCAATCATTTCTTGACGGTCCACACCAATATTGATGGCACGGCGTACCTGGACATCGGCAGTAAAATCGTTGCCGATCCTCTTTCCGGATTCTGTCGTCTGTTCTGGGATAGCCGGAAGATTGAATCCTCTGTTATCAACACTTTCATATGCAGCAAGAGAATAGCCTTCCACAGTCTGATCGGAGTAAGTCGCAGAGGTATAGGCCAGATCCACTTCTCCTGCCTGAGCAGCCAGAAACGCTGCATCTTCTTCCATAAATACGATCGTTACCCTCTGCATATTTGGTTGTTCCCCATAATAGTCCGGATTGGCATCCAGAATGACTTGCTGTCCCTTATCCCACTGTTTTAAAATATATCTGCCAGAACCGATCGGATTGGAACCATAAGTGGCACTGTCATACGCATGTTCCGGAATGATCCCCACAACAGCCATGGTGTAAGGCCAGATGGAAAACGGCCGTGTCATATGGAAGGCAACCGTTGTATCATTCAGGACCTCTGCATGATCCAGCATGGTAAAATCGTTGACAGAACTGGATCCT
The DNA here is from genome assembly GCA_963559135.1 of uncultured Sellimonas sp. GTDB lineage: Bacteria > Bacillota > Clostridia > Lachnospirales > Lachnospiraceae > Sellimonas. The sequence goes on from CAUWJP010000001.1 coordinate 151,526, forward strand.
TTTACCGTATTATAAGTAAATGCCACGTCTCTGGCTGTCAGCGGTTCGCCATCGGTAAACTTCACATCATCCCGGATCTGAACGGTCCAGAGCAGTCCATCCTCACTGACAGAATAGTCCGTGGCCAGATCATAATCAATGGTCAGATCCGCATTCGTGACAGTCAACGTACTCTGGATCAATGGTTCGTGTACATGCTCTCCCGCGCCCCATCCAAAGGCAGGATCAAATCCGGCTTCCGGCTCCGAGTTCGGATCCATGGCAATAACGACCGATGAGCGATTTTCCGAGGTATCTGACCGGGATTCGGATGCGGAACCGCCACATCCCGCCGTCAAAGAAAGCGACAGAAAACAGATAAGGAAGGCAACCCATTTTCGTTTTATATTGCTCATCATTATTCTGTGTCCTTTCCATGTTCATTTTGAATCGAGGCAAACACTTCTTCCCGGACTGTTTCACAGGAAATCTGGTGTTCTCTGGCGAGCTTAGACACATCGTCAAATTCCGGTTTCAAATGAGTCACTCCGTATCCACTTGCTTTTTTGACTCTGACCGGACCCCATTTAGTCTGCACTTCGCTGATTTCCGGTTTGAGAAAGTACTTCTGGCATCTGCGGATCCGCAGTCCATTTGTGGTTGTTTCTGCCAGGATGTGCCGTGCCATCTCTTCTTCTTTTTCCGGTGCACAAAGAACTGTCAGAACATGTCCGGATCTTCCTTTTTTCATGGTTCCCGCAACCGTATATACGTCCAGTGCACCAAGCTCCAGAAGTTTTGTACAGGCAAAGGCAAGGGTTTCCGGTGTCATATCGTCAAGATTGCATACCAGTTCTGTAATCATGGATCCGCCTTCTTCCTCTGTTTCTCCCAGAAAAGCGCGGACGCAGTTTGCCTGTTCAAACTGTTTGGTGCCGATTCCGATTCCCGCCTTCGCGATTTTCATCATCGGCATTTCCGCGAATTGATCCGCAAAATGTGTCAGAAGCGCTGCTCCGGTCGGGGTACAAAGCTCACCTTGAACCGTTCCGGCATAAACCGGAACACCCGCAAGCAGATTTGCCGTAGCAGGAGCGGGTACCGGCATAATGCCGTGGGCACATCGCACTGTTCCCTTTCCTACATGAACCGGAGATACAATTACCTTGTCCAAATGAAGCAGGGACATGGCATAGCAGACACCTGTCACATCAGCCACTGCATCCAGAGCACCTACTTCATGGAAATGGATTTCCTCCACCGGACAGCCATGGGCCCTGGATTCAGCGTCTGCAATGGCAGAATAGACGGATTTTGCGTGATTTTTAACCTCTTTCGGAAGCTCCAGATGTTCAATCAGATCCGCTATATATCCTGGCGCCGCGTGATGATGGAAATGTCCATGATGATGTTCATGGGTATGATCATGGTCGTGCTGATCGTGGTTGTGATGATGGCCAGTGTGGTGATGCTCATCATGATGGTGTTCCCCGTCATGTTCATGATGATGATAGAGACCGATGATAGATTCTTCTTTCCCATGCACCGTTACTTTCATGTGAGTTCCGCTGATGCCGCAGGTGGATCCATTTTCAGCTTCTACCCGGACATCAGGCAAACCCAGATGATTCATTGTGTGCAGAAATGATTCTTTCTCTTTATCCTCCAGAAGCTCGTATAATGCAGCCATCAGCATATCTCCGGCTGCTCCCATATTACATTCCATATAAAGTGTTCTCATTACTCTTCCTCCAATCCTTCCATCTGATTGATTCTGCTGGCAAGATATCCGGCTCCGAATCCATTGTCAATGTTGACGACACTGCACCCGGAGGCGCAGGAATTCAGCATCGACAACAGTGCGGATAATCCCCCAAAGCTGGCACCGTATCCGACACTGGTCGGCACCGCGATCACCGGACAGTCCACCAGTCCCCCGATGACAGACGCCAGAGCGCCTTCCATTCCTGCCACTGCAACAATACATCTGGCGCTCATCAGGTCGTCCAGATGGGATAATAGCCTGTGAAGGCCGGCTACTCCAACGTCGTACAGACGAACAACGTGATTTCCCAGAACTTCTGCGGTCAGAGCCGCTTCTTCTGCCACCGGGATATCACTGGTTCCTCCGGTAGCAACAACGATTCGTCCCCTCTTTTTATGCTCTGCCGGATAGGCAATGGCAAGCCTTGCATCCGTATGATATTCAAGTGGAATTGAATCCGGAAGCAGATTTACGGTTTCCTGACTGACTCTGGTAATCAGGATGTTCCGACATTTCCGTTTTCCCATCGCCTGAACGATCCCTGCAATCTGTTCAGGTGTTTTGCCTGCTCCGTAAATGACTTCCGCCGCACCCTGTCGTACACTGCGGTGCAGATCGATTTTGGCATAATCCAGATCTTCAAATGGTGCTTCTTTTAACTGTAATAATGCCTGCTCCGGATCAGTCGTACCGTTTGCCACACTCCGAAGCAGCTGTAAAATATCATATTTATTGTCCATAACGGTCTCCCTTCCGATAATGTTATACCGATTTGGCCCGCGATTCCAGATCCAGCAGGATGGATGAAAAAAGCGGCCGAAGTGTTGTCAGAATTTCTTCTCTTTTGGAAAACAGTAAGGGCATCTGTTCTTCTGTAATCTGAAGCCGGGCGCCACCATTTTCCATCAGTCGGACGCGAAAATCATGAAATCCAAGATTTGCCAGCGCCGTCTCCGCCGTCTCCGCTTTGTTCAGCAGTTCCGGTGTAATAGGGGTCCCTGTCGAAATTCTTGTCGCAAGACAGGCATAAGCAGGTTTTCTACTGGTAAAGAGCCCTGCTTCTTCGGACAGACGCCGGACTTCGCTTTTGGAGATTCCACATTCCCGAAGAGGCGAACGTACCTCAAGTTCCCGGAGTGCTTTCATCCCTGGACGGTCGTCTGCATCGTCTGATGCATTGGTCCCGTCCAAAAGATAGAAATATCCATCTTTTCGTGCAGCTTCCCATAACTGCGTAAATAAGGCTTTTTTACAAAAGTAGCATCGCTTTGGTCCATTTGCAGCCGCTTCCGTAACGGATAGAATATCCTTTTCCAACACGGTCAGTGAAATGTCCAATGCTTCTACAACTCTGAGTGCATCTTCCATTTCAAAGTCTGGTTGAAAAGCGGTTTTCAGATAATAGGCATGCACATCACAGCCATACTGTTTCGCGGCCCATAAAAGAAATGCCGAGTCTGTGCCGCCGGAAAACGCCACGGCCGCTTTGGGCACTTCATGGAAAAATTCTTCCAAAGTCATCTGTTATTTCCTCCTTTTCGAAAAAAGAAGGTATCCGCCTTCTTCTGAAAGCAGATACCTTCCTGGTATCAAAATTTCTGTTTTAATAATCTATTGTCAGTAATGTCGTTGCTCTGTGATATGGCACAGATCCGCTTCTGCCGATCGTTCCGGCTTCCTGCCGGATTAATTAGTCTATCAATGTGCCAAGAACTTCAACTGCATTCTGTACATTTTTTGTCATGGAAAGGTCTGTGACACCTACAATAATATTGTCACACAGATTAACCGGAATCAGAATCCGCTTTGCATGGCTTTGTCCGACAGCCTGAGCCATAGACGGGGTAATCTCCCCAAGCATAGAGTCAGCAATCACAATTCCTACCGGCCCCATGATCACATCCGCTCTGCGGCATGCAACAATCACAGAATTTTCTCCCGTGGCTGCTTGTGTTGCACCGGCACGAAGCATGGCATTGGTCGCCGCACTATTTGCTCCTACCGCAATGATCTCAATGTCCGGATACCGGTCTTTGACTGCGCTTACCAACTGACGGCCAAGTCCTCCACCCTGGCCATCTATGATTACCAAATTCAAGTCTGTTCCTCCCTCATGTTCCCATCATTTTACTACATTTATATAGTTTAAACGATTTTGAGAAATTTTGCAATTCTTTATACAATTTTTCCTTCTTTCTCTATTTTGGCGGCTTTTGTATCAATCAGTACGTTTTCTACCTGAATTTGCATAGGAAGCGTTGTTCACTTTTATACTTGACGAATATCTAATATCTCTATATACTGAGAAAACAGTTGGATACAGCTAACTAAAGAAAAAAGAAATGGGGAAATAAATTCATGGAGAGAGAAAAACTTGGTTCCAGACTTGGATTTATTTTATTATCTGCCGGTTGTGCAATCGGTATCGGTAATGTCTGGAAATTCCCGTATATGGCGGGACAATATGGCGGAGGCGCTTTTGTCATTTTTTACATTTTCTTTCTGATCATTTTAGGACTTCCTGTTATGACAATGGAATTTTCTGTTGGAAGAGCCAGTCAGAAAAGTCCTGTCAAAGCCTATAATTCCTTAGAAAAAAAAGGTAGCAAATGGCATCTTCATGGATATGTAGCTTTACTTGGGAACTATTTTCTTATGATGTTTTACACAACGGTTGCCGGATGGATGTTACATTATTTTTATCTGACTGCAACCGGTAGATTTGAGGGTGCATCTACAGAAGAAGTATCTGAAATTTTCAATGAAATGCTGGGACAGCCAAAAGTAATGATATTCTGGATGGTCGTCGTTGTAGCTGCCGGAATCTTTATCTGTTCTGTTGGCTTGCAAAAAGGCCTGGAGCGTATCACTAAAGGAATGATGCTTTTGCTTCTTGCTATCATGGTCATACTTGCTGTAAACAGTCTTCTTTTAAAAGGTGGTTCGGAAGGTCTTGAATTTTATCTGAAACCAGATTTTGCAAGGATGAAAGAAGTAGGAATTGGTGCAACGATTGTTGGTGCAATGAACCAGTCCTTTTTCACGCTGAGTCTTGGAATCGGTGCGATGGCAATTTTCGGAAGTTATATTGGAAAGGATAGAGCTTTGTTTGGAGAATCTGTAAACGTTGCTGTTTTGGATACATTTGTTGCAATTGTATCCGGACTAATCATCTTTCCGGCATGTTTCTCATTTGGTGTCGATGCCAACAGTGGTCCTAGCCTGATTTTCCTGACACTTCCAAATATTTTTAACCATATGCCGCTTGGAAGATTGTGGGGAAGTCTATTTTTCATTTTTATGTCCTTTGCAGCTTTTTCCACGGTTCTTGCTGTATTTGAAAATATTATTTCATGTGGTATGGATCTTACAGGATGCAGTAGAAAGAAATCAAGTATTGTCAACTTTTTTATACTCTTGATCGTATCACTTCCATGTACACTTGGCTTTAATGTTTTGTCTTCCTTTGCACCTTTTGGAGATGGAACTACGATTATGGATCTGGAAGATTTTATTGTCAGCAATATTTTGCTCCCGCTTGGATCTCTTGTCTATCTTCTTTTCTGTGTCACACGTTACGGGTGGGGATTCGATCAGTTTATGGCTGAGGCTAATACCGGAAAAGGATTTAAAATCAAACGATGGATGAAACCATACTTTACATGGGTACTGCCATTTATTATTTTAGTTCTCTTTCTTCTTGGATTAAATGATAAATTCCAGTGGATAAAACTTTTCTGATTTCATCGGATACACTTACAAACCGTTATGCTTGCATTCCACATAATGATTCTCAATGGGTGCTGATGCAATACACAAGGGCAAGGAATTCAAACGATTCCTTGCCCTTCATTAGTTGATTTTATGTCATTTTTGTTTAAAAAAGTATGTAAATATTATCCTATCACTTATTTCACACGCTTTTGTACTATTGAGGAAGTTTTAAATAATTGATATAATATACACCACTTTACAACTTTTTCATAAAAAAAATATCGTACAGGACTTTCTGAT
>CAUWJP010000002.1:0-141336 GCA_963559135.1 uncultured Sellimonas sp.
CTGAAACCCGCATAAACACTGGCTTTTTTAAGCAACTCGATTTATTCGAACTCAATCGTTCCTGGTGGTTTGCTTGTCAGATCGTAGAATACTCTGTTGACTCCTTTAACCTCATTGATAATTCTGCTCATTACTTTCTGCAGTACTTCAAACGGGATCTCTGCCGCTTCGGCTGTCATAAAGTCAATTGTCTTCACTGCTCTAAGTGCAACTGCATAGTCATAGGTTCTCTCATCTCCCATAACTCCCACAGAACGCATATTTGTCAGTGCTGCAAAGTACTGATTGATCTCTTTATCCAATCCTGCTTTTGCAATCTCTTCTCTGTAGATCGCATCAGCATCCTGTACAATTTTAACCTTTTCTTCCGTCACTTCTCCGATGATACGGATACCAAGTCCCGGTCCCGGGAATGGCTGACGGAATACAAGACCTTCCGGAAGTCCAAGTTCCAGTCCGGCTTTTCTGACTTCATCTTTGAAAAGATCACGAAGTGGCTCGATGATCTCTTTGAAATCAACATACTCCGGAAGACCTCCTACGTTGTGGTGAGACTTAATGACAGAAGACTCTCCGCCAAGTCCGCTTTCTACGATATCCGGATAAATCGTTCCCTGTGCAAGGAAGTCTACAGCTCCGATTTTCTTTGCTTCTTCCTCAAACACACGGATAAACTCTTCACCGATAATCTTACGTTTCTGCTCCGGCTCTGTCACACCTGCAAGTTTGTTATAATATCTTTCCTGAGCATTCACACGGATAAAGTTCAGATCGAAATCACCTTCCGGTCCGAATACCGCTTCTACTTCATCTCCTTCGTTTTTACGAAGAAGTCCATGGTCTACAAATACACATGTCAACTGTTTTCCAATCGCTTTGGAAAGCAGACCTGCTGCTACAGAAGAATCTACACCGCCAGAAAGAGCAAGCAGTACTTTTCCATCTCCGACTTTCTCTCTGATTGCAGCAATGGAGTTCTCAACGAAGGAATCCATTCTCCAGTCACCTGCACATCCGCAGACATTCTTCACAAAGTTGTTGATCATCTTTGTACCTTCTGCTGTGTGAAGTACTTCCGGATGGAACTGGATCGCATACAGCTTTTTGTCTGCATTCTCAGCAGCTGCAACCGGACAGTCTGCCGTATGGGCTGTGATTTCAAATTCCGGTGCAATCTGTGCAATGTAGTCAAAATGGCTCATCCAGCAGATCGTAGGAGTACTAACTCCTTCAAATACTTTGGAATCTGTTTTATCAATCAGGACTTCTGTCTTACCGTATTCTCTTACATCTGCTTTTGTCACCTTTCCACCAAGCACATGCATCATAAGCTGTGCTCCGTAGCAGAGTCCGAGAACCGGGATTCCGAGTTCAAACAACTCTTTTGTGTATGTCGGGGAATCTGCCTCATAGCAGCTGTTCGGACCGCCAGTCAGAATAATCCCCTTTGGATTCATCGCTTTGATTTTTTCAATATCAATGCGGTAGGAATAAATCTCGCAATATACATTACATTCACGAACACGTCTTGCCACTAGCTGATTGTACTGTCCGCCGAAGTCAAGTACGATTACTAATTCGTTTTTCACGGGTTTCCCTCCTTCTTTTCCTTAGTGGTTCTTCTATTATAAAATAGCCCTTCTGGATTTACAAGTGGATTTTCCGAAAATGAATATCACACTATACTGTACACCATCATCCACAAAATTAATCAGCCTATTATTTTCTTCATAACGACTGCTTCGGACTCTTTTTCTCCCCAGACAAGTTTACTTTTTCCATTTTGGATAAAACCCACACTTTCCCAAAATGGAAGTAAATTTCCTGAATTCTCGCAGACAACATCAATACGAATACACTTTCTTTTTCGTGCTTTCATCATGGATTCAAACAATCTGTAACATGTTTTTCCTATTCCTTTACCCTGCTCTCTGGCATCCAACATCAAAAGTGACAAGTACACACAGTCCCTATCTTGATAATCCATGATCCCAACAATCTTTTCCTTCATCTCAATAACACAAGATGCAAAATCCAACCGATTCATCTCTACCAACTCTTGTTTAATAAAAGACGCATTTACCTCGTTTTTACCAAGATGGGTTTTTAAAAATTCTGTATTGGAATTATAAATCTCCACTATTCTGTCCACATCATTCTCAGCCGCTTTCCTGATTATAAACGATTCCATTTTCCGTTTTATCCTTCCTGCTCTTTCCCCACATCAATCCACTGCTGATATCCGGAATACTTCTCCAGTTCTTCCACCGTCAGATCTACTGCACTATGTCCGCTTCCCGCTGCCGGATACACCCGCTCAAATCGCTTCAAGGACTTATCCAGATACACACTAACTCCCTCTTTTACAACAAATGGGCAGACGCCTCCTGGCATATGACCGGTCTTTTCTTCCACCTCATCCCATGGAATCATTTTTGCCTTCTGGTGAAACTGCGCTTTGTATTTCTTGTTGTCTATTTTTGTATCCCCTGCCAGCACAATCAATATCGTGGCATTATCTGTCAGAAAGGACATCGTCTTTGCAATCTGGCAAGGTTCACACCCAATTGCTTTTGCCGCTTCCTCACCAGTAGCACTGGACTGTTCCAGATTCATCACCCGGTCTGCCATATTATAATCCTCAAAATATTGTTTTACTGCTTCAAAAGACATCTTCTCTCACCTGATATCACAGAAACACTATGACACCTTTCTTCTACAATCTTTCCTCAAAATTTCTGCTCCATACTCTGATTGATATTACCATAAATCTTTTCCCGAAATCTGTCAATTCATCTGTTTTTATTTGCTTCTTTCTACTTGTAATCTTAAACCTTATTTCTTCTATGTTCTAATCATGAAAATGATCAAAAAACACCTTTCTGTTCTTATCGCAGCCAAATCGTCTGCCGATTGAAAAGAAAGGTGTTTTTCTGTTCCTTTTATTATTTCTTTAATTCTTTCACGTAGACCCCATCATTTTTCTGAAATCCCATTGTCTGAAGATAGGATTCGTGCGGTCCTGCTTTCCCGGTAAAGATCAGTTTTTGTATCCCCTGTTCTTTCAGTCTGCCGTACAGGTATTTACCAACGGAACAGTCCCTGTAGGTCGGTGTCGAGTAATCCAGTGCAACCTCCACTTCTCCGTCTGCTCTTCTCTTTCCAAGAAAAATGCCTGCCGGTTCCACATCGTGACAGATGATGTATGCTGCATCGTATTGCGGAAGTGCCTCATCAGATCCTTCAAATCCCGGGAAGTATTTCCGGATATCTTCTTTATAATAATTCAGAAGATAGTGGATCAGAGATTCTTCTGAATCTCCTTCTACGAAATGATAGGCCCGTTCTGTTTTCCTGATCCGGATCAGATAATAAATATTAATGATAACCAGACAGGTGTTCATCAGGGCTGTCGGGTATGCATTGATGATCAGTGCATAGATCGCGCTGATCACGCCGCCGGCTGCGTTGATGACCCTCAGTTTGAAAACCGATGTCATCAAAAAGGAAATCAGTACAAGGGCGGAGCCGACATACCCGACCAGTTCAACAATCATACGAGTATCCAAACGGTCTCCTCCTTCTAGTATCCGGCACCTGCATCCGGGCTGTTCTTCATGATTTTCACAAGTCTGCTTGTTCCAAGCCGTTCTGCTCCGAGACGAATGAATTCATCTGCATCATCAAAAGAAGAGATTCCGCCTGCCGCTTTGACTTTAACATCTTTTCCTACATGTGTTCTCATCAGTTCCACATCTGCAAATGTGGCTCCTGCAGTAGAGAATCCGGTAGAAGTCTTGATGTATTCTGCTCCTGCCTTTGTGACAATTTCACACATTTTAATTTTTTCTTCCTCAGTCAGTAAACATGTCTCAATGATGACTTTCAGAATTCTACCGTCGCATGCTTCATGGATCTGGCGGATTTCTTCTTCGATTTCTTCATATTTTTTGTCTTTGAGATCACCGATATTGATGACCATATCGATCTCATCCGCTCCGTTTGCAATAGCATCCTTCGTCTCAAACACTTTGACTGCTGTCGTACTATAGCCATTCGGAAATCCGATCACAGTACAGATCGGAAGTTTTCCTTCTACATACTCGGCGGAACGTTTCACATAGGAAGCCGGAATACAGGCGGAAGCCGCCTCATACTTCATGGCATCGTCCAGAATCTGGCGAATTTCATCCCATGTAGCAGTCTGTGTCAGTAAAGTATGGTCTACATATTTTAAAATTTCTTTTTTATCCATCTTAAACCTCTTTCCATTCTGTTTCAAACAACTCTTTGATTTCCGGGTCGAATGCTGTCTCGGCCGCATTGCGGAGCAATGCAAGGATCAGTTTCTCGTCCCTTCCATACTGTTCATAGATTTTCATTAATTCTTTTGTCATCGTAGTGCCACTGACCGTCCGGTTATCTGTGTTAATGCTTACTTTGATTCCGGCATCCACAAACTGTCTGAGCGGATACTCATCCCAGCTTCTGACCGCTTTTGTCTGGAAATTACTTGTCGGGCACATCTCCACCCCAATACCAGCCCTGGCATAAGCCTTCATCAATTCCCGATCCTTTTTCAGTGCAATGCCATGTCCAATTCTTCTTGCTCCCAGTTCAAAGGCTTCACGGACATTTTCAAGATTTCCGGTTTCACCGGAATGGATAGTAAATGGCATGCCGATTCGTTTTGCTTTCCAGAAAAGTTCCCGGAAATTTTTCGTTGGAAATGCGGATTCATCTCCTGCCAGATCCAGAGCACACACACCTTTTCCAAGATACGTTCTTGCACAGGCAAGCATCTCCATATTCTGTTCCATACTGTGATTTCTCATTGCACAGACAATGATGCCATACCGTACATTGAAATCCTCTTTTGCCCGTTCCATTCCTTTTCTGACTGCTCCAATAACTTCATCGCAGCTCAGATTTTCGTGAACTGAAAGCATCGGTGCAAAGCGAACTTCAATATATTTCATATTTTCCCGGGATATCTCTTTAACAAAGGTGTATGCACCTTCTTCCAGCCCTTCTGCATCCTGCAGACACTGTACAGGAAGATCAAACTTTTCGAGATATTCGGTCAGACTTCTGCAGTCTTCGGATACCGTCAACATTTCTTCAGGAACTGTTCTTCCCAGGTGGCGCTCTATCATCGTTTTTGTGAGAGAGCCATCCAGATGACAATGCAGGTCAATTTTTGGAAGCTGTTCTATATTCATGTTCTCCCACCTTTCCCTGCTTATGATTATAATGTTTCAATAATCTTTGTTACCAGCTTTTTGAAGTCTTTGGATACACGATCTGCGGTTTCCTGTACTTCTTTATGATCCAGTTTTTCCTTGCTCATTCCTGCTGCCAGATTTGTAATGCAGGAGATTCCTCCGATCTCCATGCCCATATGACGTGCAGCCATTGCCTCGCAGGCTGTACTCATTCCGACTGAGTCTCCGCCCCAGATCCGGCACATTCTTACTTCAGACGGTGTCTCATAAGCCGGTCCTGTCAGCTGCACGTAGACACCTTCTTTCAGATCTATTCCACATTCTTCTGCCGAGGCACGAATCACATCCTGAATCCGTTTGCTATACACTTCGCTCATATCTGGAAATCTTGATCCAAGATCTTCCATATTCGGTCCGATCAGTGGGCTTGGAACGCCTGTGGCAATGTGGTCAGTCAGCATCATAAAGTCTCCCGGATGGAAGTTTTCGTTGATTCCTCCTGCTGCGTTTGTAAGGAGCAGTTTTTTCGCTCCGAGAAGTCCCATAAGGCGGGTCGGGAGAACAACATCAGACATCGGATATCCTTCGTAATAATGTACTCTTCCCTGCATGATCACAACCGGTACTTCTCCTACATATCCAAAGACAAAACGTCCTTTATGCCCTTTCACTGTAGACACAGGGAATCCTTCAATATCAGAGTACTCCACTGTCGTTTCAATGCGGATTCCATCTGCATAATCTCCCAGTCCGCTTCCTAAAATCAATGCCACTTCCGGCTGAAAATCTGTTTTTTCTCTGATACTTGTCAGGCAAGTCATTAATTTCTTTTCCATTTCTTTACCACTCCTTTATAAATCTTCCGCCAGAATATCGGAGATCATTTCCTCCATCCGGCTGTATTGTTCCTTGTTTATCAGGATATAGCTGCCCTGTGTTGAAATCATTCCGCTTTCTTTAAACTTTTTAATGGAACGGCTGATCGTCTTGACACAGAGTCCTGTAAAGTCCGACAGTTCCTGACGATCTCCTTTCATCTTCAGGACACCATTATGTGCGTATTTCCGATATCGTTTCATCAAAAGGAAGGCTACTCTGTCTGCCCCTTGAAGGAAGAGCAGCATCCGGCTGTCTCTTGCCTGCTCCAGAAGATATTCTCCCATCAGTCTACTTTCCTGCTGAAGGGCAACAATATCAGAATCCAGCCACTTTTTGAAACCTTCTTTCGGGATCTTCAGCACCGTACATTTGGTTGCCGTCTGCAGCGTCGTCTGATACTTGTCCAGGTTGATGATAACTTCCATTCCGCCGAATGCATAAACCTTTTCAAACATCATAAAATCATAGTTAATACCGTAGATTCTGTAATCTGTCGCTTTGATCAGACCTTTGACAATAAAGTAAATCATATCTGCAGGTTCGCCTTCCTGCACAAAGATCGTACCTTCCTCCAGTTCTTCCACAGAAAAGGTATCCATCAGCCACATTGGTGCTGTCCGGAAATATTGTTCAAATTGTTCCCTTCTATCTTTTTCGATTTCATTTAAAAACGGCAGAAATTTCGCCAGATACGTATTTTCCATCGTTTCTCTCCTACTGTTTTCTTATACCTGTCACCTGTTTTCCTTTCACATACTTTGCTTCAATTACCGCATCCTGATCCAGATAGATGAGGCGTTCCAGACGGTCTCTTACAGAAAGAGTTCTGGCATGACGGATTCTGGAATCATCAATCACCACCGCATCAAATTCGTAACCTGCTTCCAGACTTCCTACTGTTCCAAAGAATTCTCCGCCTCCTTTTGTAGCGAGATAGAATACTTCCTCTACAGTCAACGGTTTTATGCTCTGGTCTGCAAGTCTCCATCTGAGCTTGGAGCACTGGATAGCCATGGCCATCACCCGGAACATAGAGAGGGAGGAACCGGCTGCCACGTCTGTACCGAGTCCCATTTTCATACCCATTTCCAGATACCGTTTTGCCGGAGCAATTCCGGATGACAGATTGGCGTTGGATTCCGGACAATGTGCAATGAATACACCCTGTTCTTTCATCATCCCGATTTCCTCTTCACTGCTGTATACACAATGTGCCATGATGGTCGGGCAGTCTCCTCCGAAAAGTCCGAACATCCGGTATGCATCCCCGTAGCAGGATGCTTTTGGCTGCAGTTCTTTGACCCACTCTATCTCGCTTAAGTTTTCCGAGAGATGAGATTGTGCCGGAAGTCCGTATTGTTTCTGCAATGTCGAAAGCCGTTCCATCAGTTCATCGGAACAGGTCGGAATAAATCTCGGAGTCAGAATCGGTCTGACATTGGAAAGATCTGCAGATGCCTTAATCCATGATTCTGTATCTTCTGCTGATACCTCAGCACTTTTTTCGCAAAGTCCTTCAGAGCTGTTCCGATCCATATTGACTTTTCCCACATATCCTGCAAGTCCTGCTTTTTCCATCTGTTCCATCAGCCAGAGTGTGGCGTCTTTATGGCATGTTCCAAATACACAGGCTCTTGTTGTAGCACTGTGAAGAAGATCCTCCACAAAGATGGAATATGCCTTTTTCGCATAGTCCGGATTCTGATATTTCTCTTCTTCCGGAAATGTATGTGTGTTCAGCCAGTCAATGAGCTCCAGATCCATTCCCAGTCCACGGAACGAATATTGCGGAGCATGAACATGGAGATCGACAAGTCCCGGAATGATCAGTCTGTCACCGTAATCGTGACAGCTGATTCCCTTCCATTGTTCTGGAAGCTCCTTGAAAATTCCAATACTTTTCCCGTCTTCGCAGACCACATATCCATGTTCCATTGTCTGAATTCTCTTCTGATTTTCACTGTAACAGATATTCCCTTTGATCGCAAATCTTTCCATGTTGTCCTCTCCTTGATCTGATTTTCCTGTTTCTTATCTTTGTCCCTTGTCGTAAGGGATACCTTCCGCCTTCGGTGCTTTTGAATTCCTTGAGAACAAAGCGAGCACCACAAGGGAAATGATGTATGGAAGCATGTTATAAACAGCGCTTGGTATATTAAGCATTTCCAGAATATCGAATCCGGAGTATACGTTTGACAGAGCCCGGAACAGTCCAAACAGAAGTGCTGCCAGACCGATCAGTTTCGGCTCCCACTGTCCGAAGATCATAACCGCCAGAGCAAGGAATCCAAAGCCTGCCACGCCGTTTTCGAATTTCCACTCGCTGACACCGGCTGTGATGTAGACGATTCCTCCAAGTCCTCCGAAAAGTCCTGAAATCATAACTCCTGCATAGCGCATTTTGTAAACATTGATTCCGACGGAGTCTGCTGCCTGCGGATGTTCTCCACATGCCCGAAGTCTGAGTCCGAATCTGGTCTTGTAAAGTACAACGTGTGCCACGATGAGAAGAATGATTGCTAGAATCATGAACCAGCTGACTTCAAAGTTTCCGATTTTAAATGCTGAAAATGCTTTTCTCTGCTCGATGTACTGAATCGAGGAAGAAACATTATTTACATTTTCTCCCATATTGATGGCTTTGACAAATACGGTTGCAGCCGCTGTTCCAAGCAGATTCATCGCCGTTCCGACCAGTGTCTGATCTGCTTTGAAATTGATGGCAGATACTGCGAGTAACAGTGAGTAGATGACTCCAAAAAGAATACTTCCGATCACCACTGCCAGAATCATCAAAGCTTCCGGCAGATTTCCCATATACTTCATTACCAGTGCTCCTCCGAGAGCTCCGATAACCATCGTTCCTTCCAGTCCGAGATTGATCACACCGCTTCGTTCAGAAAAGCATCCGCCAAGGGCCACAAGCATCAGGACTGATGCATAAATCAATGTATATTGTAACAAGAGTGCCATATTTTCTTCCTCCTTCCCTATTTCTTTGCTTTTCTGTTCATGCAGTACTTAAAGAATAATACAAATCCGCAGAAGTAAATGATGATCGCTGAAATCAGATCTGAAATCTGCGCACAATATACCATCTTGTCCACATAGGAACCACCGCTTGTAATGTGCTGAATGAAAAATGCTGAGAAGATGCTTCCGATCGGATTCAGTCCTCCGAGGAATGCTGCTGCGATTCCATTAAATCCCATAGCCGGCACTGCAGTCTGAGCACAGGACCACTGTTCGATTCCACTTAAGTAAAGGAATGCTGCTCCAAGTCCTGAAAGGCATCCTGCAATCACCATTGTAAGGATCATGTTGCGTTTTTCCTTCATACCTGCATATTTTGCGGCATTTTTATTTAATCCGGTTGCTTTTAATTCATATCCAAGTTTTGTTTTACTCATAATGACCCACACAAGAACCGCAATGATCACAGCAAGCGGAATGGCAATTGTGACATAACGGTTGTCTGAAAACAGTTTGTCCAGTCCCAGACTTGGGATCAGACCGCCCGGGCTATTTGTTTTCAGTGCCATTGTATAAGTAGTACTGGATTCTTTGACATTTGTCAGAAGCATATTCACACTGTAAAGGCTGATCCAGTTCAGCATGATTCCTGCAATAACCTCATTTACATTCAGGTACGCTTTCAGTATTCCCGCAATTCCTCCGAGGATTCCGCCGCCGATCATGGCTGCGATCATGCAGATATACCAAGGCATCTGATAAGCCAGTGCAAGATAAAGAGCAAGTCCTGCACCTACCGCATACTGTCCGGAAGCTCCGATGTTGAAAAGCCCTACTTTATAGGCGAACAAAATAGACAATGTACACATCAGAAGCGGCGCAGTCTTAGCAAGTGTACTTCCGAAATATTCCAGCGCAACTTCCGGTCTAGGGAAGTATAAAAAGTTTTTAAGGATCGATGTCATCGCATCCCAGGCCCCTGCCGGATTAATACATAACAGTACAACATATCCTACGATCAGTCCGAGTGCAATACAGATCAGAGAGGCCACGACAGTCTGCACACCGTCAATCTGCAGAAACCGTTTCTTTTCATTTTTTGTATTCATATCCTACACCTCCTGTTTCTTCGCACCGGTCATATACAGACCAAGTTCCTCGACAGTTACTTCGTCCGGCTTGAATTCTCCGACCAGTCTTCCTTCGTACATAACTAAAATCCGGTCCGGCACATCCATAACTTCATCAAGTTCCAGACTGACAAGAAGAACGGCCTTTCCTGCATCTCTCTGCTCAATCAGCTGTTTATGAATGAATTCAATCGCTCCGATATCGACACCTCTGGTCGGCTGTACCGCAATCAGAAGATCCGGATCTTTATCAATTTCTCTCGCAATAATTGCTTTCTGCTGATTTCCTCCCGACATGGATCGTACGATTGTGGAAGATCCCTGTCCGGAACGAACATCATATTCTTCAATCAGTCTGTCCGAGTATTCCCGGATTTCTTTCCTTTTTAATAATCCAAACTTATTGGTAAACTGCGGCTCAAAATATTTCTGAAGCACCATATTGTCTTCCAGTGAATAATCCAGAACCAACCCGTGTTTATGACGGTCTTCCGGTATATGGCTCATCCCCATAGTAGAACGCTGACGAACAGATGCTTTCGTAATATCTTTTCCATTCAGACTAATTTGTCCGCTCTTTAACGGTTCCAGTCCTGACAGACCATAAACAAGTTCTGTCTGCCCGTTTCCGTCAATTCCTGTCACACAGACAATTTCTCCTTTGCGAACCTGGAAAGACATATCCTGCACAGCATCTTTTTTATTCTGTCCTGCAACAGTCATATTCCTGACATCCAGAACAACTTCTCCCGGTTTTGCCTCCTCTTTTTCTACTTTGAAAGATACATTTCTTCCTACCATCATGGCTGAAAGTTTCTCAGGTGTTGTATCCTTCGTCTCCACCGTTCCGACATATTTTCCTTTTCTGAGTACAGTACAGCGGTCTGAAACTTCCATGATTTCATTGAGTTTGTGAGATATGAAAAGGATGCTCTTTCCTTCTTTTGCAAGCCCTTTCATGATCTGCATCAGTTCATCAATCTCCTGGACTGTCAGTACAGCTGTCGGCTCGTCGAAAATCAGAATCTCATTGTCCCTGTACAGCATCTTTAAAATTTCCGTTCTCTGCTGCATTCCAACTGTGATATTTTCAACAATGGCATCCGGATCAATCTGAAGATGATACCGTTCAGACAGTTCCATCACTTTTTTCCTTGCTTCGTCTTTTTTCAGTAATCCTCCCTGGACAGGCTCAGCTCCAAGAATAATGTTGTCCAGTACGGAGAAGCATTCCACCAGCTTGAAATGCTGATGTACCATTCCGATTCCCAGTGCATTGGCATCATTCGGGTTTTTGATTTCTACTTTTTTCCCATCTTTTCTGATTTCACCTTCTTCCGGCTGATAAAGTCCGAACAGAACGCTCATGAGGGTGGATTTTCCCGCACCATTCTCCCCAAGGAGCGCATGAATCTCACCTTTTTTCAGCTGCAGGGTGATATTGTCGTTTGCTATAATACCAGGAAATCTCTTCGTAATATTGAGCATTTCAACTGCGTATTCTCCCATGTTCCTTTCCTCCTTCCGGTATTTCTTCTACATGATTGATCCTTGTCTTTCGTCCACTTTTACTTCTACTGCCGGCATCTTGTCTGTAGAGTTGTCGATCTTGATTTGTCCATCATAAATCTTTTCGACGAGTTCATGATAATCATCTACAGTAAAGCCATCATTCCATTGTGTTGCATCTTCCGGAAGTCCTACATAGTTTACTGTCGTATCTGTTCCCGAAATCAATCCAAGATTTTCAATCTTTCCTACATGTTCCTCCCATGTATCATCAACAATAATGGAATTCAACATCGCTTTTACTGTTGCTCCCAGACCTTTCATTGCCGATGTCACTGTCATTCCTTCGCCGTACGCATCGATAATCGGAGACTGGTCACTGTCCACACCGATCATCTTTCCACCCACTTTTGCTGCCGCCTCTGCCGCAGAAGTGAAGATTCCACCGCCGCACGCAAATACAATCTCTGTTCCCTGACTGTACCAGGTATCCATCGCCGCCGTAATTTCTGTGGAACCGTAAAACTGTCCGCCGTATGCATACTCAACTTCAACCTGATCTACAATCCCCAGCTCTTTAGCCGCATCATTGATTCCCTGCACATAGCCGAATCCATAACGCATAACCGCCGGCACTGCCTGTCCACCAAGGAATCCAAGTTTTCTGTATCCAAGCTTCACAGCTGCATATCCGGCCATGTATCCCGGAATTTCTTCCTGATATACCGCACAGTATGTGTTTTTCGTATTATAGTAGTCTGCCGCTTCATAAGCATCCGGATTTTCATAATATTTACTTCCGACTGCCGCTGCAATAATGTCTCCCGCAGTCATGTCAAGTGCAATAAATTTCACATCCGGATATTTATATGTTACTTCTACCAGTGCCGGTGCGAAGATGTATCCAGGCATTACAATGATGTTGTAACCCTCAGCTACAGCCACATCGATCATAGCAATCCGGGCATAATCTGTATCACCGTCCGGTTTTTTGTATGTGAAATCAATATTATTATCCGTACAATATTCAAGACATGCTTCATAGGTCGTCTGGTTAAAAGACTGGTCCGTAATATCACCGCTGTCTGTAATCATAGCCACACGATATTTGGAGTTTCCACTGCCCTGGCTTGATTTTGACGGTCCGCATCCTACAGCAGCAATCGCCATGCAGACTATGAGAACTAAAGCGGTAAGTCGTTTCATTCGTTTCATGTCTTTTTCCTCCTTTCAGAATGACAGTTATTTGAGATCAGAAAGCAACGATGTTCCAATCGTTCCTTCCGGCATAGTAAGCCCGAAATTATCAATGATCGTTGCTCCTATTACCGCAAAAGTATCCTGTTCCGGCAGCATTCCACTTCCCTCCATGGATCTGGAATACGCAAGGAACGGTACTTTTTCTCTTGTATGATCCGTTCCGGTGTATGTCGGATCGTTTCCGTGATCTGCAGTAATAATCAAAAGATCATCTTCTCTTAATTTTTCCAGCAGTACAGCAAGCTTTTCGTCAAACATCTCAAGTTCGCGAGCGTATCCTTCCGGGTTCCTTCTGTGTCCCCATTTTGCATCAAAATCTACCAGATTGACAAAGCAAAGACCGTGGAAGTCCTTGTCTGCCAGTTCAATAGTCTGCTCCATTCCATGAACAGATGATTGCGACTTGTACGCCTCCGTAATTCCCTCGCCGTCAAAAATATCCTTGATTTTTCCGACAGAAATTACATCCAGTCCATGATCTTTCAACTCATTCAATGCAGTTCTGATCGGTGGTTTCAGTGCATAATCATGACGGTTGCTTGTACGTTCAAATTCTCCTGCTTTTTTCCCAACATACGGTCTTGCGATAACCCTGCCGACTCTCCATTCTTCTTTCATTGTCAGTTCTCTGGCAATTTCACAGCAACGATACAATTCATCCAATCCAAATGTTTCTTCGTTTCCACAGATCTGAAGTACAGAGTCTGCAGAAGTGTACACGATCATATGTCCGGTTGCCATTTCTTCTTCGCCAAGTTCATCAATGATTTCTGTCCCGCTGGCGCTTTTATTTCCAATAATTTTGTGCCCCGTTCTTCGTTCCAGCTCTTCAATCAGTTCTTTAGGAAATCCATGCTCGGTAAATGTCTGAAATGGTTTCTTTGTTTCTACTCCCATAATCTCCCAATGTCCGGTCATCGTATCTTTTCCATTGCTTCTCTCACGGAGTGCCGCCTGATATCCCAGCGGATTCTCTACTGCCGGCACCTGACGAAGCTTTGTCAGATTTGCAATTCCCATTTTCTGAAGTGAAGGAATGCGAAAGCTGGCCACTGATTCCGAAATATGAGCCAGGGTATTAACTCCTCTGTCTCCGAATTTCTCCCCGTCCGGCATAACGCCGATTCCAAGGGAATCTATTACAATTACAAATACTCTTTTTTGCTGCTTCATTATTTTCCTGCCTTTCTTACAGATTGCCCGGACCAAAGCCCTGCGGCATCAGATCTTTCAAAGTGTAAATCTGATAATCATCTTTTCCTTTTGCAAGGATGATCTGAAATTCGTCCGGCTGGCAGAATTCCATCATCACCTGTCTGCACACTCCACAAGGAGGAGCAAAATCTTCCAGTACTCCTTCTTTGCCCCCTACGATACAGATTGCGTCAAATTCCCGAACTCCTTCGCTGACTGCTTTAAAAAAAGCGGTCCTCTCTGCACAGTTCGTCGGTGTGTACGCTGCATTTTCGATATTGCATCCAGTATAGATTGTTCCGTTTTTTGCAAGAAGTGCTGCCCCTACTTTAAAGTGGGAATATGGGGTGTAAGAAAATGCAAGCTGTGCGATCGCCGTCTCAATCAATGTCTCTGTCTGCGTCATCTGCCATTCCCCCTTATTTTCCGGACTTTTTATCTGCTTTAATCAGCTTTCTGATCGCACCTACTGCTACCTGGATCGCCATATCCGTATCATGTACAACTGGATTTTCCAGGCCTTTCTTTTCACGTTCCTGATTTGCCAGAACAAGGAAACAAGATCCTGCCCTTACTCCCAGATGGCTTGCCACAACAAAAAGCGCTGCAGATTCCATCTCGGAAGCAAGACATCCTAAGCGCTTCCATGCTTCCCATTTATTCATAAGTTCATAGCCAACCGGCATTCTTTCCGGTGAATGCTGTCCGTAAAAAGAATCTTTACACTGTACGACACCTACATGATATGGACTTTCCAGTTCTTCAGCTGACTGCATCAATGCATTTATCACATGAATGTCTGCCACCGCCGGGAATTCGATCGGTGCGTATTCTTTACTGGTTCCTTCCATACGGATCGCTCCGTTTGCAATCACCACATCACCGCTTTTCACATCCAGCTGCATTCCTCCGCATGTTCCTATCCGAACAAAAGTATCCGCTCCTGCATTGACGAGCTCCTCCATTGCGATAGACGCTGACGGTCCGCCGATTCCGGTAGATGTCACACTTACTTTTTCCCCATCCAGATATCCGGTATATGTAACATATTCTCTGCTGTCAGCTACCAATACCGGATCATCAAAATATTTTGCTATTTTCTCACATCGTTTCGGATCTCCCGGAAGAATCACATAACGTCCCACATCTCCCTTTCCGACTTGAATATGATATTGTTTACTTGTATCCTCTGAATAATTCATCATCAAACCTCCGTTTCCTTTACTGGATATGGTAGACAGTCTTTCGTTTTTTCATACCTGAAACAGACTGTCTGTCCTGTTTTCGCTTCTTCTACTTGCATCTTACCCGCATTTTTGCATCAAAAAAAGGACTCGAGTCCCTTTTTGTGTAATTACGTGACTTTACACAATTTCGTAACACAGTCTTTGTCTATAATGCTCATAATTTAAAGTGGATTTTTCTTCCCGACTTGACAGTTTCCCGATTCTGTGCAAGGATTTTAACAGTAATTCAAACAGGAGATACAATGTTATGAAAAAGAAAATATTAATTGTAGATGATGAACAGGCTATCGCCGATCTGGTAGAGGTCTACCTTACCAACGAAGGTTTTGAAGTTCTGAAATTCTATAATGGGACTGATGCATTAAACTGTATAAATACAGAAGATCTTTCTATGGCAATACTTGATGTTATGCTTCCTGATATTGATGGTTTCAAGCTTTGCCAGGAAATTCGTAAGGAATATTTTTACCCGGTTATCATGCTGACTGCACGTACCGAAGATATGGACAAGATTCTCGGACTTACGATCGGCGCGGATGATTATATCACCAAACCATTCAATCCTCTGGAACTTGTAGCAAGAGTCAAGACACAATTTAGACGTTATGAGAAGTACAACCATCCTCTCATGTCCGACCATACAGAGGGACCTGAGTCTCCTCAGACATCCGCCTCTGATTGCGTGATTGATATCCGTGGTCTGAGCATCGATAAATCTGCACATAAATGTACTTTCAACGGCAGCCCCCTTGCACTGACACCCCGGGAATTTTCCATCTTATGGTATTTGTGCGAAAACAAAGGACGTGTCATCTCTTCCGAAGAACTTTTCGAACAAGTGTGGGGAGAAAAATTTCTGGATAACAACAACACGGTCATGGCTCATATCGGAAGAATTCGTGAAAAAATGAAAGACTCCGGCCGGAAGCCGAAGTACATCAAAACAGTATGGGGAGTGGGGTATCAAATTGAATAAACAGACATCAAATCAACTTTCAAGACAGCTTCGCCGCCGGCTTCTTTACCGCTTTATATTTTCGTACCTGATCTACATCGGGATCGGCGGCTTTCTCTTTCTTCTCGTATACTGGTATTACCATACACAAATATGGTTTGGATATGAGACTTTTTATATTCTCGTTTCTACGCTGGAACGTTTTCATGATATTTTTTTGTTTTTATATCTGATAGCCGGGGCGTTGTTTTTCGGTTACCGTTTTCTTTCCCGATCCTGTTTCTATCTGGACGAGCTTTTGAATGCTTCCGACAGCCTTTGGAAAAATCAGGAAGAACCGGTTACCATGTCCGACGATCTTCGCGAAGTGTCCCTGCATATGAATGAGGTTCGACTGAATATACTAGAAAGCCAGAAGGCTGCTGCTTCGGCGGAGCAACGGAAAAATGATCTTGTTGTATATCTGGCTCACGATCTTAAAACTCCGCTGACTTCCGTGATCGGCTATCTGACACTCCTTCACGACGAGAGAAAGATCTCCCCGGATCTGCAGGAGAAGTATCTTGGTGTTGCTTTGGAAAAAGCGGAACGCCTGGAAGATCTGATTAATGAATTTTTCGATATTACCAGGTTTAATCTGACACACCTTTCACTGGATCTGAACCGGATTAATCTGACCCGTATGCTGGAGCAGACTATCTACGAATTTGCCCCGATGTTTGCAGAAAAAAATCTCGATTATGATTTCCAGGCACCAGCGGATCTCTATTTCCTCTGTGACCCTGACAAGCTCCAACGTGTCTTTGACAATCTGCTCAGAAATGCAGTCAATTACAGTTTTCGAGACTCAGTAATCCGGATTCATCTGCTCCTCGATATGGGAATTCTGACTCTTACGGTAGAAAACGAAGGTGCTACTATTCCTCACGAAAAACTCGACCGGATCTTTGAACAGTTCTTCCGTCTTGATTCTTCCCGTGGCTCCGGAAGCGGTGGTGCCGGTCTTGGTCTTGCAATTGCAAAAGAGATTGTGGAACTTCATGGGGGACAGATTTCCGCCGAAAGCCATGATAACCGGGTAATCTTTACGGTGAAACTTCCTTATTCGTCAGGAAATCGTTAGAATTTTGTAGGAAAAAATAAGGATTTCTGTTCTGAAATCCGCGAAAATCAAATATTCTTCTCTGCTATAGTAAAAGCGTGCCAGGAAAGTCCTTTGGGATTTTCCGACACGCTTTTCGTTTTTTCATACAAATCAATATACATGAAAGGAAGAATCTACTATGAATGCAAGAACAAGAAAGACAATTAGATACAGACGCAGATCTCGCAGACATTTACTTCATTTTATTTTGCCGATGCTTTGCCTCATCCTTGCACTGGCAGCTGCAGCCTCTTATATCCTGGATTCTTCCGGTTTTGATATGCTATCCCATGTATCTTCACTTATTAGTGGTTCAGCCGAAGAAGAACTCTCCCGCTATGCGGCTTCACACGGTTATGATATCAGTGATTATCCGCAATCTTTGATCGATCTGTATGACCGGAACCGGGAAACAAAAGATTTTGTTTTTGAATACCCTGAAAAAAAGTCCGAGACACCGGATATTCATCTTGGTGATATCAGCACCTCTTCTGTACCTCTTCTGATGCAGTGGGATCAACGCTGGGGATACAAAGAATACGCAGGAGATCTGTTCGGATTAAGCGGATGCGGACCGACATGCCTCTCTATGGTTGCTATCTATCTGACAGGCAATACCGATATGAATCCTGCCTGGATGGCGGACTTCGCCTCCTCCCACGGATATGCCTCCGATGGAAGCGGCTCCTACTGGACTCTCTTTTCTGAGGGTGGAACCTCCCTTGGATTTGATGTTACAGAGATCCCGCTGGATAAACAACGGATCATCGACAATCTGGAAGTCGGCAATCCGATTGTTGCTGTCGTAGGCCCTGGGGATTTTACGACTACCGGACATTTCATCATCCTGACCGGTTACAAAGACGGGCAGATCAAAGTCAATGACCCGAACAGCAAAAAGAACTCGGAAAAACTTTGGGACTACGACAAGATCAGCGGACAGATTCGGGATCTCTGGGTCTTCCGGTAGGGAATTTATCCCTGCCGGATTCCTTTTGTTCCTATCTGGAATTATATCTTCGCATTACATCTTCCAGGGAATGAATACCGTCCGATGTCCCGTAATCCTCTACAATACATGAGGCTGTAGCATTTGCAAACTTTGCACATTTCCCGGCATCCCATCCGTTAGAAAGTCCAAAAAGGAAACCAGCAACAAAAGAATCTCCTGCTCCTGTCGTATCTACACATCGTTTCACTGACAATGCCGGAATTCTTCTTATGCCATGTTTATCAGAAAGAACGCATCCTTTCTCTCCGCATTTTATAACCGCTGTCCCTACTCCACATTCTGTCAGAATTCTGGCGTTTATATAAGGATCCGATTCTCCGGTAAGCAGGGCAATTTCTTCTTCATTTGGAAAAATATAGTCTATAAAAGGAAGTAACTCTTCAATGTCCTGCAACGTTTCTTTGTTTTTTGCCTTCGTCATGTCTACCACTAAAATCCGATTTCTTTCTTTAATTTTTTGAAACAGTTCTTTCATCTTTTCTATCGTTAAAAGTGGTGAAACAAACATTCCTGCAAAACTTACAATTGAAGCTGTATCATCAAGAAATCCTTCGACGTCTTCCAAAGCCAGTTTTCTCAGACTGCTTTTCGGGTTTGTCAGAAAATGTCGTTCTCCCGTCTGATCAATCAACACAATATTGATCCCCGTCTCAAGTCCCGGCTCTACTTTCACGCTTTCTGTCGCCAGACGGTTCTCCGCCATATAATCCAGAATCCGTTTCCCCGCTTCATCCTGACCTACCTTTGTAATCAGCTGAACCTTTTTCCCAAGTCTGCTCAGAATCACCGCCTCATTCAGGGCATCCCCTCCAAAAGACATTTTCATCGTATCCATCGGGCAGGAACCTGAAGAAAATACTTCTTTACTAACCGGAGCAGCCAGAATATCAATAATTCCTGCTCCTATCACGGATATCTCGTACATCTTTTTTCTCCTCTTTTCTGTCAGTTGTTTTTGAAATTAAGTTCTGAAAAGATTATACAATGAATTTTCTCTTTCTGACACATCAAAAAAGCTAATGTCTCTGCCTTTCGCAAAGTCAGAAACATCAGCTATTTCCTAGTACATATGTTTTCCTTTATATTTCTCCCGTGTGGCCATTCCGCCGCGGATATGTCGTTCGGATTTGTTCAGGTCAAGCACCTTCCTCGCTTCTCCTGCAAGCTGAGGATTAATAATTTTCAGACGCTCTGTAACGTCTTTATGTATGGTACTTTTACTTACTCCAAACTCCTTTGCTGTCTGCCTCACTGTTGCATTATGGTCAATGATATAATGCGCGATCTCTACCGCCCTCTCCTCGATATATTCCTTCATAGAATTCCTCTACACTCACTATTTTTACAATGTATGCAGAGAAATCCAGCGGCATTCATACTATTTTGGCAGCGTGTTGCCTTTATAATTCCCTATAAATAATTTTCCCATTTTTAAATTCCGACTTCATAAGCGAAACCTTTTTCACTGTCATCTCTGTTTTTTTAGATGAACCTGATATCCTTTTTTCCACGTTACCTTTCTGATCAGCGTAATATGCGGAATAAACCTATCGTTATCAAAAGGAATATCCTCTTTTTTCAATGCTTCTCTCAGATCCTTTACATAAGTTTTCAATTTCTGTTTTCCCTTTATCCCCATCCAGAGAAGATTTCCAAAATTTCCTTTTTCAGAAAAACCTAATTGAAACGGAGTAAACGGAATACTTTCAATTATTCTTTTTATCCTTGTCGGATCATGATATTCACCGATAAAGGCAAGCGTAAGATGCAGATTCTGAGCTGGCACATACTTCCCTTCCACTCCCTGTCTTTTCAAATCATGCATACAGGATACCAATGCTTTTTTCATTTCATCAGATAATTGAATTGCAATAAAAAGCCGCATACTCCTTTCTCCTTTTTTATGATCAGAAGTCTATTTCATATTCAAGATATCTTCTAAACTCATTTTGTACTTCGCTTACAACAGTTGTATTTCCAGCACATTTCATACCTTTTAGTACTGCGTCAATCTTGATAGCTTCACTTTCTTTCAATCCAGAGGAATTGCTTAATTTTAACATACATTTTTGATGCAACAACGGAGCGTTTTCATCCATTCTCATTGCAATAAGCGTTTTAATATTTTCATCATTAACTAAATATGTCAACCGCGGAGTCACTGGACTATGCCCCGGAAAAGTCATTTCTGATGCAACCTCTATTGTTGAAAATGACTTGTCCGAATAATTATAATCCCTTTCTCCAGATGATACTGACTTTATATTCACTTTGATATTATCATTTTTTTCAGCCAAAGAGACTTTTTCTTCTTTATATGTTATCTTGAAATGCTTGGCACCTAGATCCTGTGCAATTTTTTGTAATTCATTGACGCGAACCAACTTTAGATGACTAAAATAATCATTTAATGCAATGTACCTATTTTGATTACTCGGATCAACATAATAAAACTCACTACCTGAATCTGGATAGAATATAAGCTTAAATGAGTCTATTGAATCCCGAAAAATATTTACAATGCGTAGACCTTTTTGCTCTGATACAAATCCTATTGCTCCTTTACACACATCACTTTCAGCACGTTTTTTATCTCTTTCCGTTACTCTAATGAACTTGGGCATAAAAAATTCCTCTTCTTCCAAATTCTCATCAAAAATAGGCTGTAAAACTTTTAATTCTATTAGTCTAGCTTTTTCTTCGGCAGTTTTTCGCACTACCTGCGTTCCTTTTTTCACCGTGCTCCCTACAGATTCTGCCATGGCTGTAAAATCTTTAAAATCAAGCTTTCCATCCTCATTCTGGTCAGCCATATGAATTGCCATGTTTTTTTACTTTCCTAATAACTCTTTTGCATTTTTTCCTGCATCAGAAACCAGTGTTCCAATTTTAAATTTTTTATCCATTTTCTCTTTGGACGAGGTTCTCTCGTTTTTCCCCTTTCTCTTCATTCCTTACCAGTAGAAAACAACACTTCAATCACTTAAAGTATATCAGTCACTCAAACATACTTCAATCCATTCCACGATGTGTTGGCTATATTCAGGTCAGAAAAGTCTATGTTACTTTCGCGAACATTCTATTTTTTCGTGATAATATCACATACATATTTTACCCAAAATAGTATCTTAAGATAAATAAATCTATCTCTCGGAGGTTGTTTTGTATGAGAAACAAACGATATGCGCAGGCAGAAAAAGAACGTTGTGTTTCCTGCGGTGCCTGTATAAAGGTCTGTCCCAAGGATGCGATATCTATCTGGAAGGGCTCTTACGCTGTGATGAATGAAAACTTATGTGTAGGATGTGGAAAATGCGAAAAGACCTGTCCGGCAGGCTGCATTATTTTGAAAGAGAGGGCAACGATATGAAAAAGAAACACTGGTATGACTATCTCTGGATCTGGTCCATCCTTTATTTTGCCCTTGGATTTTTCAATATTCTGTTTGCGTGGCTTGGAATGATCGATTTTCTTTTGCCGGTTCTGATTGCCTTATTTGGAAGAAATAAATACTTTTGCAATAACCTCTGCGGCAGAGGGCAGCTGTTTACAAAACTTGGAACGGACTGTAAATGTTCGAGAAATAAACTGGCTCCGCGATGGTTGAGTGCTAAATGGTTCCGTTATGGTTTCCTGATCTTCTTTTTACTGATGTTTGGAAACATGATTTTCCAGACCTATCTGATCGCATCCGGTGCCGGCAGTCTAAGGGAAGTAATCACCCTGTTCTGGACATTTCGTGTACCATGGGGATGGACTTACACGGCAGGAACAGTACCTGAATGGATCGCTCAGTTCAGCTTTGGATTTTACAGCCTGATGCTGACTTCCACTCTGATCGGTCTGATCGTCATGGTTCTGTTCCGACCAAGAACCTGGTGTTCTTTCTGTCCGATGGGAACAATGACACAAGGCATATGCAAAATCAGGAATCGAAAAGATCTTTAATTTTTTATTGACAAAATGCTTTTCTCCGATTATACTTTAAAGCATTAAATCGACAATAAAAAATCAAAGAAGAGAACAATGCCGTTTCTGCCGTATATTTCAGAGAGTCTGCGTATGGTGCAAGCAGATATAGAAGCAGTTTCGGATATCATCTCCAAGATGCAGGCTGAACTTTCAGTAGGCTGTGCCGGCTTCCACCGTTATCCGGAAGGCGCATGATTGTGCGTTTGAGTGCTGTTATTTAACAGAAGTTGGGTGGTACCGCGGAATTTTCCGTCCCTTTCAGAATCAGGATTCTGAGAGGGATTTTTTATTGTCAGAAAAACTATATGGAGGTTATCATCATGAAAACACTACAAAAAGCAAGCAAATTTCTGTCCAATTACACTTCCTTTGTTGTAATTGCAATTGCCGTCGTCACTTTTCTTGTCCCTGCCATCATGAAATGGGTAAACTTTACCCTGTTCGTCGATCCTGTCTCCAATAAATTCACATGGCAGTCGATCATCATTGGAATCATCATGTTCAGTATGGGGCTTACACTGACAAAAGAAGATTTTCATATTCTGGCTCAGAGACCGTTTGACATCTGCATCGGAGCAATCGCGCAGTATCTGATCATGCCGTTTCTTGCATTTGCGATTTCAAAAGTCCTGAATCTTCCGGATGCCATTGCCCTGGGACTGATTCTTGTAGGATGCTGCCCGGGCGGTGTTTCCTCCAATATTATGTCTTACCTTTGTGGAGGGGATGTGGCATTTTCTGTCGGAATGACTACCGTTTCTACTTTACTTTCCCCGATTGCTACTCCACTTCTTGTGTCTTTCCTTGCAAGTGGAACCCAGATCACAATCAAGGGTATCCCGATGTTCGTATCCATCATAGAAACCGTCATCCTTCCGGTCGCTCTCGGTTTTGTATTGAATTATTTTCTCGGAAAAAATAAACAGTTCCAAGAGTTCCAGAAAATTATGCCTGGTATCGCTGTTATTGGATTATCCTGCGTAGTAGGAGGCGTCATCGCATCTCAGGGAGCAAACTTCTTCCAGTCCGGCATCGTCATCTTTGCAGCGGTTCTTCTTCACAATGGTCTTGGCTATCTGCTTGGATACTGTGCAGGAGCAGTTACGGGAATGAACTATTCAAAGAGAAAAACCATTTCCATCGAAGTCGGTATGCAAAATGCAGGTCTGGCAACAAACCTTGCAACTACAACCGCACAGTTTGCATCCGCTCCTCAGGCCGCAGTGATCTGTGCCGTATCCTGCGTATGGCACTCCATTTCCGGAACACTTCTCGCCGGATTTTTCTCCTTCAGAGATAAAAATAAAAAGACAGCAACAAAACCGGTGGAAGCGTAAAACTTTTTATAAAAATATCCAGTAGACTGTTTTCCTAAAGTAAAACAAACCGGTCTACTGGATATTCTCTTTTTAGCAAATAATTTATGATTTCTTTTGTCCGCTATAATCTTATTCCTTGCTTTTTTCTATCTTCCTAATCTTCTTCTCTCTGATCTCTTCGAGAATCTCCTCCAGAAATCTCTCGACTGTTTTAGTTCCTTCCTCTCCCAGATATCGGCTTCTCACGGACACTGTCTCGTCTTCTTCTTCTTTTGCTCCTACAATTAACATATATGGTACTTTCTCAAGACGAGCCTCCCTGATCTTATATCCCATTTTCTCGGATCGTTCATCTGTCGAACACCGGATTCTCTCTTTTTTCAGTTTCTTTTCAATCTTTTCTGCATAATCATGAAACTTTTCGGATACGGGGATGATCCTCACTTGTTCCGGACACAGCCATGTAGGGAAAAGCCCTTTGTATTTTTCAATCAGCCATGCCAATGTTCTTTCATAACATCCGATGGACGTTCTGTGGATAATATAAGGGCGTTTCTTCTCTCCATTCTGATCAATGTAATACATATCAAACTGCTCCGCCAGCAGTGCATCCCACTGAATTGTGATCATCGTATCTTCTTTTCCATATACATTTCTGGCATTGATATCTACTTTTGGCCCATAAAATGCTGCCTCGCCTACATCTTCCACAAACGGGATACCAAGTTCTCTTAACATTGTCCGGATGTGTTCCTCTGTTTCCTCCCATACTTCAGGATCTCCGATATATTTCTCCGTATTTTCCGGATCCCATTTTGACAGATGATATGTGACATCTTCCTCAAGTCCCAATACTTGAAGGCAGTGCTGCGCCAGTGCAATACAATCTTTGAATTCTTTTACCATCTGATCCGAACGGACAATCAGATGCCCCTCTGAAATAGTAAACTGTCTTACTCTTGTCAGTCCATGCATCTCACCGGAATCTTCGTTGCGGAATAATGTAGATGTCTCACTGTAACGCAGTGGGAGTTCACGATAGCTGTGTCTTTCTGCCTTATACACATAATATTGAAACGGGCAGGTCATCGGGCGGAGAGCAAATACTTCTTTGTCTTTTTCTTTGTCTCCCAGGACAAACATTCCCTCCTTATAATGATCCCAGTGCCCGGATATTTTATACAGATCACTCTTTGCCATAAGAGGAGTTTTCGTACGAATGTATCCCCACTCATTGTCCTCCAGATCCTCAATCCATCTTTGGAGTTCTTTGATAATGATTGTCCCCTTTGGCATCAGTAAAGGCAGACCTTGCCCAATTACTTCCGCTGTTGTAAATAATTTCATCTCTCGCCCAAGTTTATTGTGATCGCGTGCCTTTATCTCTTCCAAAATCTCCAGATACTTCTGAAGAGCTTCTTTTGTTCCAAAAGCAGTTCCATAAATACGCGCGAGCATTGGATTCTTCTCATTTCCTTTCCAGTATGCCCCCGAAGAAGACAACAGTCGAAATGCTTTAACTCCTTTCGTACTGATCAAGTGTAAGCCTACATACAAGTCTTCCCAGCTGTCATGTGAATACAGAAATACTTTCCCTCTGTCCCCCTGTTCTTTCAGCCTTTCCACCTGATATGATTCCCCACGTTTTTGAAAATCAGCAATCGCTTCCTCCCATATTTTAGGTTTCCTCTCTATCTTTCCTCCCCTTTTGATGATTCTTTTCATCTCCGCTTCAATTGCATCCAAATCTTTTTGCGAGAACGGCGCATGATCAAAATCATAATAAAAGCCGTTTTCGGTCAGAGAACCACCTGCTGCTTTTGCATCCGGGAAAAGTGTTTGCACTGCTTCTGCAAGAATACAGGACGCAGTATTTCTCAGAACGGACAGATCGTCCGAATACTCTTTTGTAGTTCCGTCTTTTAATGTGATAATCATACTCCATACCTTCCTTTCTTAAAAATAAAAAGCCCATCCCTATGATCACAATCAATCATAAGGGACGAGCTGATATTTGCACCGCGGTTCCACCCTTCTTGCCTTTTCTGACAGAAAAAGCCGCTTTCCTGATGATAACGGAATCACCGGACCGGATTGGGGCCACTCCGAGTTGGTCTTCAAATGTCCTGACAATAAGATGCTTCCACCACCGTCTGATTCCGGGCATCTCTCTCTGTAAAGCTCAACATTCTACTCTTCTCTTCCACGTGTTTTCTTATTTTCTCTTTATTCTAACACAGGTATCTAATTTGTCAATCCTTTTATCTCCTTCATTCAATAAGACTGATTTTTCTCACATCCTATTCTCGATATTCTTCATCAAATCCTCTATCACTTCTGTCTGACCTGTTTCCGTCTGGATTCCCAATTCCCGGCAAGTCTGCTCCAGTGCCTTGATTATATGCGGATTCTCAGGTGAATGGGGACGTGTACCCGTTCATCGGTACACGTCCCCATTGGAAAATCTGTATTTTTTCGTACAATTTGTTTTATCTTCTTCTGATCAGTACTCCTTTTGGATATAACTTTTTATTTTTATGTTGTCTCTCGAAGAGTATTTCTCCTGTTTCTTGTACAGTTACCAATGTTTCGCCGCAGTTCAGCAGGACTTCGATTTTATTTTGTCCTTTATCTAATTTAATGTACTGTACAAGTCTTGATTCATCATATTCTTCCGGGAAATGAAAATACAAACTCCTGAATGCCGGTTCTGTTTTTCTTAAATGGATAAGTTTTTGAATTTCCTTTATTCGTTTCTGATTTTCTTCGCTCCGAATATTATCCCATGGCATGCATCTTCGGCAGTCCGGGTCGAAACTTCCCTCCATAGCAATTTCTGTTCCATAATAAATGCACGGGCTTCCCGGCATGGTAAACAGAATTGCCAACTGTTGATAAAAAATATCCAAATCGTGGAATCGATTCATAAGACGTTCTGTATCGTGGGAATCCAGAAGATTGAAAAGTACATTATTGCACTGCTGCATGTACATTGTGTAGCAGCGATTTACCATATACTCGAAATCTTCTTTTTTCATGGTTAGATCAATGAAGAAATCGTGGATCCCGCTCATAAGCGGGTAGTTCATGACAGAATCGTACTCATCTCCCGCCAGCCACTGGCTTGCGTCATGCCAGATTTCTCCGAGGAGATAGATGTCCGGCTTAATCTTTTTTACATGTTCCCGGATGCGTTTCAGGAAACGGTGGGACACTTCATTTCCCACGTCAAAACGGATACCGTCAATATCATAATCCCGGATCCATCCTTCACAGATATCCTGAAAATAACGGATCACTTCCTCATTATTGGTATTCAGTTTCGGCATTTTATCTGCAAAAGCAAAGGAATAATACCTTCCGTCTCTCGTGCTTGCTTCTTTGTCAAGAAGTGTCCAGTCATTGACCATAAACCATCCGGCATAGCGGGATACTTCCCCCTTCTCCTTCACGTCCAGCCACGGTCCAAAATCTTTCCCGCAGTGGTTGAACACCGCATCGACCATGACACGAATACCATGTTCATGCGCCTCCTTCACGAGACGTTTCATCGTCTTTTCATCCCCAAACTGCGGATCAATCTTTGTATAATCTTTTGTATCGTATTTGTGGTTGGAGTCCGCCTCCATGATCGGATTCAGATAAATCCCTGTAATACCAAGTTCCTGCAAATACGGAAGTTTCTGCCGGATTCCTTCCAGATTTCCACCGTACCGTTCCTCGTTGCGGACTTCCCCTTCATTTTTCCAAGGCAGAATTCCTTCTCTTCCATCCCCCGGTGTCCCGTTGCAGAATCGATCCGGAAAAATCTGATACCATACCGTATCATTCACCCAGTCCGGTGTCTTATTGACATCCGCCGGATTTATCCACGGTACGATAAAACATTGGAGCATTCTTCCATCCATTTCCATCTGTTCTTTCGTCAGAAATCCGTCTTCGAAATAGTACCATACTTCATCGTCGGTATGCAGTTCGAAATAATACTTGCAACGTTTATATTTTGGCACCAACGTTGTGGTCCACCAGATCTGATGTTTCAGGCGTTTTTTATAGACAATCTCTTCTCTCGTCCCCGTCCACTTTTCATTGCCTCCGAGGATTCCTGTCTCAAAAGGATCCCCATAATAAAGAAATACCTGTTTGACATCATATCCTGTCTTCAGATTGACGATCAGTTCCGATTCGTTCAGTGCATAGCTCATCTGTTCGGTTGTTCTATGATAAACTCCCGTAAATTCCATCTTCTATCAGTCCCTTTCTGCCATTGCTTTTCGATAGTGTCTTAATTCTTTTTTTGCCTGTTCAAAATCCGGCATCCTCCATTCCCAGTTCGGGGAACCTACGGTGCCTGGAGTATTGATATGTCCTTCTTTTCCAAGTCCCAACAGATCCGCCATCGGGATAATCGCATACTCCGCCTTGCTTCGTAAGGTGTATGTGAGTAATCTGTCTTTCACAGATCCCTGCTTAATCCCCTCCCGTGCGAGGAATCGACGTACTTTCCTTTTCGCAGCTGTACTCAGTCCTTCGTACCACTGCATCAATGTATCATTATCGTGTGTCCCTGTATAAATGATCATGTTTTCCACATCATGGAAGCTGTCATAGGCATATTTTCCACCGGTTTCAATGGAAAAAACAAGTATCTTCATCCCTTTTAACTGATAGTGCTCTTTCAGCGTCAAAACTTCCGGTCTGAGTTCCCCCAGATCTTCCGCCACAAGATTCAATCCTTCAATTTTTCCCTTGAGTGTATCAATCACTTCATAACCCGGTGCCTCGATCCATTCGCCCTCTATCGCAGTAGGACAGCTCGCCGGAATTTTCCAGAATGTATCAAACGCCCGGAAATGATCAATACGGATAATATCAAACAGTTTCTGGCTGTAACCTATCCGGTCTGTCCAGAACTGATAATCATGCTCCTTCATGTAATCCCAGTCATAGATCGGATTTCCCCATCTTTGTCCGGTCTCACTAAAATAATCAGGCGGCACGCCTGCAATAAAGATCGGTCTTCCGTCCGTGTCCAGGAGGAAATTGTCTTTTCCGCCCCATACGTCAACGGAATCCACTCCCACATAAAATGGAACATCACCCATAATCTGTATGCCGTTTTCATTTGCTTTTCTCTTTACTTCCATCCACTGGACAAAAAATTCATACTGGAGGAACATCTGATATGCCGCCTCTTCTTCTTTTTCTTTATCAAGTGGAGCCGGGACTTCCGGCCATGCCTTGTCCGCATCGTTCCACTCATTCCAGCAGATATTTCCATTTGCCTTTTTCAAGGCACGGAACACCGCATATTCATATACCCACGGCTGTCTTGTAAACTCCCGGTATTCTTCCGTCTCATGGAAATTAGAAAAAGCTTCTTTCAGATATGGCTCCTTGAACGCCCGGACTGCATCGTAATCCACCATTTTTGCATTTTCCCGGAAAGAAGGTGCTTTCTCTCCCAGCATTCCTTTCTCATAAAGCAGGTCCAGACTGATATAAATCTCATCTCCTGCACAGGACGAATACGGCTGATACGGGGAATTCCCGTATCCTACCGGATTCAGCGGAAGAATCTGCCATATCTTCACGCCATTTTCTTTTAATGCATTAACAAATTCGTATGCATATTCCCCCAACTCTCCTACTCCCGTCCGCGACGGAAGCGCAGAGACCGGCATCAAAATTCCTGTTTCTCTCATCATTGATCCCCTTTCATTCCGCACCTGTTCTAAAGATGCCAGATGTCATTGTTATATTCCCGTATTGTCCGGTCAGAGGAGAAGAAGCCTGCTTTCATGATGCTTTTCCCATACTTCTTCTACAGTAATTCCTTTAATAACTGTTGTATCTTGGGTCCCTTTCAGATGCGTCTTTTAGTTTACCATGTTTCATCTGCAGAGCAACGCTTTACATAAGAACACCTGTGGGATGTACTCCATCACAATTCAATGTCGTATTCTCACAGGTGTTTTTATAATATGTATCAATCCTGAACATCAAGTAACTTTTTATATACTTCAATAAACTCTTCTGCCATAATTCGGAATGTCTCAGCACTCATCAGCTGATCTTCCGCATGCATCAATATCAATCCTGATTGATTCAATTCTCCATTGGCATCCTGTGCCAGCAGATCCGCATGGATATGATGGCCTTCAGTAAAAGCCTCATCTCCCTGTCTGATCAGTTCCTGTGCTTCTTCAAAGTTCCCCTTTTTCGCACATTGCACTGCATTAATAAAACAGGATCTCGCGGTACCCACATAGGTAATAATACCAAAACATGCTGTTTCAAATGATTCCATCTTTCTGCCCCTTTCTACCAGTCATCATCTTCTGTTTCTTTTTCTGCCTCCGCCTCTTTCAAAAGATTTAGTTTGTCAACCCGTTTTGCAAACGGAAGATAAACGAAAAATGAAAGAATAAAAATCACAAGCTGCAGAAGCGCCGTTCTCCATCCGCCGATCAGAAGTCCTGAGATAATAGGCGGACATGTCCATGGTACCTGTGTTGCACCATACAGGGGACACAAACCTGTATAGAGAGCTGTATACTGTAATATACATGCTATTACAGGCATTGCAATAAACGGAAACGCAAGCATCGGATTCATTACAATCGGCAGTCCGAATAAAATTGGTTCGTTAATATTAAACAACGCAGGTACTATTTCCAGCTTTCCAAGCGTTTTCATCTGCTTGGATTTTGCTAAGAAAAACATATAAATAACTAATCCAATCGTGAGACCTGCACCGGTAACGTTGATAAATTGGTCAAAAAACTGCATTGTAACGATGTGTCCACCGTTCTTTACAGTCAACTCTATTCCTTTGTCAAGAAGAGCCTGATTTTCCAGACTATTTGCCTGCAGAATACCTGTCATGATTCCACCGACAATCGTAGAACCATGTACTCCGAAAAACCACAGGAAAGGAGTCAGGAAGCACATCAGAAGCGCTCCTCCGATAGAATCTGTCATTCCCTGCAGAGGGGTCTGAATCATGTTGTAGATAGCTTCCATCGCAGTCGTGTGAAATCCCATGGAACAGATTCCATGAACAATCGTAGCTCCCACAACAATCACAGCTCCTGGAATGAGTGCAGAAAACGCATTGGATACACCATCCGGAACTCCTGCCGGCATCTTGATTCGAATATCCTTTTTCAAAAACCAGCAATATACAAATCCGACGATCAGCCCAACGATGATCGCCCCGACCATTCCTTGTCCTGCTGTCCAGCTTTTATTGATAATTCCTCCTACAACATCTCCGTTTTCTGTGACGATGGAGGCCGGTGTCATCATGATAAATACACCGAGAGCCACAATCGCTCCACTTAACGGTTCCTGCCCTTCCAGTTTAATATAATTGTACGATATTCCAAGAACTGCAATCATCGCACTGATGTTAAACGTAGCTCCGTTCGCCTGCTCCAATACAGCTTTAATTCCTGTCTGCTCCAATACATCTACAACTGCCTGAATCGGGAAGTTCGTAATAATCAAAAATACAGAACCTACAATCAGAAGCGGCATCGAATAGACCATACCGTCTTTTATTGCCTGAATCCCCTTCAGGTTAATGAACGCCATAATTTTAGGAATTACTTTTTCATTCATTAATTTCTGCATGTTTCCATTTCCTCTCTACCTTTATTAGTTGTTTTTTGATAACTTAAACGCAAATTTCAGCACATTCATTCCATTGCACATACCATAATCTGACATCGGAATAACATCCACAGGAACTCCGTTGGCACCGCAGATTTCTTTTGCCTTTGCCAGCTGATATCCTACCTGCGGGCCGAGCAAAGCCACGTCAGCTTCCCCGATCAATCTTTCCATCTCAAGAATCGGATATGCTTTTATATCCACTTCTTTTCCTTTTTCCTTTGCTGCCTCTTCCATCTTTTTCACAAGTAGACTTGTCGACATACCATTCGCACAAAATAATCTAATTCTAAGCATTATTCTGATCCTCCTAAAATATGATTATAAAATTTCCCCATCGCTCTCTATGACTTTTTTATACCACTCAAAAGAATCTTTCTTCTTCCTCTCCAGTGTACCATTTCCCTGATTGTCTTTATCCACGTAGATAAATCCATATCTCTTTTCCATCTCGCCGGTTCCTGCGCTCACCAGATCAATACAGCCCCACGGCGTGTATCCCATGACCGGAATTCCATCGGAAACCATCGCTTTTTGCATTTCCAGAATATGTGCTTTGAGATATTCAATTCGGTACTGATCATGAATCTCACCTTCTTCCATTTTGTCATAGGCTCCAAATCCGTTTTCCACAATGAAAATCGGCTTATGATACCTTTGATGCAGAAGGTTGAGAGAATATCTCAAGCCCTGAGGATCAATCTGCCATCCCCAGTCACTTTTCTGAACATAAGGATTCTGGGCAACATAAAAACCTTCCGCCACTTTTGTACTGTCATCCGTCTCAACGCTGCTGACCGTACTGCTCATGTAATAACTGATACCGATATAATCCACGCATCCTTCCTTCAGATAGTCTAGATCTTCCTTTGTAATGTCCAGAATAATTCCCCGCTCTTTACGAAACGCTTTCATATACGCCGGATACTCCCCGAATACATGCAGATCTCCATAATAATACAAACGATGTTCCATTGCAATCTGCGCTGCGATCTCATCCTGAGGCATGCATGTCCTTGCATAAAATGGAACCATCGCAAGCATGCATCCGATCTGAAAATCCGGATTAATTTCATGTCCGATTTTCACTGTCATAGCACTTGCCACCATCTGATAGTGAACTGCCTGCTGCAATACAGTCTGCACATCCTCATCTTCTCTGTACAGAATTCCGGAATTTGTCCAACCGCCCCATGCATTCTGGGTGCTTGACTGATTGTTGATCTCATTGAATGTCATCCAGTATTTGACCTTATCTTTATATCGGTGCATGACTGTCTCAGCAAATTTCACAAAGAAACCGATCAGTTTGCGATCTCTCCATCCGCCATATTTTTCAACAAGATAATACGGCATTTCAAAATGGCTCAGAGTGATCACCGGCTCAATACCGTATTTCAGAAGTTCATCAAACAGATCATCATAAAATTTCAGTCCTTCTTCATTCGGCTCACATTCGTCCCCATTCGGGAATATCCTTGTCCATGCAATCGATGTTCGAAAACACCGAAATCCCATCTCGGCAAACAGCCGGATATCTTCTTTATATCTGGAATAAAAATCAATCGCTTCATGATTCGGATAGTAGCGATCTGCCAGAATTCCTCTTGTAATTTCCCGGTCCTTCCCGTTTGCACCTGCCGTCATAACATCTGCAATCGAGATTCCTTTTCCTCCCTTGTCATATCCACCTTCCAGTTGATGCGCCGCCACAGCACCGCCCCACAAAAAATCATGTGGAAATTTCTTCGATTCCATATCCACCCAATCTCCTTCTCCAACATTTTGTGCAGAACACATCTGTTTTTTATCAGGTTCTATTCATTTTTTACATAAGCGCTTACGTTTTATGCAAATCTTATCATAAATCCGCATCATTTCAACAAATATCCGTCAAACAGTAAAATATTTGATAAAATATCATTTGTTACATAAAAAAAACAAGCATACTGAGTGCTTGTCTTTCTTATTCCATTGCCTTCTGTTTCTTCCCCGGTCCGATTTCTCAGATAAGCGCCGCAAGACATTCCAAAATATAGACAGCAGGAAGCTGCGACGTCCTTACCGCTCCCATTTCTCTCCTGTATGTTTCCGGCATGTAACACGCAAAACCGACATCCGACATACTCGCAACCGGACATTGTTCTGTATTAGTAATACTGACTACAAAAGCTCCCGCTTCTTTATACCTGTTCGCCAAAGATACGATCTCTTCTTCTTTTCCGGAAGCTGAAAGAAGAAAAAGAACACTTCTCAGATCTTTGCAAGGACATGCGCTTCCGTTTTCTCCCTCGCATAAAAATGCCATTTTTCCCGTATGATTAAACAGATAGGCGCCGTACCGGGCTATCGCTCTCCCTTCTCTGTCCCCAGAGAAGACGACTTGCGCGGATTGTGTGATAAACTCAGATACCTCCGCTAATTTTTCTCGGAACAGTTCATCCTGTTCAGAATTCTTGATAAACTGTAGAGCGGGCACCACATCATAATTGACCTTTCCTCTATGTTCTGACATTCCGCACTTGATCCGGTACTTTAATTCCGTGTATCCTGCACATCCTGCTCTCTCACAGAACCGCATAACTGTTGTCGTGGAAACCCCTGTTGCCTCCGCAAGCTCCCGGATATTCATGGAAGGAATACTCTCCATGTGTGACATGATATAATTGTATACGGCAAACTCTCCGGATTTCAGATTTTTAAGCATCTCATAGCTGAGAATTGACATTTTTCGTCTCCTTCTACTCTTCTTTTATTGCTGATCAATATTGTAGAGTTTCTTTGCAAGTGTTTCAATAATATACAGTACTGGGATCTGCGTCGTGACATTCCGCTCATTGACCAGAGCCTCGGATACATGGTAGGAAATATTGCAGTCCGCCATTTTGGAAAGCACAGAATTGGAATTGTTCGTAATGGAGATCAGTTTGCTTCCCCTTTGCTGAAGCTGGGATGCTATGGAAACCGTCTGTCTTGTCGTTCCAGACTCCGACAGAGCAATCGTCACCGTATTTTCCGCCAGTTTCTGCAGTACCGGAAGCCACGGATCATCGATGAACAGGCTGAACTGTCCTACGTTGGAGAAAAAGCGAGCTCCGTATTTTCCCAGAATTCCTGAGGATCCGACTCCTATAAATATGGTACATTGCGAATGTTTCAGATATTCGTATGCGTTTGTGATACTGCTCTGAAAATCTTCGGTATTGATTGTTTTCAAAAAACTCTGCAGCTCTGTCGTCCCGTCATCTTTCAAAGCGTCTCTTTTTCCATTCAGATACTCTTTGTATTTGATCTTAAACTCACTGTAGCCATTGACGCCGCTTTTCTTGCAGAACCTCAGCACTGTTGCTGTCGATACATGAGCCAAGTCTCCCAGTTCCTTAATTGTCATGCTGCTGATCATCTCTCTGTTTTTTATGATACAGTCATATACCGCAAAATCCAGTTCTGTAAATGTATCCATAATTTCTTTTGTAAACATTACCATCACCGCCATGCCGTTTTTTTCATTATAAATGAGTTTCGTTTGATTTACACACCTACACGTTTCACAGGATTGACTTACATCCTATTCTCGATATTCTTCATCAAATCCTCTATCACTTCTGTCTGACCTGTTTCCGTCTGGATTCCCAATTCCCGGCAAGTCTGCTCTAGTGCCTTGATTATCCATGGATTCCCGGAGACAATCTTTTTCATTCTCCCCTGTTGGCGCAGATGGCTCAAAAGAAAATTCGATAAAAGAGTGAATTCCGTCTCTTCCGGCTTCAGAAAGTATCGAGTAAGCAGCCTGCCTGACTGTGCGTCTACAGCGACAAACATGAACGGATTTCTTGGCCTCCCTGCCTCTTCATCACTTTCCGGAATGTGTGTGTAACAGAAATCTATCTGAACCTCCTGTTCTGTCTGCGGGTAGTTTTTCAGTTCTTCTTTCAATTCCTCTTTCTGAATCTCCATTCCCATATATGGACGACTCTGCTTCGGAATCTTCGCCGGAAACATATTCCACTGTCCAGTCTCCACATTAAAAATCCTGCAAAGCCGTTCGTTCTCTTCCCACTTCATCGGCAGCTTCTTTGCTTCTAATGCCACGATACACATAAACAAATTCCGGATTGCCTCCGTCATCATCACCGCTTCATCTAAATCCGGTGAGAACGGAATATACCTGGAACGGTAGGACAGAAAATTCGGCCACATTTCTTCTTTTACCATCTGAAGATTTAATGCTCCGGAAACTTCCTGCTGCATATAAAGCATGTCGGATTTTTTCCCGTATCGGCATACCAGCGCTCTTCTGTCAGACATTGCATAATCTTCCGAGAGATACTTTTCTTCTCCTGTTCCCAGCTCATCTATCATGGTAAGATCCTGCCACCCTTTGAATCCCGGGTATATCTGTATTTCTTTTTCCTCGCTCTTGTCCTGTCCCAGTACCCGGATAAATACCGGTTCCTTTTCATCTTTGAGCTGAATCACAACATACTGGTCTTTATTCAGATAATTCCATGGCTTTTTTTCTTCTATCCGGGCGGCAGCTTCATAAAGCTCCCACCATTGTTTTAAAGTTGCTTCTTTTCGCATCTTTATTTTCCTCCATCTATTTGCTTTGCTGACTTTTCTTTTGCTGTCTGCTCTCTTTTTACTATACCATGCTTTTCCTCACCTTGCCATGATATTCTGCTGTGCCCGTCGTTTCCTGTTATTCTCAATCCATTCATCCAGGGACAGTGGCTCATAGTCTGAATACATGCAGAAGCAGTTCAGCATATTGCAGGGAATCGGCTCCTCCACCTGCGAATGAAGATTGACTCGCTTTGTCTCCTGTGTCTCTTTTACAAACCGGGATACGAGCTTCTCATCAAAGCTGTCGTGCACATGTCCGTACAACATATAAACATGATCCTGACCTTTTGCATCTTTCCGATACTGTCCGTGATAACAGAACACAGGATAATGGCAGAGAATCACTCGTCTTTTACTGTCTTTCATCTCCGCATAAGGCCTGATCCAGACAAATCTCTCCCGTTCAAACTCCGAATCTTTCAGATAATAATCATGATTCCCTTCAATCAGATACAGACGTCCATGAAGCCTTCTCAGAATTTCGTTTGTCTTTTCTCCTTTTTCCATCGAAAAATCACCAAGTATCACTACCTCATCTCTTGGTCGTACCTTCTCATTCCATTTTTTTATCATATATTCATTCATTTCTTCCGCATCCGCAAATCCTCTTCGATCCATCTTTTCGTTGAGCCCGCGGTGGAAAAAATGGCAGTCTGCAATGTAATACCTCATCGTATCTCCTCTTTTCCTTGCACTCTTCTGATCTTCATATTACAATAAAGTTACCTAATTTAAAAGGAGGTTTTTCCATGAACGATACACAAAATCCTTTCGATGCCACGGACTGGGAATTATCAGATGACTACTACCAGGAACAGGAGGGCAAACCGGAACTGAAACTGGAAGATTTCATGACAGAGGATGAGGCTATTCCTTCTCCCGTTTCATTTGATAATACTGACAGCGAACTTAACCGGACTATCTCTGATGTAAAAAATGTTCTTTCTGTTTACGGAGAAGGGAAATCTGTAGAAGAGATTGCACATCTGCTTTCTCTGGAGGCAGACTATGTACATACCATCCTCTATTGTGCCCAGGGATTTTCCGAGGATGACCCTATTGCCGTCGCACGCCTTGTGATGATGTCCTGATCGTTCTTTCTGAAACTCGTTTCTAATGCATATGAACTCTACGAATGGAGGGATTGTTATGAAAGAAACTCACTGTGAACCAGCAAAAAACACATGCGAACAGAGAAAACTGCTTCCAGCCGAAGCTCAGAGATTAGGCAAATTGTTGTCGATTCTTTTCTGGCTGTTTATTCCGTCCGCCATTGCGACCATTATGACCAGCAACAATATGTCAGACCTTGCTCCTGCCATCTTTATCACAGGCAATATTCTTTGTGTCGCATGCTCTGTCATATACGGTATCATCTTACTTCAGATGGCTTGTACAGAGATACGATACCGTTTTGCCGGAATATGTTCACTGTTATATTCCGTAGTGACTATTCCAATCATAATTTTATCTATTCCAGTCCAGCTATCAGCGGGAACTCTGATCTTTTCTATCATTCAGACTGTTTTTGCATTTGCTTTCGTGTACACGGAATACACAGCTCATGCTTCGCTTCTGAGTGGAATAGATGATAATCTTTCCCGAAAATGGTCCTGCCTCTGGAAATGGTATTTCGGTAGTGACATTGTCATATTCTGTAGCTTGTTTTTCATGTTAGTTTCTCCTATCTTCGGCATTCTTCTGTTCCTCGTATCCGGCATCGCATTGATCGTGATAAGTATTCTGAAACTTGTTTACCTGTACAGAACAGCAAAGATATTCCGAAAATATGCAGATACTCAAAATTCTGAAAATATCATTTGACTTTGTATTATCCGCGTTAATCCGGCCCTTTCTTGTAAAGAAAGGGTCTTTTTTATTGTTTGTCACGTCTTTTAAGTCAATTCCTTTTTCTTCCTTCTCTCCTGATAATATTTTTTCTTGAAATTTTACTCTCCCTTATGTTAGGATATATTCGCAAGTTAGTTTCGACTACCCATTTGGCATTTTGGAGGTAATTATGAAGAAAAATCCTTTTCAAATTTTATGGCTTCTGGCAGCATTTTTCACTCTGGCTCTAGGC
Organism: uncultured Sellimonas sp.; assembly: GCA_963559135.1. GTDB lineage: Bacteria > Bacillota > Clostridia > Lachnospirales > Lachnospiraceae > Sellimonas. The sequence continues at coordinate 38,206 of CAUWJP010000002.1, forward strand.
GCCGTCGGAGTTCTTTTACCGGTCCTTCCGACTACACCGTTTTTGCTTTTGTCTTCCTTCTGCTTTGCAAGAGGATCTGAACGGTTTCACAGATGGTTTTTGAATACAAAGCTTTATCGGAATCATCTGGACAGTTTTGTCAGGGATCGTGCTATGACATTAAAAACCAAATTTTGTATTCTGCTTCCTGCTTCTGCCATGCTCCTTATCGCTATGTACATGATGAGCAATCTTCCCGGCAGACTCTTTATCCTATTCCTGATTTTTTTCAAGTATATTTACTTCTTTACTAAAATCCGGACTGTAAGGAAGGGGAAATACAGATGAGACATCCTGTCAGCATATCGGATAAACGGGAACAGGAAAAGCAGATCGTTGCTCTGATGATCCACTTATACTGCCATCGCAGACACAGCATGCCGAAAGGGCAGCTCTGTCCGGACTGTGAAGCGCTTCTTTCCTATGCACAACTTCGTTCAGATAAGTGTCCGTTCATGGAAACGAAGACTTTTTGCAGCAATTGTAAAGTCCACTGCTACCACCCGGAAATGCGAGAAAAAATCCGGGAGGTCATGCGGTTTTCCGGTCCCCGGATGCTGTTGGTCCATCCTGTGATGGCCATCCGACATATGATCTGCAGTATGAAAGAAAAAAAGATAATGAAAGAAAGGAAAAGCTAATATGATTAAGCCAAGGCTTATGAAACTATTAAAGGGATCTGAAAAATATCTGATCCAAAATATTCTCTGGCAATGGATTGCCCTTCTTTTTCAGATTGCTGCTGTTTTTGCAGCAGGAAATTTTCTGGAACATCTGATAAAACAGACATTGTACCCAAATCTATGGCTACAGACCGCTGCTGTCGTAGTACTTGCACTTCTGGTTCGCTTTCTCAGCGAGAGGATGGCAACCATTTCTTCCGGCAAAGCAAGTGCCGATGTGAAACTTGTACTGCGCCGGCAGATTTATGGAAAGTTGCTCCGAATTGGAGCATCGTATAAAGAAAAAATTCCAACTTCCGAAGTCGTACAGGTCACAACAGAGGGCGTAGAGCAGCTGGAGATCTATTACGGCAGATATCTCCCTCAGCTTTTTTACAGTCTCCTTGCTCCTTTAACTCTTTTTCTTATTCTCTCTCCAATCAGCCTGAAAGCAAGCGTAGTTCTTCTGATCTGTGTCCCGCTTATTCCTGTTTCTATCATCGCAGTGCAGAAGTTTGCAAAAAAACTTTTGAGCCGCTACTGGGGAATTTACACGGAACTTGGAGATAGTTTTCTTGAAAATCTTCAAGGACTGACCACTTTGAAAATCTATCAGGCTGATGAGAAGAAAGCAAAAGAAATGGATGAAGAGGCGGAGCGTTTCCGCAAGATCACAATGAAAGTTCTGACCATGCAGCTGAACTCCGTCAGTGTCATGGATCTTGTCGCTTATGGAGGTGCCGCCGTCGGCATGATTGTCACTGTGCGGGAATATGCCGCCGGATCTCTTACATTTTCCGGTGCATTTGCCATCATTCTTCTTGCATCCGAATTTTTTATTCCACTTAGGCTGCTCGGTTCATTTTTTCATATTGCAATGAACGGAATGTCTGCAAGTGACAAAATTTTCCGTATTCTCGATCTTGACGAAGGAAGACACGGCCATACTGCTCTTCCTTCCGGACCGATAGAAATTTCTCTTGAAAATGTAAAATTCGGATATGAGGAAGAGCGTCCGGTTCTGCAGGATATTTCCATGACAATACCGCCAAAAAGTTTCGTATCTCTTGTCGGTGTTTCCGGCTGTGGAAAAAGTACCATCGCTTCTCTTCTGACCGGAAAGCAGAAAAACTATCTTGGCCAAATCCGTATTAACGGAATTCCAGTATCAGAAATCCGAGAGGAAGATCTGGCGCGTGCAATCACTCTGATTCGTCACAACAGCTATCTTTTCAAAGGAACTGTCCGGGACAATCTCCTTATGGCAAATCCTGATGCTTCCGACGATCAGATGCGGGAGGTTCTTGATAAAGTCCGCCTGCTTGATTTTCTGGAAAACCAGAATGGTCTGGATACTCTCCTCGAAGAACAGGGAAGCAACTTCTCCGGTGGACAGCGACAGCGTCTTGCTCTTGCAAGGGCACTTCTCCACGACACGCCGATGTATATTCTCGATGAAGCTGCATCCAACATTGATGTAGAAAGCGAAGACCAGATCATGGAAGTGGTCAGAGAGCTTGCCGGTACAAAAACGATTCTTTTTATTTCCCATCGGCTTGCCAACGTCGTTGCTTCCGATTATATCTACATAATGAAAAACGGGATGATCGCAGAGAAAGGAACTCATGAAGAATTGATGAAGAAAAAAGGCAGTTATTCCTCAATGTATCAAAAACAACATGATTTATGCAAAATAAGGGGGTGTGGTGCATGAAACGGAGAAGTGGAATCCGGATTATGGGAGAACTGATCGGACTGATACGTCCTCTTCTCCATGTCATGGCCGGAGCAGTCCTTCTTGGAGTTGCCGGCTATCTGTGCGCTATTTTTCTTACTGTAATGGCGGGTGCCGGACTTTTAAAACTTTCCGGTCTGGTAGATGGCTTTTCTCTTGGCAGCCTGTTCTTTTGTCTTGGTGTAGCCGCCATCCTGCGCGGCATTCTTCATTACGGAGAGCAGGCCTGCAATCATTACATCGCATTTAAATTACTGGCACTGATCCGCCACAAAGTATTTGCGAGCCTTCGCCGGCTCTGTCCTGCAAAACTGGACGGCAAAGAGAAGGGAAATCTGATTTCCATCCTGACAACAGATATCGAACTTTTAGAGGTTTTTTACGCCCATACGATCTCTCCGATTGCAATTGCGATCCTGACTTCTCTTATTATGGAAGTCATCTTTTTCCATTACAGTATTCCTGCAGGAATTCTTGCACTGTGCGGCTATCTGTCCGTAGGACTCCTTGTCCCTTTTGTGAATTCCAAAAAGGGAGCGGCAAGCGGTATGACTTTCCGCAATGAATTTGGTGAACTGAACAGTTTCGTTCTGGACAGTCTCAGAGGTCTGGATGAGACCCTTCAATATGGATGCGGAAAAGAAAGATTAAATGAGATGGAAAAACGAAGCCGCAAACTAAATGAAAAGCAGACGGTCATGAAACATCTGGAAGGAATTCAGCGTGGAATCACCAGTCTTCTGATTCTTCTCTTTTCTTTCGGAATGCTCTTTCTTTGCAGCTGGCTCCATAACAACGGAACACTCTCCACGGACGGCGTCATCCTGTGTACAATATTAATGATGGGATCTTTTGGACCTGTCGTTGCACTTTCCCCCCTCTCCAACAATCTGATGCAGACGCTCGCCAGCGGAGAGCGAGTTCTCTCTCTTCTGGAAGAAGTGCCGGAAACGGAAGATGTGAAAGGCAACGCCCCGATAGAATTTGGACAGACTGAATGCGAGGATCTGTACTTTTCTTATGAAAAAGAACCGATTTTGAAAGGTTACTCTCTAACCATTCCAAAAGGAAGCCGAATCGGCATTCACGGAAAAAGCGGTTCCGGAAAATCTACTATTTTGAAACTTCTGATGCGATTTTATGATGCTGACAGTGGATCAATCCGAATTGGGGAAAGGGATATCTCATCCATCAACACAGAAAATCTCCGTGATATGGAAAGTTATGTCACCCAGGAGACAAGCCTGTTCCATGATTCCATCGCCAACAATATTGCTATCGCAAAACCGGATGCCTCCAGAGACGAAATCGAGACCGCTGCGAAAAAGGCTTCTTTGCATGAATTTATTATAAGCCTTCCAAACGGATATGATACGATGGTAGGAGAACTGGGAGATACCTTATCAGGTGGAGAACGGCAACGGATCGGAATCGCCCGTGCTTTCCTACACAATGCTCCTCTCCTCCTTCTGGATGAACCGACAAGCAATCTCGATTCTCTCAACGAGAGCATTATTCTGAAGTCACTGAAAGAATTGGGGAATGACAAAACCATTGTCCTCGTATCCCACCGGGAATCAACGATGGCCGTCGCTGAAACAGTCTATGAAATGTCAGAAAGAGCTTCCTGATCTCTATTGACATTCATGTATTCTTTCGATATAATCATCTGGACATCTGCGGATGCCAGATGATTATTTTTTGAAAGGATGTATTACATTTTTATGGACGAATCAAGCGACAGTGATTCTGAACATCATAATTTTGTAAAAATGAAGATAGATACATATAGAAGGTATAGTCTGCCGTTTTTTCAAACAGTGGACTATACCTTTTTGTGTATTTTTATCCGACTTCGACTATGAGACTTCTCCGGTTTTTCGGAATCTCAGATTCGAAGCATAGAATTCTTACATTTTTACACATTATATGATGAATAAAGGAGAACTGATTATGAATTCAATCGTACCACAATTACTATTACAGGTGATTCTTATTTTACTGAACGCTTTTTTTGCGGCGGCGGAGATCGCCGTGATCTCTTTGAATGCGTCGAAACTTCGTAAGTCTGCTGAAGACGGCGATAAGACATGTGCAAAACTATTAAAACTTGTGGAAGAGCCTTCTGGCTTTCTATCCACAATCCAGATCGGAATTACATTAGCCGGCTTTCTCGGAAGTGCGTTTGCCGCGGACAATTTTTCCGGTTATCTTGTAGACTGGGTATACAAAGACCTTGGTTTCCACGGTCTTCCGGTGTCTGTTCTGGATACTCTTGCCGTCATTGTGATCACCATTATTCTTTCTTATTTTACGCTGATTTTCGGCGAGCTTGTACCGAAGCGTATCGCCATGCAGAAATCGTTTGCCGTTGCCAAATTTGTGTACAGGGTTGTCTCATTTGTAGCATTAATTATGAAACCTGCAGTTGCCTTCCTCTCCCTCTCTACGAACGTAGTACTGAAATTATTCGGAATGAAAACCGAGGCGGAAGAAGAAGCCGTAACTGAAGATGAGATTCGCCTGATGGTCGAACTTGGCGAGGAGAACGGTTCTATCGACAGCAATGAAAAAGAATGGATCCAGAATGTGCTTGAGTTCAATGATACGATCGTGCGGAACTGTATGACCCACGAGTCGGAGATCATTGCCATCTCCGTCGACGCTTCCGACGAGGAGATCACGGCTCTCATCGCTGAATCGGGACTTTCCCGTTACCCGGTATACGGAGAAGATCTTCATGACATCATCGGAATCCTCAATGCCCGCACTTTCCTGCTTTCCCGGGCCGGCGGACAGAAAACAGATCTGAAGAAACTGCTGCGACCGGCTTACTTTATCCCAGAAACAGTCCATGCATCTACATTGTTCCGTGACATGCAGAAACAAAAACTACACATCGCGGTAGTTGTTGATGAGTACGGAGATACTTCCGGTATCGTGACACTTGAGGACCTTGTGGAAGAGATCTTCGGCAATATCTATGATGAATTCGATGAAAACGAGCCGGCCGAAATCGAACAGATCCAGGAAAATCTCTGGAGAGTCACCGGTACAGCCGCTGTTGATGATGTTGCAAAAGCTCTCGATATTGATCTTCCGGAGTCTTCCGACTACACGACACTTGGAGGTATGGTCTTCAGTCATCTGAAAACTATCCCAAAAGACGGGACGACTGTAGAACTGAATGTCGGCGATATCCACATCCATGTGGATGCAATCTCCAGAAGAAGAATCCAGTCCGCCCTTGTGTCAAAAATTGAGAACATATCGATCGAAGAGTAAACTAAAGGACATGGAGTAAATTTTTGCTCCATGTCCTTTTCTGTCAACTTTTTTTTCGAAATACAACGTAAGTCTGATTGTAATTTCCCCACCAGGTACTTTCCGGATGGGTAAAGTAAAAGGTGGAAAAAAGCATCTCGGTCTCATTCAGCTTTGTGAGCAGCCTCAGAAGCCGTTCGTCCAACGGAAAGATGATGCCGTCTGCTTCCGCCTCCAGCTCTATTAAGTACTCATTTTCCTCTTCTGTCAGGTTCTTTCGGATCTTTTCCCTCGCCTCATCTGGAAGAGTAAAATAGTAAAAATCTGCCCAGGCATTCTCTTTTCCACATGCCATCCATTCTGCGGTCAGTTTATCCACAGCTTCCTCTGCGTCCAATGTGACTTCTTCCCAGTCGCACTGGTCAAACCCTTCCTGAATCTGTTTCAGATAAATAGCTCCTGCCTGTTTTAATGTCCCTATCTGCATCACGTCCTCCTATCTCCGGACTCTTGGGTGCGTATCGCGAATCACGCTCATGATAAAGCGGAATGCAATATCAGCCATCTCTTCCGGCGTTTCAGACTCCTCTGGATCCTTCTGAAGCCAGTAGCGGATAAGACCGACACAGCCGGACAGACAAAACCGGTAGGAATATTTCAATACATTCATCTCATTTGGAAACTGACGCTTCAGTCCGGTAAGGCACTTCTCTCCGACAAGATCCTCCACCTTCTGAACAAAGGCCGGATCTCCGTTTTCCCCCATCAGAGAACGATAAAGCTTCCGGTTCCTCCCGAGGGAAAAGAAGATGTCCTTCATAAACAGAACGCTCTGCTCGGAAAATGGTTCCGGCGGATAGCTCTCCATTACTTCGGCAATTTCCTCAATCAGTTCCTGCTTTACATTTTCCAGCATATTGGAAATATCAGAGTAATGCAGATAAAAAGTGGAACGGTTAATGTGGACACGCGCCACAAGTTCCTTTACCGTAATCTCCTGAATACTTTTCTCTGTCATCAGATCTGCCAGACCTTCTTTTAGCCTCGTCTTGGTTCTCGCAACTCTCTTATCCACTTTCTGCCCTGTCATGTCGGCCCCTCCTCTTTTTCTTATTCTCACTATAATACAAAAAGGATCGAAGCGCAACACTGTGTCTATTATATTTACAGTCTTCGTTTAAATTCTTCATATCCAAAACTTCGGATAATCTGATACTCTCCCTGCTCTTCCAATACAATGTCCGGAAGCTTCATTCCGTTAAAGGTATTGTTTTTCACCATCGTATAAATTACCATGTCCTGAAATTCCAACAGATCCCCTGCTGTAAGCGGATGGTCAAACGAATAATCACCAATCACATCCCCTGCAAGACAGGTCGGACCTGCAAGCCGGAATGTGTAAGGTTTCTCATTCGGAAGGCCCGCATCTTTCAATGGCGGACGGTACGGCATTTCCAGTACATCCGGCATATGGCATGCTGCGGAAGTATCAAGGATGGCAATCTGAATGCCGTTTTCCATTGTTTCGAGCACCTCCGTCAGGAGTGTTCCCGCATTCAGCGCAACGGCTTCCCCCGGCTCCAGATAGACTTCCAGATCATATGTCTCCTGTATATGACAAATACACCGCATTAATCGTTCGATGTCATAATCACTTCTTGTAATATGGTGACCGCCGCCCAAATTGATCCACTTCATCTTTGGAAGCCACTCTCCGAACTGTTCCTCTACTGCCTGTAGTGTCACTTCCAGATCATCGGAATTCTGCTCGCAGAGAGTATGGAAATGGATACCTTCGATGCCCTCCATCAGTTCTTCCGTCAGCTGTTCCTTTACTATTCCAAGCCTGGATCCCGGCGCACATGGGTCATAGATGGCGTGCCCCTCCTGAGTGGAATACTGTGGATTTACCCGGATTCCCGGACTTTTCCCTGCTTTTCTCACCCGTTCCTTATATTTTCGGATCTGGGCCGGTGAATTCAGAACAATATGTCCACAAAGGAAAAGGATCTCGTCAAACTCTTCCTCCCGATAAGCCGGGGCGAAGATGTGGTTTTCCTTCCCCATCTCCTCTGCCCCCAGTCTTGCCTCATAAAGCCCGCTTGCCGTCGTCCCATCCAGATATTCCCCGATGAGCGGATACAGCGAATACATGGAAAAGGCCTTCTGAGCCAACAGGATCCGGCATCCTGTCTTCTGGCGGAGCTGCTTTAATATACGCAGATTTGCTTCCAGTTTTTCTTTCTGTACTATATAGCACGGCGTGCGAAGTTCTTCTTTTCTCATAATCGCATCCTAGTCTACCAGTTCCGGATCTTCACAGATCTTCCATGGCAGTCCCCATTTGTTCAACGCATCCATGAACGGATCCGGATCAAACTCTTCCATGTTGAAGACACCCGGTTTTTGCCAGGTACCGTTCATCACAAGCATCGCACCAATCATAGCCGGAACTCCTGTCGTGTAAGCAACCGCCTGGGAACCTACTTCTTTGTAGCATTCCTGATGATCACAGGTATTGTAGATATAAAGTTTCTTCTCTTTTCCATCTTTCTTTCCGACAAAGATACATCCGATATTAGTCTTTCCTTTTGTTCTCGGTCCCAGAGTAGACGGATCCGGAAGGACAGCCTTTAAAAACTGAAGCGGCACGATTTCTTTTCCTTCGTACATGATCGGCTCAATGGATGTCATCCCCACATTTTCCAGACATTTCAGATGAGTCAGGTAACTCTGGCCGAACGTCATGAAGAAACGGATTCTCCTGATACCCGGGATGTTAAGTGCCAGAGACTCAATCTCTTCATGGTGCAGAAGGTACATATCCTTCTTCCCAACTTCCGGGAAATCATACTCTCTTTTGATCTCCATCGGTTCGGTTTCTACCCATTGTCCGTCCTCCCAGTAGGAGCCCTTTGCGGACACTTCCCGGATATTGATCTCCGGGTTGAAGTTAGTTGCGAACGGATAGCCATGATCGCCACCGTTGCAGTCCAGAATATCAATATAATTGATTTCGTCAAAATAGTGTTTGAGCGCATAAGCGGAAAATACGCTTGTCACTCCCGGATCGAATCCGCTTCCAAGAAGAGCCGTGATTCCTGCTTTTTCGTATTTCTCACGGTACGCCCACTGCCATTTATATTCAAACTTTGCCGTATCTTCCGGCTCATAGTTTGCTGTGTCCACATAGTGTACGCCGGTCTCCAGGCAGGCATCCATGATTGTCAGATCCTGATACGGAAGCGCCAGATTCAGCACCACATCCGGCTGTACCTTTTTGATCAGCTCCACAAGCTCCGGCACATTGTCCGCGTCTACCTGTGCGGTTGTAATTTTTGCTTTTGTCGTTCCTTCCAGTTTTTCTTTCAGCGCATCGCACTTGGATACCGTACGGCTTGCGATGCAGATCTCGTCAAACACCGCATCATTCTGCGCACATTTCTGAATTGCTACCCCTGCGACACCGCCACATCCGATTACAAGTACTTTTCCCATGATAAGTTCCTCCTTCTACTTTTACCTGCCGATTGCCAACAGCATTTCTCTGATAATTTTGCATGCCACGGCCGTGGACACCCCGCTTGCATCATACGGCGGGCACAGCTCATTGACATCACACCCTACAAGGTTTACATTGCTGCAAACAGCGGTCACTGCCCGCTGCAACGTCATATAATCGACTCCGCCCGGTTCCGGCGTTCCTGTCCCCGGAAATACCGACGGGTCTAAAACATCCAAGTCTACCGTAAAATAAACCGGCTTCCCTTTCAGCTGTTCTATCGTTTCTTCCAGCCCTTCCAGATCAAACGTATGCAGGTTTGTGTGTCCCGCTGCCGCCCAGGAAAACTCGTCCTTTTCTCCGGAGCGGATTCCAAACTGATAAATCCTGCCGTCTCCCAACAGTTCCCAGCAGCGCCGGATGACGCAGGCGTGGGAAAGTTTCACACCCAGATAATCCTCTCTCAGATCCGTGTGGGCATCCAGATGGATGACATAAAGATCCGGGTACTGTTCTGCCACGGCCCGGATGCTTCCAAGTGTAACCAGATGCTCTCCTCCGATCAAAAATGGAAGTTTGCCGTCCTTTAGAATCTCTCCTGCACGCTCCTCAATGGCAGCAAGCACCTTTTGGGAATCCCCGATGGCAAGTTCCAGATCGCCGCTGTCAAAAACATGACAGTCCAGAAGATCTTTATCCTGATATGGGCTGTAGGTCTCAAGCCCGTAAGATTCATTCCGGATGGCCTGTCCGGCAAATCTAGTTCCCGGACGGTAAGATGTGGTCGAGTCAAAAGGCGCACCGTAGAGAACGACTTTTGCTTCCTCATACTCTGTATCACATCCGATAAAATTAATTACGTTTTTCTTCAACATCTTTTAACAGTTCCTCCACATACACCGGAAGGGCAAACACGCCCGCGTGAAGCCTCGGTGCATAATATCTCGTGCTGATTCCCCGAAGTTTCCATGCTACGCCGTTTAAGTCATCCAGCGGATGATACCGCTTTGATGCAAATCCGAACAGCCAGTGTCCGGACGGATAGGACGGAATATGTGCCTGGTACACCCGGCAGATCGGAAAGGTCTCCACAATCCTCTTGTGCATCCTCTGACACTGATACGCTTCTTCTGCATAGAACGGACTCTCATTCTGATTGATCATAATTCCGTCCTCGTGAAGGGCATTATAGCAGTTCCCATAAAATTCCTTTGTAAACAGCCCTTCGCCCGGTCCGAATGGATTTGGGGAATCGATAATAATCAGATCATATTCATCGGTCCTGGAGCGGATAAACCGCAGACCGTCCTCATGGTAGATTGCCACCCGCTGGTCCGTCAGACTGCAGGCGATCTCCGGGATATATTTCCGGCAGACCTCTACAAGAAGCGGGTCAATCTCCACCACATCGATGGTCTCGATCGTCTCGTATTTAATCAGTTCCCGAACGACACCTCCATCGCCTCCGCCGATAACAAGCACTTTTTTCACACCCGGGTGGACTGCCATCGGTACGTGGGTAATCATCTCATGATAGATGAATTCGTCCTTTTCCGTCAGCATCAGATCTCCATCTACCACCAGAACCTTCCCAAACTCGGTCGATTCCAGCACATCAATCCGCTGCAATTCGCTCTCGGCACTGAACAGCTGCCGCTCTACACGAAGTGACAGTCTGGCATGGTCGGTATGTTCATCTGAAAACCACATTTCCATTTTTATTCCTCCTTCAGTACGTTGAGCCTCTCGATCTTTTCATCCTCCGGCCCGGTCATGGAGCATCCTTTTTCCTTGGCATATACAATATAGTCAATAATCTCGTCTGTGATCTCTTCTCCCGGCGCAAGAATCGGAATTCCCGGCGGGTAGCACATCACAAACTCACTGCAAATTCGTCCTCTCGTCTTCTCAAGTTGCAGGGATTCTTTCCCCGCATAGAAGGATTCCTGCGGTGTCATCACAACTTTCGGCGGAATATATTCCTGAGAAAGCATGCCTGTCTTATCTTTCTGGTACCGTCTCTTGATGTCCGCAAGTGCACTGACAAGCCGTTCCACTTCCTGCTTTCTGTCCCCGATAGAAAGGTAGGCCAGAATATTTCCAAGGTCCCCGAACTCAATCTGGATATCGTATTCATCCCGTAGAATATCGTATACCTCAATCCCCGCAAGGCCGATGTCCAGCGTATGTACCGAAAGTTTCGTCGTATCGAAATCAAACACGCTGCTTGCGTTTTTCATTTCTCCGGCAAACGCATAGTATCCTCCGACCTGATTGATCTCTTTTCTCGCATACTCGGCAAGCTCCGACACCTTTGCAAATGCTTCTTTTCCTCGAAGTGCCAAATTCCTTCTGGAAATATCGAGGCTTGAAAGAAGCAGGTAGGATGCACTGGTCGTCTGGGTCAGATTGATGATCTGACGCACATATCCTGCATTGACATTCGGTCCTGTCAGGAGAAAAGAGCTCTGTGTCAAGCTCCCACCGGATTTATGCATGCTGACCGACGCCATATCCGCACCTGCCTCCATGGCAGAAACCGGAAGCCCCTCCCCAAAATAAAAATGGGTTCCGTGAGCTTCGTCGGCAAGTACGAGCATGTTGTACTCGTGAGCCAGCTTTACGATCGTGCGCAGATCCGAACAGATACCATAGTAGGTCGGATTGTTCACAAACACTGCCACCGCGTCCGGATTCTCCCGGATTACCTTTTCTACCTGGGACACCTTCATCCCTAGAGAAATTCCGAGGTGATGATCCACATCCGGATTGACATACACCGGCTTTGCCCCGCAGAGTACCAGCGCATTGATGACGCTTCGGTGGACATTTCTGGGCAAAATAATCTTGTCGCCCTTTTTACAGCAGGACAGTACCATACTCTGCACTGCTGATGTCGTTCCTCCGACCATCAGAAAGGCATGGGCCGCACCAAAGGCATCTGCCGCCAGCTCCTCTGCCTCCTTGATGACAGAAACCGGATGGCAAAGATTGTCAAGCGGCTTCATCGAATTGACGTCAATGCCGACGCACTTGCTTCCCAAAAGCTCCACCAGCTCTGGATTCCCCCGTCCGTGTTTGTGGCCCGGAACGTCAAACGGCACAATTCTCATTTTTCGGAACTGTTCCAGCGCCTCGTAGATCGGCGCTCTCTTCTGTGATAACATTTCCATTTCCACTTACTCCCTTACGTATTGATATGCCTGCCCTGATCTGAATCGTAGTCCGTCCTGAAAGGAGTTTTCCGCAAAACAAAAAGACACAGGCAGACGGCATACATACCATTTACTTGTGTCTTCTTCTATCTCTTCTCCGCGCAACATAAAAACGCGAAGATACATATACAGTTTTTTTCGCATATTCAGACAGATATTGGCGTAGAGTCTATATAGCAAATATTTTTACTTTTACTACTCTTATTGACCGTTTCACAAGTTATGCATGCGATACGCATACCGGTTATAAAGTAACCAACTTATAAAATTTGAGCTTCTAACTCAATCAATAATGCAGCCCGTGGCCGCTAAGAAAATATTTGCATGGATCACTTTACGAATATCTGCTTTCCATACTCGCTCATTTTAACACGCAGATTCTGAATATACAATAGCTTTCTATATATTTTTTTAGATTACTTATAAAATGTCACTGTTCTGTCTCATATTTTTGTATTCGGCTACGGAACGATCGAATCCTTTGATATGACGGAACAGCCAGTCTGTCACTGTCTCATTAAGTGCTTTGACAAATGCGTCTGTCGGACCTTCCTCTTCTTCCAGCATCTCATGCAGATCTTCTACCGCATGCTTGAATTCTTCGTGTTTTGCCTTGTGCTCTGCCAGGCCCGGATAAGCGATCTCTTCCTGCAGCTTTTCTTCTTCCGCAAAATGGAAGTCTGTGTAGTCAGCAAGATAATTCAGAAGTTTTACTGCTGTTTCCTTGTCTCTGTGTGTTTCACAGGCTTCTTCCAGGTCAGCGATCTTTCCGATCAGCTCCTTGTGCTGAACGTCAATCATCTCATTTCCGGTTACAAGAGTTTCATCAAATACTGCATACATCTTTTTTTCCTCCTTCTCCCTGCAAGGCCTATTCTGCCTCTCTTTTTTCAATATCCATAATCATGTCGACCCTTCTTGCATGCCGTCCGCCTTCAAACTCGGCATTTAAGAATTCGTCAATGATCATTTTAGCAAGTTCGATTCCAATTACTCTGGCGCCAAATGCCAAGATATTCGCGTTATTGTGCTGTCTTGCAAGTCTTGCGGTGTAAGGCTCGCTGCATACAGCAGCACGGATACCGTGTACTTTGTTGGCAGCAAGAGAAATACCAAGTCCTGTTCCACAGATTGCAATCCCAAATTCCACTTCCCCGGATGCTACCGCATGTCCGATTTTTTCTCCATAAACCGGGTAATCGCAGCTTTCATGGGAATCTGTACCATAATTTACAACTTCATACCCTTTCTCTTCTAAATATGCTACAACCTCCTGCTTCATCTCTACGGAGGAGTGATCATTTGCAATTCCTATCTTCATAACTGTTCCTTTCTGTTCTGATAATCTATTTTCATGATTCTGGTTTTATTATACTTGTTTTGTATTTTTTTGACAACGGTACAAACTCATCTTTTCTTTCCTAAATTCGAAACGCAAAGATTTCACATAGAAAACCGGAGCTACATGCCTTTTTCCTCGCATACAGCTCCGGTCTCGAATAATATTATTGTGCCAGTCTGTAGATTGCCTCGAGATAGATTTTCATCCACAGATCCAGTTTGTCCAGCTCCAGATATTCATTTTTCTGATGCATCAGATCTGGCTGTCCAGGAAGAATGGCTCCAAATGCCACACAATTTTCCAGTGCCCTCGCGTAGGAACATGCACCATCTACCTGTGGTTCGGCGTCGTGATCCTTTGTGACTTCCCGGTAAACATCCATCAGTGTGGTTACAAGAAAACTGTCCTTTGGCACATAGATCGCTTCTGTAATCTGAGGATTTTCAAACCGGAACCGGCTTCCTTCCAGATTCTTTTCCAGCAGATCCTGTACTTCTTTACACTTGTATGTAACCGGAACCCGGTTATCAATGGACAGGATCAGTTTTCCGTCAAGAACTTCCGCCTTCCCCACATTAAAGCTGAGAGTCCCTGAGATCTCATCAGAAAGATCGATTCCCAGACCTTTTCCCTGAAGGTCAAATCCGATATACTTCATGTACCACCGGGCGATCTCGAGTAATTCTCCTTCCAGTCCCAGATCCACAATCATATACATCAGGCCGCTGACCGCATTAATCCCTTTTGCCGGGCTGGCCGCATGGGCTGCAAATCCCCGAACAGACAACCGCACACCATTCTCTTCTGTCTGACAGCTGATTTTACAACGGGTCGCTTCTTCCCACTTTGTCATCCTCTCACGCACTGTTTCTTCCGAGCCGGCAGGAAGTAAAGCTGACGCAGATTCCGCTACCGAATTGTATGCGTTTCCTCCGGAAATCTCAATCTTTTCCTTCAGGTCTGCCACAAGTTGGTACTGGAACACCCCTTTTTCTGCATGATTCAACGGGAATTCCGCATCCGGTGTAAATGAAATCTGAGGCGGAGTGATTTTCTTTTCCCCAAAGTAATAATCCATGCACTTCCAGTCCGTCTCTTCATTCGCTCCTACAATCAGACGGATCTTTTTTCTCAAAGGAATCCCCATTTCCTTCAAAATTTTGACTGCATGAAGACATACCAGCATTGGACCTTTATTATCCAGCACACCTCTTCCATAAATCTTCCCGTCCTTGATCTGAGGCTGAAATGGATCGCAGATCCACCCTTCCCCACATGGAACGACGTCCACATGCCCCAGAATTCCAACAACTTCTTTTCCCTCACCATAGTCTGCATGTCCGGCATAATTATCGAAGTTCTCCGTCCGAAGCCCTGCCTCCTCTGCCAGATCCAGAAAGCATTGAAGCGCCTTTGCCGGTCCTTCTCCGAACGGCATTCCCTCTTTTGGTTCCCCTTCCACGCTGTCTATGGAAACCAGTTCCATAATATCTCTGATCAGACTTTCTCTATCCTCTCTGATCTTTTTCTCAAAATCCATCTTTTCCTCCATGCCCATTTTCCGAGCCGATGCATAGTATTTCTGTTATGTCGGCATCTAAATATACAGCTGAATGACAAGTATTACTGCGCTGAATCCTGCCATGATTCCCATCAACGGCATAATGAATTTCAGCCATTTATCATAAGTTACATCCACCATTGCAAGAGATGCCAGAATCAATCCTGCCGGCGTGATAAAGGAAATCAGCCCAAGTCCATATGCATAAGCGGAAACGATCGCTGCTCTGGATACACCTACCGTATCGGCAAGCGGTGCCATGATCGGCACGGAAAGTACTGCCAATCCTGAAGAAGAAGAAATAAAAAATCCAAGTACAATAAATACCAGCATCATCAGGATGATAAACAGAACTGGATTCATTCCGCTGATTGCTCCAGAGAAGAATGCCAGAATCGTATCGGATACCATTCCGTTTTCCAGGATGATATTGATTCCACGGGCAACACCGACAACGAGAGCGACACTCATCAGATCAGCCGCACCACCGATGAATTGATCCATGAAATTCTTCTCTCCGATTCCGGAAGTAAAGGCCAGAATAATCGCACACGCCAGGAAGAGTGCGGTCATATTATCAAACCACCACTGTTTTGCAACCAGTCCCCAGACAAGAACACCAAAAGTAATTCCGAAAACGCCCAAAGAAAGCTTCATACGTCCTGTAAATTCCGGCACCTCTCCCTGATGCCCAAACTTTTTCATATGGTACTCATACTGGTCATAGCAGATCGATTTTGTCGGGTCTGCTTTTACCTTTTTCGCGTAACGCAGAATATAGACCAGTGTGATAATTATACCGATTACCAGTGCCGCAAAACGGATTCCCATCCCGTCTGCCAGACTGATTCCTGCCGCATTGGAGGCATTTCCAACCGAGAACGGGTTGATCGTCGGGAACATGGTTCCGATCGATGATCCCATATATATCGCGGCGATGCATACGATAACATCATATCCCGCCGCCAAAAAGACGGGCACCAGAATCGGATACAGCGCGATGGTCTCCTCCGCAAGCCCGAAGGTCGTTCCGCCTGCGGCAATAATGATCGTAATCAAAACAATCAGAAGGTATTCTTTTCCTTTTGTAATCTTTGAAAGTACTGCAATCGCAGAATTAAAGGCTCCCATATAATTCAGGACACCAATACATCCTCCAAGTACAAAGATGAAAAGAATAATATCAATAGAATCATACACTCCGCTGATCGGCGCCAGCAGAATATCAAAAATTCCCTGTGGATTCTGTTCTACTTTTTCATAAGTTCCAGGAATCGCAACCGGCTTGCTGATCGTCCCATCCAGAAACTTATCCAGATTTCCGGTTACTCCCAGTTCATCCAATGTCTCCTGTGTCGGTTCCATCTCTGTGATCTCACCGGACGAATCGGTAATCTCAAACATTTCCGTCTGTGCATTATAAGCCAGCTTGGAGTACAGGCCGGCCGGCACTACTGCCGTCAGAATGGCCGCGAAAATCAGAACGATAAATAACACAGTCAATGCTGACGGGAAAGATATTTTTTTCTTTTTATTTTCCATATCTATTATCCTTTACTCATTTGCAAATATTTTTACAAGTTCTACGATAATCTGTACTGCTTTTTCCATGCCTTCTACAGATACATGCTCCAGCGGTCCATGATATCCATGTCCGCCTGTTCCAAGATTCGGACAAGGAAGCCCTTTGAAAGAAAGCTTACATCCATCTGTACCTCCCCGAATCGGACAGATTACAGGCACAGTTTCTGCCATTTCACATGCTTTCTTCGCATTTTCAATCAGATAAAAATGATCTTTTACGATACATTCCATGTTTTTGTATTCATCTTTCAGTTCAAGGGTAACTGTCCCTTCACCCCATATTTCATTCATAGATTTTTCGATGTGTCGAAGCGTTTCCTTTCTTGCGCGGAAGCTTGTCTCATCGTGATCCCGGACAATATACTCCATCACCGCATGGCTTTCATCCCCGTGGATACTCAGAAGATGATAAAAGCCTTCATAGCCTTCTGTATATCTTGGCGTCTCATATTTTGGAAGCATCTGATTGATTTCTGCCGCCAGAAGCACTGCATTGATCATCACGTTTTTAGCTGATCCCGGATGGACACTTTTTCCTTCTACCGTAAACTTCGCTTCGCAGGCGTTGAAATTCTGATACTGGATTTCCCCTTCTCCATCTCCGTCCAGAGTATAAGCTACTTCGGCATCAAAGGCGTCAAAATCAAAGTATGCTGCCCCTGCTCCACACTCCTCATCCGGAGTAAAGGCCACACTGATCTGTCCATGCGGAATTTCCTCCTCGATGATAATCCGAAGCATCTCCATGATCTCAGCAATTCCGGCCTTGTCATCCACTCCAAGAATGGTACGTCCGTCTGAAGTGATCAAGGTTCTTCCTTTCCACTCTTTCAGGTGAGGAAAATCCTCGGTACTGATCACCCGTCCGCATTCTTTCAGCTTTACGTCTTTCCCATCGTAATTCTCTATACGGACCGGGGTAATCTCTCCTTCACAAAATTCGGATACAGTATCCATATGGGCAATAAATCCGATCTTTTTTCGATTTTCATATCCGCCAGTCGCCTTTAATGTCCCGTATACAAAGCAGTGATCATCTACTTTTGCATCTGCAATTCCTAACTCTTTCAGTTCCTCAACAAGAATCTTTGCAAGTTCAAACTGACATTTAGTTGTTGGTACACAGTCAGCATTCTCATCGCACGGTGTCTTGACTGCAATGTACCGCATAAGCCTCTCTTCTACCTGCATCTTTTTTCTCCTTCCATTTTGATTTAATATCATTTTATAAACCTTTTCTGCTTCCCGCAAATCCACTCTGTTTTCTTGACACGAAAATTTTAGTCATGATATTATAGGTTGAGTAGAAAAAGCACAAATAATTACCCTGATTTTCTTTCACCCGATGTTCTTTGTGCATTTTTCATAAAATAATGGGTTTTTATGAAAGGTTTTTGCTATGGATGTCAATAAAATTATCGGTGAGAATATAAAAAAATACCGTACAGCCTATAATATGACCTTAAAAGATCTGTCAGAAAAGCTACATAAAAGCATTTCCACAGTTTCTAAATATGAAAAAGGGAAAATTTCTCTTGATATGACAACTTTTCTTGAGGCTGCAAAAGTATTTCATATTTCACCTTCCGCTCTTCTTTGCGGGATATCGGAACAGTCTGTCGAGCATCCGGAACATAAGGACGAAGCAGAACAACTGTACATGTATACTTACAGCAGTCCAAAAAAAGAGATCATACGAAGTCTCATTGAACAATATCCCCCGGTTTCCCCGGGTGGACCTTTCCGTGTTCATCTGTTTAATGATATTCAGGAATGGGGAAATCCTGGTCGCTGCAACGGATTTTATACCGGAGCTTATACTGAAAACGGATTCCTTGGAACTTATCTTCTCAAAAACCAGCATTCCTCATCCGAGCAAGTCATGATCTCCTGTGTGAAAAATCTGGTAAATGTAAACCAGCAGCTTGGCCTGATTTCCGGTCTTTCCAATTACACAATGCTTCCGATCGTTTTCAAGACCGTACTGTCCCGGATCGAAATCACAGACCGGAAACATCTGCTGGATCTTCTATTATTTTCCAAAGAAGATTTCCGAACACTCAAACAGGCACATTGCCTTACCATCCAGAATCTCAGATAAGGAGGAAATTTTCATGATAAAATTGATCGCCAGCGACCTTGACGGTACGCTTCTGAAAAACGGGGCACAGATGTTGTCCCCGGAAATATTTGAACTAATTCCCGCGCTGAAAGAAAAAGGAATTCATTTTGTAGCTGCAAGCGGACGTCAGTATGCAAATATCCGCAGACTGTTTGCGCCACTTCAGGATGAGATTTCCTACATTGCCGAAAATGGTTCCCTTTGTATGCATGACGGAAAAATGATTGCTTCCGGCCAGATTGACCGTGACCTCGCAAATGAGATTATTCTGGAAACCCGGCTCCAACCGGACTGTTCGCTGCTTTATTCCAGCCCGGAGAAGTGTTATGTAGAAAAGGGAAATGAACGGCTTTATGACCATATTAAAAATCATGTCCGCTATGATGTGGAACTTTCGGATGATCTGACACAGTTGGACGCTCTGTGCCTGAAAGTCGCTGTCTGCAACTTTGACGGCGCTGATCGTTCGTTTGGACATTTCCGCGAGAAATACCAGGATCGCATCAAGATTGTCACCTCCGGAAATATCTGGTTTGACTTTATTGCTCCGAATGCAGATAAAGGAACCGGGCTTGCGGCAATCGCGTCCGCTCTTGGCGTCCGGCCTGAGGAATGTATGACATTCGGAGATCAGTATAATGATATTGAGATGCTTGCTTTTACCCCGAACAGCTATGCGATGGACACCTGCGCAAAAGGTGTGGAGCGCTATGCCGCACACCAGACTTCCTCGGTAGAAGATGTCCTGCGCACCCTTTTGTAAAAGTCTGTGCTGTACCGGAATTTGCGGAAAGAGAGGAACACATTATGCCAACCGTACCACATTCATCCTCTGAGATGAATCTGAGCCACCTTTATCAGGACTGTACACTCTGTCCCCGGATGTGCCATGTCGACCGAACCAGACAGACCGGTTTCTGCGGATGTACCGATGCAATCACAGCGGCCAGAGCGGCACTCCATTTCTGGGAGGAGCCATGCATCAGCGGGACTGGTGGAAGCGGAACTGTATTTTTCAGCGGATGCACATTAAAATGCTGCTTCTGCCAGAATTATCAGATCAGCCAGGAAGGAATTGGAAAAACGATTTCCACCGAAGAGCTTGCCAGGATCTTTTTGGACCTTCAGGATCAGGGAGCGGAGAATATCAGTCTGGTCACTGCGGATCAGTATCTGCCATCTGTTCTTGCTGCATTAAACCAGGTCAAAGACCAGCTCCAGGTTCCTGTCGTCTATAACTGCAGCGGATATGAGCGCCTTGAAACGCTCCAGTTGCTCTCTGGTTCTGTCCATATTTATCTGCCGGATCTGAAATACTTCGACAGCGGCATAGCGCAAACATATTCCCGTGCAGGAAATTATTTTTCCTATGCATCCAAAGCCATTCCGGAAATGATACGTCAGACAGGCGCCCCTAGATTTAACCAGCAGGGAGTTCTGGGAAAGGGTGTGATTGTACGGCACATGGTTCTGCCAGGCCAGAGAAACGATTCCATCCGTCTTCTGCACTGGATGGCCGACCATCTGGAAAAGGGCAGTTTTCTCCTGAGCCTGATGAGCCAGTATACCCCCTTTTACCATGCATCCGATTATCCGGAAATCAACCGGCGGATCACCACATACGAATATGAAAAGGTTCTGGATGAGGCCGTCCGGCTCGGACTGACCGATGGATATATGCAAGAAAAATCCAGCGCAAAGGAAGAGTACACCCCTGCCTTTGATCTGGAAGGAATAGAAAGGAGAATCTAAATGAAATACAAACGTTCCATAAATGAACACACACTCCACTTCAGCCATAACGTGCTGGCATTTCTCTATGTTGTGCTTGGAATTGTACTTTTGATCAAGCCAACCGAACTGACTCGCCTGTTCTGCATGCTTCTTGGCATTGCGGCGCTTTTGTACGGTGGAATCAGACTGTTTTCCTATCTGCGCAGAAAAGAATATGAATCCGCCTTTCAGATGGATCTGATTCTTGGTGTGATTCTGATTGTCGTCGGAGTTGTCTGCCTGGTTCGGCCACAGATTATTCTCTCCATTCTGCCATTTGTCCTCGGGATTATTATCCTGCTGGATGCCATCGGAATTCTTCAGCGGTCACTGAGTCTGCGAAGATTTGACTATGACAGATGGTGGGTTTCCCTCATCCTGGCACTAATGCTTGCACTTTTCGGACTTATTTTGATTGCCAATCCGTTTGAAACGACAATCCTCTTTGTTCGTTTTCTCGGATTTACACTACTGGCAGATGGGTGTTTTGATCTGTGGGGAAATTATCAATATCGAAAATATCTGTAGTTTAAAATTCTACAAATTAGAACAATCCGAAATTTGAACCGCTTTTTATCACAATAGGAAACAGAGGTGCAGGCTTCTTCATACGGTTACTGCGTACAGAAGAAGTCCGACACCTCTGTTTTATTTTATATTTATCGTTCTGTTCTACTGTTTATCCCACTGTGATCGTGTAGGATTTTTCAAAGATTTCGCCCGGTTCCAGCTCATTGCCCCATTCTCTTTCTTCCAGCTTCTTATTGAAGTCCGCCCGGTCACATCTTCCGTACCACGGCTCAATGCAGACAAATGGAGCCTTTCCTCCTTTCGGCGCCCAGATACCAAAGAGCGGCGCGTCAAAAGCAACCGTCACATAGGCATTCCCCTCAGGGTCTATAAGAGATACGTTGTGCGCCTGGTCGTTTTCAATGACCAGCGCATCTCTTGAAAACAGATCCTCCGCAATCTGCATTTCTCCATTTTCCAGCTGATATGTAACCTTTTCCTCTGTCAGAAGGCCGCCCTCTCCGATCAGGCTGGAGACTACCGAACCCTTTGCATCAAAACGCAACCGGTAATCTGTCTGTTTCCCCTTCCCGGAAATCGGGCATACAAACGCCGGGTGGCCACCGATGGAAAAATACATCGTCTTCTCATTTGTATTTTCCACTTTCCATATCACTTTGACTGTTCTGCCTTCCAGTCTGTAGCCAATAGACAGACAGAAATCAAATGGATACTTTTCCTTCGTTTCCGGCGTTTCATGCAGCTCAAACCAAATTTCATTCTCCGCTTCTTTTGTGACAGTAAAATCCATATCCCGGGCAAAGCCATGCTGCGTCATTGTATACGTCTTTCCCTCATAGATGCTCTCCTTATCCCGGTAGTTTCCAACCAAAGGGAAAAGCACCGGAGACGTCCGTTTCCAGAAAGCCGGATCAGCATCCCACAAATACTCCTGTCCAGTCTGATTATCCTTCAGAGATTTCATCTCCGCTCCATAAGAAGCAATTTCCAGTGTCAATTCTTCATTTTTCAAACAAAACATAGACTGTTCCTCCTTTTATCGGTCACGACAGACCTGAAAAATATAAAACTTCAAATAATACGATTCATCTGCCGCCCACAGGATAGGATGATCCGGGGACTGCGTCCTGAATTCCACCTGACGGAGTCTTACATGCACATTTTTCGCCGCCTGAGCGATTGTTTTCGTGAACAGCTCATAGTCCATGAAATGCGAACAGGAGCAGGTTGCAAGAAAACCGCCGTCTTTTACCAGTTTCATACCACGCAGATTGATTTCCCGGTAGCCTTTCACTGCATTTTTTATCGAACTTCTGGATTTCGTAAACGCCGGCGGATCCAGAATCACGACATCATACTTTTCTCCCTGCTTCTCCAGCTCCGGAAGTAATTCAAACACATCCCGGCTGATAAATTTTACCCTGTCAGAAAGTCCGTTCAGCTCCGCATTCTCCCGGGCCTGATCCACCGCCAGATCCGACGCATCCACACCAAGCACACTCTCTGCGCCTGCGACTCCCGCATTCAGGGCAAACGATCCGGTATGCGTAAAGCAATCCAGCACCTTCGCATTCTTACAAAGCTTCTGAATCGCCAGACGGTTGTATTTCTGATCCAGGAAAAATCCCGTCTTCTGTCCGTCCTTCACATCCACAATATAGCGGACACCGTTCTCCACGATCTCCACATTCGTGTCAAAAGCTTCTCCCAGAAATCCTTTCACCTTTTTCAGACCTTCCTTCTCCCGCTCCTTCGCATCACTACGCTCGTACACGCCACGGATCCGGATGCCATCCTCCAGAAGAATCTCCCGAAGCAGATTCATCAGCATCTCCTTATAACGGTCGATTCCAAGAGCAAGCGCCTGGAACACCAGCACGTCTGAAAACTTATCAATCACCATACCCGGAAGAAAATCCGCCTCACCAAACACAAGCCGACAACTTGATGTATCCACCGTCTTCTTTCGATACTCCCATGCATCCTTCAAACGCATACGGAAAAACGCCTCATCGATCTCCTGATCAATATTCCTCGTCAACATCCGCACACGAATCTTCGAATTTCGATTAATAAATCCCCGACCCATCGGATACCCGTCAAAATCATGGACAAGCACGATATCACCATTATCAAACTCACCCATCACACTATCGATCTCATTATCAAAAATCCAGGCACCGCCAGACTTCAACATCCGCCCCTCACCCTTCTTTAACGTCACAACAGCAAAACTCATATCTCAATCTCCCATCTATCACTTTTCAATTCTCCCTTATCATACCACATCCCCCTGCCCCCGTCTCCCATTTCCATATATTCCGAATCTTCTGAAAATTCATCATCGGGGACAGGTCAAAATTCCTCCAAAACCACCACCACACCAACAAACACAACGCTTTCAAAAAGATTCTACAATTTCGCCAACGGGGACGTGTTCCGATGCACCGGAACACGTCCCCGTTAATAACAAAATTAAATAGTTTTTACTACTTCGTACCCTGCTTTTTTTACGGCATTTCGGATGTCGTCGTCGGAGATTTCGTGGTCGTAAGATACGATGGCCTGTGATTTTTGGAGGTTTACTTTGGCGGTTGCGCCGTCGATTTTGTTGATGGCTCTGGTCACGTTTTCTGCGCAATGTTTGCAGTGCATACCGGAAATTTTTACTGTTTTTTCGCCGATTTTGGGATGTTTCAGTGTTTTTTCTTCGATTTGAATCAGCCCTTTATTTCCTCCTCCGCAACAGGCTCCTTGGCCTTTGAAGTGTTTGATAGTTCCTTTGACTGCCAAGATGAGAATAATTAATATAATGAGTAATATAATGATGTCTACCATATTTTTACTCCTTTATTTCTTCTTTTAAATATCCATAGTGAATATCTGTGAGCTGCTGTCTGTTTTATCGGTTTTTTCGTTTTTTTCTGATCCAGAGAATCAGCTGGTAAATTCCGATTGCAACGAAATAAATGAGAATGAATGCGCCAATTGCATAGAACATGGAGTTTTTATCACCCATTTTTCTACCTTCTTTCCTGAACAATATGGCTGTTTATTTCTTTTCCTGATAGAGGGAAGCGTTGCATCCTGCGCAGGAGCCGGAGCATCCTCTACATCCTGCGCAGCCTCCTTTTCCGCTCTTTTTATCCTGATGTTTCCTGTAAATAATGTATCCGCAATATCCAATTACCAGTGCGAGGATAATGATATCGGCAATGCCTGTTATCATGGTTTGCTTCCTCCTTTACATTGATATCTGATTTTTGTTCTTTTTCTGATATGTTCATGAAAGCCGGCTATGGTGGTTCATAGCCAGCTTTTTTATTATAGCTCTTATCTTGCCGCCTGAACAGAAGATTTTGTATAGACTTTTTGGATTTTATATGGATCTGGCCTGAACAGCAGAATCAGGAAGATAATTGCGACAATAAATCCGACTGCTGTTCCGATTCCGAATGCTCCTCCCATTGCGAAGCTTCCGATCTGATATACGCATAAGCATACGAGATATGCGAATACATTCTGGAATGCGATCGCGAACCAGAACCATTTTCTGGACTGCATCTGTTGGGCCATTGTGGCAATCGCTGCAAGACATGGTGAGTCAAGCAGGTTGAACAGCAGGAAAGAGAATGCTGCGATGGTTGTCGGGAACCATGCTGCCACACCCTGTGCGACGTTTACTGCATCTTCGGTATCTCCTGCTACGTTTGCAAGAACACCCATCGTGGATACAATTGCTTCTTTTGCTGTAAATCCGGACAGCGATGCTGCCACCGGCTGCCATTCCCCGAAGCCAAGTGGTGCAAAAAGTGGAGCGATCACGCCACCGATTGTTGCAAGAAGACTGTTGTTGCTGTCTTCTACTATTCCGAATCCACCGTCTGCAAATCCGAATCCGCCGAGGAACCACATGACTACACATGCGAGGAAGAGAATCGTTCCTGCTTTAATAATGAAGCCTTTCAGTCTTTCCCATACGTGCATCAGTACTGTCTTTACGGAAGGAATATGGTATTGTGGAAGTTCCATTACGAACGGAGCAGGTTTTCCGGAAAATGGTTTTGTTTTCTTTAAAATGATAGCAGATGCAAGTACCGCAAGGATTCCGATGAAGTACATCAGCGGAGCAACAAATCCGCCTGCCACATAGCTTCCTGTTGCATAGCTTGCCATAACGCCTCCCATCAGAGCAATAACCGGGAGTTTTGCTCCACATGGGATGAAGGTTGCGGTCATAATGGTAAGTCGTCTGTCATTGTCCTGCTCTATGGTCTTGGAGGCCATAATACCAGGAATACCGCATCCTGAGGAAATCAGAAGCGGGATAAAGCTCTTTCCTGAAAGCCCAAAGTGACGGAAAATCCGGTCCATAACAAATGCGATACGAACCATGTATCCACAGTCCTCAAGGAGAGACAGGAACAGGAAGAGAATTGCCATCTGCGGCACAAATCCAAGTACGGCTCCTACGCCGCCGATAATACCGTCAACAACAAGCCCTGTTACAAGATCCCCTGCGCCGATTGTATTAAGTCCGGCTGAAACAGCATCCTGAATTGCCACAACAAAGACATCGTTTGTCCAGTCTGTTACAATCGTACCGATTGTTGTAACGGAAATGTAATACACAACTGCCATCACTACAAGGAAAATCGGAATACCGAGAATACGGTTTGTCACAATCCGGTCGATCTTATCAGAAACAGTAAGTTGTCCTTTTGCCTTTTTCACGGTAGATGCCACAATCTTCTGTATGTAATTATAGCGTCCATCGGTAATGATACTTTCCATATCATCATCGCGTGCTTTTTCCAGCTCATTGGTAGCTGTCTCTGCCTGATTTAATACTTCATTCGAAAACTCCATATTTTCGTTGACTTTGCTGTCACGCTCCAGAAGCTTCACCGCATACCATCTTTTCTTATTTTCGCTGATAGAATCTGGCAGCATACTCTGAACACTGGAAACCGCTTTTTCAATATCAGCTTCAAAGATTTCTCCCGGAAGCTTGTGTTCGGACTTTCTTGCAACTTTTACAGCTTCATCGATCACTTCATTTAATCCTGTCCCTTTCAGGGCGGAAGTCTCAATGATCGGGCAACCGATTAACATGCTCAGTCTCTTTACATCAATTTTGATATTGTTCTTTTCCAGGAGATCACTCATGTTCAATGTGATTACAACCGGAATTCCCGTTTCGATAAGCTGCGTTGTCAGGTACAGGTTTCTCTCGATGTTTGTCGCATCCACCAGGTCAATAATAACATCCGGCTCTTCATTCAGAAGATAATCACGGCTGACAACCTCTTCCAGTGTATATGGTGAAAGGGAATAGATCCCCGGAAGGTCTGTTACGCTCACTTCCTCTTTGCCTTTTCTTCTTTTCACCTTTCCTTCTTTTTTCTCAACGGTAACGCCAGGCCAGTTTCCAACGTATTGATTCGCTCCCGTCAATGCATTGAACATCGTCGTCTTACCACAGTTCGGGTTTCCGGCGAGTGCAATTTTTACTGCCATAAATCCTACCTCCTCAAGTTAGTTTCTTTTAACTTATATTTAAAAAAATATTGTTAGTCTTACTTAACCTTTACGCACTCTGCATCATTCTTTCTGACAGAGAGTTCGTATCCCCTCACGGTAATCTCTACAGGGTCTCCAAGAGGTGCCACCTTTCTGATGTAAATTTCGCTCCCCTTTGTAATTCCCATATCCATAATCCGGCGCTTATATGCTCCGTCTCCTTCGATTTTGGTTACTACTACTGTTGAACCTACTTCAGCATCTTTTAATGTCATACTACTTCTCCTTTCTATAAGCTAAAAACAGCCGGTGTATTTCCTCAACTATACCATAATACGTTTGGCCATATCTTCATTGATTGCAACTCTGGAATCCTTGATATTTACAATCAGGTTTCCATTCAGTTTGGAAATCACACTGACTTCTGCATTCTCGACAAATCCAAGTCCAGCCAGAAATCTTTTTGTTTCCTCAGCTCCTCCTACGCGTTTGATACAAGCCTGATCACCCTGCTGTAAAAAAATCAATGGCTGCATAGAATCCCCTCCACTTATTGTAATCTTTTTCTTTCAAGATAAGAGTTAGCTTTTTCTAACTGTTGTCAAGTTTACTACCACTAACTCGCTTTGTCAAGGCAGAGTTTATACTTTCTTAATAATTTTAGTTTTTTATGAATCCGCCCTAACTTCAGGAGCTGTCAAATGCATGGCATTCATCAAAAAGACGCTGTAATTACAGACTCCTGTCTATGATTACAACGTCTCTTCCGCTGTCGCTATTTTCTTTGCAGTACTTCTATTCTACCAAAACCCGGATGGCCTTTTTCAGATCATAAAATTCGGACTGCACTTCCAGATTCTCCACAATCTTAACCTGTGCTTCCTCTGTCAGTGCCAAAACCTGATGCCAGATTCCTTTTCTCAGACATACCGGTTTATCCAGTATAAATGCTTCGTACTCTTCCGGATTTTCATGCGTTGCTACCACGAGAACTGTAATCCCCTGCAGTGGTTCAAAACTTTCGCGTGATGTCGGATGGCACTCCATCCGATTGATTTCTTTGTTTGTATACCGGAACACGGCAAGCCTCCACGGTTCCTTCTCTTCTGTGGTAATAATACAGAATGTCTCTTTCGACTCTTCCGGGAATTCCAGTACCTCTCCATATGGTAAAAATTTCTCTCTCTGAACAGCCTGTAATGTTTTCATTCTCTTCCTCCATCTACTTTAAAGTCATTTTCCGGTACATCCGTGCATTTTGATGATTGGCATCGTATGACAGCGCCTTGTCAAAAGATTCTTCTGCCTTTCGGAGTTCACCCAGGCCCAGATAAGAAAGTCCCATTAAGTACCAGCAGTGAGCCTTATTTTTCCTGTTCAGGTCATCTTCGAAAATCAGGAAATCAGGGAGAGAAACTGCAAAATACTCAATCCGCATTTCATCATTCAGATGCCGCTCCCCGTAATCAAGCAGCTTGAAAAACCGTGATCTGGCTTCCTTTTCCTTACCCAATTCCCGTTTTGCCAGTCCTTGATACAAAATCATATCTGCCGGCTGATCATAATAATACATTACTCCTGCAGGTTCAACATCCCCCAGAGACGCCCTTTCGAAATATGCTTGTGCCTCCTGCTCTTTTCCAATCGCCTTACTGCAAATTCCCAGATAATAGTAAATATGATTATCTTTCGTTCCCTCCAGACGCCCTTCTCCAAGATTCTCAGGGTAGCGGAGTGCTTTCTCGAGATAGTCCTGTGCTTGTCCGTATGCTTTCACGTTAATACATTCTTTGGCCATTTCAAGAAGTGCTATCTTATACTGAGTCGTTATTTTTCCTTCTGCTCCTTCCCATGGACGGAATGTGTGGGACATGATTGCTTCATATGCCTTACTGTAGTTTCCGCACAGATTTTGTAATGTAATATATTCAATCCGCACGTCATCTCTTCCTTCTATGACTTCCGGATGCTTCTCATAATTCTGGATCCGCTTTTCAAACGGGACTTCCAGCTTTTTATATAACTGATCCAGTTCCAGGAACACCCGATTATCTGCCTCATCCAGTGCATAAGCCGTTCCATTTCCTCCTGTGCCCTCACTGGATCCTTTTTCTTATTGTAATAAGCAATCGCCAGATTTCTATGAACCGTCGGGAAACTATCATCCCGTTTTTCTGATTCCTCCCATAAAGTAATTGCCTGGTCAAACTGCAGTTTATCATAATAAAGATTTCCCAAATAATAATATGCTTTTGCTCCGTCAAAGCAGACTCCGATTGCATCCTTTAACACCATGATGTCTTCCAGTTTATTCGGGAAGCAGTAAAGTGAACTACATTTATCAGCTCTTTCATAAGCTTCTTTCGCCTCCAATGTATTGCCCATGCGGTGCAAATAATATCCTTTATACTTTCAAATACAATACTCAGCACGCCGGCAAGAGTAAACCTCACCCCCGCAAATAAAATCTGTGTGCTGACGTTATCCGAGGCTATATTCAAAAGCTTATATCCTATCTTAATACACGGAAAAGCACTTCCCCACAGAGCACAGCTGATGATGGCTCCGATGGCCACCACCCATCCGTTGGTCAAAAACTTTTCTTTTTTCATGTTGTTCTTTCCTCGTTCCTATTTCTTTTTCTTGAGCATTCCCTGCACCTGCTTTAATGCTTCGGCATAGCTCTTCGATACCGTATTCGGGTTTCGGTGCAAAAGCCTTGCAGAACGTCTTGCAGAACGGTTTGTCAAAGAGCCGATATTCTTAAATTCCTGCTCGATCTGTGTTTTGATTTTCTGGAGCTCTTCTCGCTTCTCCAGACTGACATTCATGGACTCGTTGACTCTCTCAATAAGTTCCATAAGCATCATACGACGGTTCTCTCTTTGCCGTTCGATCATTCCTTCCAGGAATTCTTTCCGGGACATCTTCCGTTCTTCCCGTTTTATCTGATACTGCATCAGTCCGTCCTCCGCAAATGCGGAAACAACTTCCAGACGCTTCTGCAGTCTTCGGATCTTTTCGTTGCTGTCACTTAACCGAATCAGCATATCCCGCAGATCCATTGCCTCACCGAAGGACAGGGTAAAGTCCACAGCACATGCAGATGAACAGACAACAGACACTACTTCTGCGATCCGTTCCGGTATCTGAAGAACCAGATTTTCAATCGGGACATGGATCCCCCGTACAAGAAGCACCGAAAATACACCCCAGCCAAGCGAAACCGGAAGACAGATATATCCCTTCAGATTCAGCGGCATATTGCTGTAGTCCCAGTACCGCACCCGGAAAAGCCGCTCCATACAGGCTCCTGTCACGTATTCCAGAATGGTTGCCCCGATCATTCCAAAAAGAAATGTCAAAACGAGCTGATCTCTTACTCCAATCGTACATATCAGTACAATAATCGCACCGCTTCCATAAATCGGAAGCATCGGCCCGTGCAGGAATCCTCTGTTAATCCATTCCCGCTTCTTTATGGAAACATAGCAGCTCTCCCAGACCCAACCAAGAAAACAGTAGATAAAGAAAAACAGCAACCACTGAATAAAGGTATATTGATAGGTCAATCGCATTTTCCTCCTTATTAATTGTACTAATTGTCAACTCCGTATTTTCCACACAGATCACTCAGACAACATTTGTCACAGTACGGCTTTGTCCTTGCTGTACAGACATCTCGCCCATGATAAACAAGACGGTGGCAGAAACTGCTTCCCTCTTCCGGCGGCACCAGGTTCCAGAGCGCCATCTCCACTTTCTTCGGCTCCTTGATGCCGTCCACAATGCCGATTCTGTTTACCAGACGAATACAATGCGTATCGGTCACAATAGCAGGTTTTCCAAACACATCTCCCATAATCAGATTAGCACTTTTTCTGCCTACTCCCGGAAGCTTTAACAGGGCGTCAAAATCGTCCGGCACCTGTCCACCGTACTCATCCCGCAGAATCTTCATGCAGGCGCTGATATCTCCGGCCTTACTCTTTCCTAATCCACACGGACGCACAATTTCTTCAATCTTTTCCACAGGTGCCTCCGCCACTGAGTTGATATCCGGATATTTTGCATACAAATCCTGCACCACCACATTGACTCTCGCATCGGTGCACTGGGCCGCCAGCCGGACACTGATCAAAAGTTTCCACGCCTCATTGTAATCCAGTGTGCAGTCCGCGTCCGGATATTCTTTCTTCAGCCTTTCAATTACTTCTAATGTCAGTTCTTTTTTTGTCATCTTCCTTACTCCTGAACATCCTGTACTGTTGTAAACAGAATCGAAATATGATCCGGATTCTCGTAATCCTTTTCATATCCGTCATCATGATAATATTCGTAAGATGCCATTTCCTCTTTTACATAGGAAAGAAGCTGTACATCCTCAAAATCAATATCTTTAGTACACTGTGCCGGCTTTGCAAGTGGAATCAGCGTATCCGGGCGCAGGAAAAATACAACATCTGTCAGTGCTATATCAATGTACTGATGACCTGCCGGACGAATCTCTGTCTCCATCGTGCCGTCCTCTTTAAATCGTACCATCTTCATCTTCTCCGGCAGATAAACATAACGTCCTCTTGCGTTCTGCTCATAGACCGGAGCAAGCATCAGTTCATTACCGAGAAGCAGCTGATCTTCCACCTGCACGGCATACTTATCTTCCGGATAATCAAATGCCAGCGGCCGGAACATCATTTCACTTCGGAGTACCGCTTTCATATATTCACTATAAAGATACGGAATAAGACGGTATCTCAGCCCGATCACATGCCGGAATCCTGCCGTATTTCCAAACCGGTAAACTTCCTGTTCCCTTGTTCCGTCGGCAGAATGATTTCTCATAAGCGGTGTAAAGATACCAAACTCCAGCCAGCGCATCAGAAGTTCCTCTGTCGTATCCGCTCCGAATCCGCCCAGGTCCGCTCCTGTATAGAGAAATCCGCACATATTCAGAGACGGCATCATCTTGATATTTAAAAGCAGATGGGACCACCAGGACTTGTTGTCACCCTGCCAGATTCCGCCATACCGGTGCATGCCGATATAGGAAGAACGGGAAAACATAAGAATTCTCTTATCCGGTTCCAACCGTTCAAAAGCTTCTCCTGCCGCTTTTGTCATATTATATCCAAACAGGTTGTGCACCCGGTCATGACGCACCCGGACACCGTCCATATCATGGTAAAATGCCTTATAATCTTCCGGATTGTTAGAGAGACCTCCCACCAGTCCCTGGAATTCGAAGAAACTGTCTAGATCCAGATTTTTCCCCTTATAAGTATCGATTTTTTCCATAACCGCCTTCAGGCTGTCCTCTGTATAGAAAATGGACGGCTCATTCATGTCGTTCCAGAAGCCCTCGATCCCTTGATCCAAAAGGAAACGATACTGATCACCAAACCAGTTTCTGGCCTCGGTATTGAGCATATCAGGGAACAACGCTCTGCCCGGCCACACTGCAGCCACGAACGGAGTCCCATCTTCTTTTTTGCAGAAATATCCCTTCTCGATTCCTTCTTCGTAAACCGGATACCCCTTTTCCTCTTTCACACCGGCATCGATAATCGGTACCAGGTGAATGTTCTCCTGCTTCATTTCTTCTACAAAGTCCGGAAAATCCGGGAATGTCTCCTGATTGAGGGTAAAATCCTTGTACCGCTCCATATAATCAATATCCAGATATACGCTGTCCAGCGGAATCTGGAGATCCCGGTACGTTTTCACAACTTCCCGGACATCATCCTCACTCCGATATCCCCAACGGCTCTGTCCGTATCCGAATGCCCAGAGCGGCGGAATGTAACTGCGGCCGATCATTTTCCGGAACTGTTTTACAATATCTTTCACATCCATGCCTGTGATCACGTAGACATCAAGGTTCCAGTCCGATGTCTGGATTTTCAGTTCCTCCATCTTCGTATATCCAATATCAAAACTTACAATTCCCGGGTAGTCCACGAAAACGCCAAATGTCTCCGATCCGTCCACTACAAAAAAGTTGTGGGCAGCATAGAGAGAACGTTTCTCTTCCATATGATTTGGGTCATCCGTGCATCTGCTTTCATAAATCCAGCCACGTTTATTGATTCCACGCAGATTCTCACCCAGCCCGTATACCCGATCGTGCTCCGCCATCCGATATTCCAAAGTCATCTGTTCTTCATCTACCACAAAAAAAGGAAGCGCTCCTGCCTCGATCTCAGGCTTTTCCGGTACCGCACCGGTTTCAATGCAGCTTCCATATGTATATCTGCTGATCATACTCTTTCTTCCTTTCTTCTCATAATTACATACTCCTATCTAATCACTGTTTTTTCCTGTTGTCAAACGGAACATGTAATTTTAGCATAAAAATCCCCCGGATTTTCATCCGAGGGATCTCATTTGTTTTTCTTATTCTTCCGGAACTACAATCAGGTCTTTTGTGAAGTGGTTCAGTACTTCGCATCCGTCCTCTGTTACGATAACAAGGTCTTCGATACGAACACCGATTCCTTCGTCCATCAGGTAGATACCTGGTTCGATGGAGAATACCTGTCCAACCTGGATGATGTCTTCGTTTACAGAAGAAACATCTCCGTATTCATGGTCTTCCATACCGATGGAATGTCCGGTTCTGTGTGTAAAGTATTCGCCATATCCTTTTTCTGTGATATAGTTACGGCAAGCAAGGTCAACGTCACACATTCTTGCGCCCGGTTTTACAGCATCGATACCTCTCTGCTGAGCTTCTTTTACGATCTCGTATACTTCTCTTGCTTTGTCAGATACTTCTCCGATAAAGACTGTTCTTGTCATATCTGAGCAATAGTCATTTAAGATACCACCGATATCAAGTACAACACTGTCTCCGCGTTTTCCTTTTGTATCATCTGTTACATGATGCGGGTCTGCACCGGATTTTCCGTATGCTGTGATCGGGTCAAAGGAAACTCCTGAATGACCTGTAGCTGCATACATTTCACGAACTTTTGCGTTCAGTTCGTTCTCTGTGTATCCTTTTACTACAAGCGGAATCAGCTCTTCCATAATCTTGTCGTTTGCAAGGGAAGCTTCTCTCATCAGCTGCTGCTCATGCTCGTCTTTTACCATTCTTACATAGTCAACGATCATAGAACCGTTAAGGAATTTGCTTCCTGCACCTAATTCCTGAAGTCTGAGAAGGAATCTTGCCGGCCATACTTTATCAATTCCGATCGGTTTGTCTTTTTCTACAAACTGGCTTAAGATTTCAACTGCGTCCTCTACATCATCATACCAAACAAGTTCAACACCAAGATCTTTTTCCTGTGGGAATAATTTATTAATTACAAGTTTGTGATTTCCATTTACATTCAGGTAAAGAGCTAACATTCTTTCGCCTGGATGAATCCACTTACCTGTTAAGTAATAAATTGTCGGAGGATCGGAAATAATCATCTGCGGCATTCCCTGCTCTTCCATCTTTGTTAAGATTCTTCCTAATTTTGCTTGATCCATTGCTAATACCCCACTTTCAATATGTTTTTATCTAGCTGATATTATTATAAGCTTGTCATATATAAAAGTCAATCATGGGCACGTTCTGAAAGAACTTTCAAACTGCCAATGTAGCTCTTGTACCGTCACGTCTTTATTCCCGAAAGATATCCGCCCCATTTGTCCGGATCACATTCTGATACCAATAGAAACTGTCCTTTTTGTAGCGGTTCAAGGTACCGCCTTCCTCTTCTTCACGCTCTACATAGACGAATCCGTAGCGTTTCTGATAGCCGTTCAGCCAGCTTAAAAGATCCGTGAACGACCATGTGCAGTAAGCAAGGACCTGACATCCTTCTTCGATCGCTTCTCCCAGTGCCTTGATATGCTCTTTCAGGTAGCAGATCCGGTACTCATCGTGAATCTCATTTTCTTCCGTTTTCTTGTCAAATGCGCCGAGTCCATTTTCGGAAATGATAATCGGAAGTCCGTAGCGGCTTGTAATTTCACGGCAACAGAACCACAGCCCGGATGGATCGATACTCCAATCCCAGTCGGTTGTCAGGAGATATGGATTTGCCGGATTTTTATAGATTCCCTGGATTCCCACTTCCTGAGCAGATCCTTTGACACCGCTTGTATTCATCGTTCCGTATGGTGTTACACCGTCTATCGGATTGTATTCGCAGACACAGCTCTGATAGTAATTTACGCCCATAAAGGTGATCTCTTTAGCTGCTTTTCTTAAGATCTCCTCATCTCCTTCGGCCATGTCCGGCGCAAATCCTTTCTTTCTTAAATAGGTAAGCGCCGCAATCGGGTAACGTCCATATGCGTAAACATCCATCCACCAATAATTCTTCAGATCATCGTAATTTGCTTTTGCCATAGCATTGATTGGCTTACAGTCCAGTGCATAGGATGGGGTGTATGCAAAACTTGCACCGATCTCTCCTTTTCCGCCCATTTCCCGGTAGGCAAGCACAGTCTTTGCATGAGCCATGAAAGCATGGTGATTCACCTGATAAAACATTTTCTGGTCATCAAATTTTCCAGGTGGATGCTGTGCAGTAAGCCATCCAAGGGAAGTGAAAATATTCTGCTCATTCAGTGTAATCCAATATTTCACTTTATCTCCAAATCGTGTGAACAGTGTCTTTGCATAATTGACAAAGTCATCGATAATCTGCGGGCTTTCCCAACCCTGATAAGCGTCCACAAGTGCCTGAGGGAGATCCCAGTGGTAGATTGTCACCATTGGTTCGATCTGATATTTCAGACATTCATCAATGATATTCTGGTAAAAGGCAACACCGTCCTCATTGACTTTCCCTTTTCCTTCCGGATAGATTCTTGCCCAGGAGATAGAAAAGCGGTAGGTTTTCAGTCCCATTTCTGCCATCAATGCAATATCCTCTTTGTATCTGTGATAATGGTCAACTGCCACATCGCCTGTCGTTGCCTTAAATGTCTTGCCTGGAATACGTACAAACGTATCCCAGTTTGTTACACCTTTACCGCCTTCCTGCCAGCCACCTTCAATCTGATAGGCAGCAGATGCGCTACCCCATAAAAATCCTTCCGGAAATCCAGCTGCTTTCATCTGTTCCATTGCCTTTCCTCCTTCATTCTTTTCTTATCTAATTATTAAAATATCATCCAGTTCTTTTACCGCTCCGGTCACTGCAGCCTCCACGTCTTTGAATTTATCTGTGTTGGAAACGATAATCGGAGTCGTAATATCATATCCGGCTTTTACAATTTCATCTTTGTCAAATTCCAGAATCACTTCGCCTTTTTTTACCTCGTCTCCGGATGACTTTTTCGGATAGAAATATTTTCCTTCCAGATTTACAGTATCCATTCCGACATGAATCAGAAGTTCTACCCCATCTTCACTTGTCAGTCCAACCGCATGTCCAGTCTCAAACATCACGTCAATCCGGCCGTCAAACGGGGCTCTCACTTCTCCTTTCTCTGGAATCACTGCTGCTCCTTTTCCTAGAATTCCCTGCGAAAATGTAGCATCTTTCACCTCTTCCAGTGGGATGCATTCTCCCTGCATCGGGCTGGATACGTGAATCTCTTCTCCTTCTTCAAGAAGTTTCTCTTTCGGTGCTTCCTTTTCCATATCCGCTTCCATTGTCACTTCGTCCAGATCATCGTCCTCATCCACAATATCCTCAAATCCGATAATCATTGTTGCGATAAATGTCACTACGACCGTCAGAAGAATTGTAAGCGCTGCAATCAGAAGACTAGATGCCCGGTCTTCCTCTACATACTGTACAATCGTTACAATCGCCGGTGTTGCAATACCAAAACATTTCATCTGGAAGAATCCGCCGAACAGTCCTCCTACAGCTGCTCCAATACATGCTCCAAGCATCGGCCGTTTCAGACGAAGTGTTACGCCGTAAAGAGCAGGCTCTGTAATTCCTGCAAACAGTGCGGAAAATGCGGAAGAACCGGCAATCTGTTTGAAATCTTTGTTTTTACTTTTGATAGATACTGCAAGCGCCGCCGCACCCTGTGCCATATTAGAGCATAGTTCTCCGATACAGATAAAGTTTTCATACCCTGTTGTCGCGATCATACCAAGCTTAATCGGCGTAAATGCATGGTGCATTCCTGCCATCACGACAAACGGATAGATACCGGCTACAATACCGATTGCGATAAATCCAAGTTTGTCATGTACAAAGTATACTGCATCAGACAATACATTTCCGAAAATGGCTCCAAGAGGTCCTAATACGATCAAGGCAATCGGTGCTTCAATCAGTACAACCAGCATCGGTTTTAAGAAGTTTTTTGTCACCACAGGAGTGATCTTGTCTACCAGTTTTTCCACATATTTCAACGACCATACTGCAAGGATAATCGGAATAACTGAGTAAGAATAGGATGCATACGTTACCGGGATAACTCCCAGAAATTTCACTATTTCACCTGCTTCATTTGCTTCGCTCATCAGAGAAATAAAATTCGGATGCAACATAATCAGTGCGATACTTGCTGCATAATACATATTGGTACCAAATTTCTTGGATGCGGAGATCGCAATCAGTACCGGCATAAAGAAGAATGCTCCGTCCCCCATGACACTTAACAGACTATATGTATATCCTTCTGTATCCAACACCCCGATCATCGGCAGGAGTGTCAGCAGTACTTTGATCATTGCTGCACCGATAATAGCCGGAATGACCGGAGCCATGATGCCGGAAATCGTATCCATCAGCACAGAAACCACATTCTTCTTTTCTTTCTCTACCGGCACCTTTTTCGGAGCCTCATTTGAGAAATTACCAAGTTTATTGAGTTCTGCATATACATTGGTCACATCATTTCCAATAATGATCTGATATTGGCCCGCCTTCTTCATGACGCCCATAACGCCTTTTGTCTTTTTCACTGCCTCATCGTCCACGATGGACTCGTCTTTCAGTGTGAATCTAAGCCGTGTCATACAATGTACAAGACTGATCACATTTTCTTTTCCCCCTACACGCTGCAGGATCTTTTTTGCTACACTTGCGTAATCCATGTCTTCACCTCTTCATATCATATTTGATAATTCCGGAATTTCCCGGAAAATAGAAAGACCTGACCACAAAAAGCACATACATTCCCGGGATGTACGCCCTTCTTGTGATCAGGTCTTGCTTAACTGAATAATAACAAACCTGCGAACTACTCTTGTTGTTCATCCAATATTCTTTTTATATGAATCAGCAGATACAGTTCTTCATCAATACTAAGCCTGTACCCGTACTGCTTTTCGATAAACTGTGCCACTTTTTCCACGCCGGTATATGCCAACCTGTTCTGTACTACCATGACACGGTAAATTTCCTCCATGCTATCCTTATATACTTCACCGTCCATAACCCTGGCAGAAAAAAACTTCAAATGTGTCAGAAATCTCTGATAGGATACGGAATCCTCGTCAAAATCAATTTTAAAATGCATCTTTACAATCTTGATAATTGCATTGATCAGTTCTGTGATCTTCTGTACATCTGAAACTTCACTTGTCTCAAACTCGGACGATACGATGTGCATGGCAATAAATGCCGCCTCATCTTCTCCGAGATCAATCCCTGTCTTTTCGTCAATCCATTTAATTGCCTGGCAGCCAATCCGGTACTCCAGAAGGTAAAACTTCCTGATCTCATGACGCATCATATTTTTCAGTCTGATCCCATTCTGATAGCGTTCAACTGCCGAATTGATATGATCGGTCAGCGTCACATACAAGGTATCTCGGACTTTCAGTCCTGCATTTCTCGCTGAAGCCACGACTTTTCCCGACGTCTCCAAGTATTTCTCTGAAATCTCCCGAACTACCTGCTGAAGTCGGTGATTGTCCTCTTCACTCTGCAGGCAGTAAATCTTCTCTACAAGAGATTTGTCCAGTTCTTCGCCTTTTTCCTTTTTAAATCCGATACCGGCACCGGTAATGATGATTTCCTTTCCCTGCCGATCTGTCGATACAACCGCGTTAGTGTTTAGAACTCTGACAATTTTCACTTGCTCTCATCCCTTCCGGTAAGCGGCGAAACAGCGAAGTACTTTGATGCAAAATAAAAAACTGCCTACAATACCAGTCCATCAGTATTATAAACAGTCTTGCTTACCATTACGTAATAACAAACTTCATTTACGTATTTATATTATCAGTTTCGGCTTCATTTGTCCACTATAAATTTTCTTTTCATCATATATCATAGTTTTACTTCTTCATTTTTAGGCAAAACAGCCAAAAGAGTACTCAACTTCTATTATCGATTTTCTCTATCCATCCTATTTCCGGTTTCTATTTTCAATCTTTTGAGATTTTTCCTATAATATCTAGTATAATCATAAATAACAACTAAGGAGGAACTAAAATGCCCGAATTTTCTTTGCCTGAAAACTTTGAAACATACCCGGAAGCCCGCAAGAAGGCATTTATCACCATGAAAGAACTGAAAGAGCAGGGGCGCCGGATTGTCGGTGTCTTCTGTACCTATACCCCTTGGGAACTGATTCTTGCCGCCGATGCTGTTGCCGTTGTTCTGTGTGGAATTGGAGACGACAACATCCCTGCTGCCGAGCTCCGGCTTCCCAAAAATCTCTGCCCTCTCATCAAGGCCAGTTATGGTGCCGCTGTGACCGACCGGTGCCCGTTCTTCTATTTTTCGGATATGGTTCTGGCCGAAACAACCTGTGACGGAAAGAAAAAAATGTACGAGCTGATGAGCGAGCTGAAACACTGCCACATCATGCAGCTGCCGCCTGGAAAGACCGGACGGGGTGCTCTGGAATTTTGGAAACAGGAAGTCATCAGTGTAAAAGAAGATCTGGAACAGTTTTACGGTATCACCATTACGGATGATCAGATCCGCAATGCAATCAAACTTCGGAACCGGGAACGTAAGGCTGTCCTTGACTTCTTCGAAGTAGCCCGGCTGAAACCGTCTCCGATCAGTGGATATGAGATCAATACCGTAATTTCATCCAACGAATTTTCACCGGATCTGGAAGAAAAGATCGCATTCCTCAATCAGCGTACTGCTGAATTAAAAAATCTTTATGAACGTGAATATAAAGGAAAGCCTTCCCGTCCGCGTGTCCTGATTACCGGATGTCCTACAAACGGCGTTATGGATAAGATCGTGAAGCGAATTGAAGAGCTTGGAGCCGACGTCGTTGGATTTGAAAACTGCTGCGGCCCTCGTGAAAAGAAAGACCCGATTGATGAAGAAAAGGACCCGATCACGGCAATCGCAGAGAAATATCTCCGCGTCAACTGTTCTGTCATGAGCCCGAATCCTGGCCGTCTCGAAGCTCTGGATGTACAGATAGACGAATATCAGGTGGACGGCGTCGTGGAAGTGTTGCTTCAGGCATGCCACACGTTTGCTATCGAATCCGATGCAGTCAAAAAATTTGTCACACAGAAGAAACACATTCCATATATTGCCATTAACACCGACTATTCCCCGTCGGATCAGGCACAGATCGATACAAGACTTGGCGCTTTTGTCGAACTGTTACAGTAACAATTAACACCATTTGTTTCAACTAAGAAAAGAGGAAAAACATTATGAAACTGCTTGCACTTGACATGGACGGAACCTGTCTGAATTCCTATAGTAAAATCAGTCAAAAGACGATGGATGCGTTACATCTTGCGAGAACATCGGGGATTGAGATTGTCCCTACTACCGGTCGTGCTCTCTCCTGTATTCCGCATCAGCTCAGGAAAACAGGTCTGTTCCGCTATGTTATCTCCTCCAACGGTGCTGTTGCCGTAGATCTGAAAGAGCAAAAGACTCTGTTTTGTGCCCTCATGCCTTCCGAGGCAGCGACGACGATTATTGAATCCTGTCAGGGACCGGACCTGAAAATGGCGGCACATATCCACCATGATTACCTATTGCAGGGTCAGCTTCTGCCTTTCTTCGGACACCTGATCTATGGCCGTGACGCCTCGCAGACAAAAGCAGTGCCGGATCTTGCAGAATTCATCCGAAGCCGGCACGCGGATGTGGAGGAGCTGCAGTTTTTCCTTCTCACAAAAAAAGCCAGGGAACGTACCAGACGCATTGTCTCTGAGTTCCCTGAGCTTTCTTCTGCCCATACATCATATTATGCAGAAATCTACTCCTCCAATGCCACCAAGGGCACTGCCCTTTCAGCCGTAGCAGACTATCTTT
This sequence comes from uncultured Sellimonas sp., assembly GCA_963559135.1. Classification (GTDB taxonomy): domain Bacteria; phylum Bacillota; class Clostridia; order Lachnospirales; family Lachnospiraceae; genus Sellimonas. The sequence continues at coordinate 79,227 of CAUWJP010000002.1, forward strand.
CCGTCTCAAAGGACGAAATCGCCTGCATCGGTGACGGCGAAAATGATATCACCATGTTTCAGGCATCGGGCCTGCGTTTTGCGATGGGAAATGCCGTATCTGACTTGAAATCCATGGCAGATGTGGTAGTTTCCTCCAACAACCACGACGGTGTTGCCGAGGCTGTCCGCTATCTGATCTCAGCAGTCCCACCGGCAGAGTTTTAAGTCCACATGGTTTTCGTCCTTGAATGGCACCCCTTCCTCTTCCAGAAGTAACTTCTGCTCTCTCCATTCCGGCACGAGCCGTCCTGCATGATTGACTACCCGATGGCACGGGTACTCACCGTAACTGGAAGCCATACCGAGTACCTTTCCCACCAATCTTGCATTTTTCTCTCTTCCGATCAGCTTTGCGATCTGCCCGTAGGTGGCAATATTTCCTTCCGGAATCTCTTCTACCACAGACAGAATTTCATAAATCAAATCTTCCTGTATCACCTGTTTCATACTACATCAGTACCTCGCTTTTGCTTCCGTTCATTTTTTCTATTATAGCACAATGCGGATGTCGTCTGCATATACACACAACTATAGTTTTTTTACAAACAGAGCCCGAATTGCATTGAGTACTGCCAGAATCATAACGCCCACATCCGCAAAAATGGCAAGCCACATATTTGCAATTCCGACCGCTCCCAGAACAAGGCAGATCAGCTTAATACCGATGGCAAATACAATATTCTGATAGACAATCCGCAGGCATTTCCGGGATATCCGGATCGCCTTTGCAATCTTCATCGGATCATCATCCATCAGCACTACATCTGCCGCCTCGATTGCTGCATCCGAGCCCATGGCTCCCATAGCAATCCCGATATCCGCACGTCCCAGAACCGGTGCATCATTGATTCCATCACCTACAAATGCCACCGCCGATTTTTCCGGTTTTTCCTTTAAAAGTTCTTCTACTTTTTTCACCTTATCCGCAGGAAGCAGTTCACTGTAAACCATATCAATTCCCAATTCTGCGGCTACTTTGTCCGCTACGTTTGCGGCATCGCCGGTCAACATCACTGTTTTGGTGACTCCTGCTTTTTTTAATGTCTGCACAGCCTCTTTGGCATGCGACTTCACAATATCAGAGATTACAATATGACCTGCATATGCGCCGTCTACCGCCATATGGATAATCGTTCCTGCCAGATGGCACTTCTGATAAGTAATTCCCAGACGCTCCATAAGCTTTTCATTTCCTGCTGCCACTTCTACACCGTCCACACGGGCTATCACACCATTGCCGCTGATCTCCTGAATGTCCTCCACCCGGGATCGGTCGATCGATTTCCCGTAGGCTTTTTTCAGACTCCTGCTGATCGGATGGGAAGATGCGCTCTCCGCCAGTGCCGCATATTCGATCAGTTTTCTCTCTTCCATAGAATTGTGATGGATAGCATTGACTTCAAAGACACCTTTCGTCAATGTGCCTGTCTTGTCGAAGACCACTGTCTTTGTTCGGGAAAGTGTTTCCAGATAATTGGAACCCTTTACAAGAACCCCTGCATTACTCGCTCCTCCGATTCCCGCAAAGAAACTAAGTGGAATACTGATCACAAGGGCACACGGACAACTGATGACAAGGAACGTAAGCGCCCGATAGATCCAGGTTCCCCAATCCGCCAAAAGCCCCATGAAAAGCATCCGGACAAGAGGCGGCAAAAATGCAAGTGCCAGTGCCGCATAGCAGACCGCAGGCGTATATACCCGGGCAAATCTGGAGATAAAATCTTCCGAACGAGATTTTCGGGAACTTGCATTCTCCACCAGATCCAGAATCTTGGATACCGTAGACTCTCCAAATTCCTTTGTGGTGCGAATTTTCAGAACTCCTGTCATATTAATACATCCACTGATAATCTCGTCTCCGCTTTTTGTATCTTTGGGGAGGCTTTCTCCTGTCAGCGCACTGGTATTTAAAGTGAATGCGCCCTCCACAATGATACCGTCAAGGGGTACCTTTTCCCCCGGCTGAACTACAATCGTACTTCCTATTTCCACATCATACGGATCCACTTTTTCGAGTTTTCCATCTTTTTCAATATTGGCATAATCAGGTCGGATATTCATCAGCTCACTGATATTGCGCCGACTTTTTCCAACCGCATAGCTCTGGAACCATTCTCCAATCTGATAAAAGAGCATGACGGCAATGGCCTCCGTATAGTCTCCACTCCTTTCATAAAGAGCCAGCGCAATGGCTCCGATCGTTGCCACTGCCATCAGAAAGCATTCATCAAACACCTGACCATTGCGGATCCCTTTGAACGCTTTTAATAAAATATCATAACCAATTACGAGATATGGAATCAGGTACAGCACAAACCGGAACCAGCCTTCTGCCGGGACAAAATTCAGTCCTACAAGAAGCAAGGCTGCAATCAAAATCCTCATCAACATGATTTTCTGTCTTTTCGTCATAGTGATTTTCTCCCTTTGTTTTTATATATGTTCACGTGTTCATATATTGTTTTTAAGAAATGCACCGTAGAATTTTTTTCTAAATCTACGGTGCACTTATTCAGAAACGAACATCTTAAAGAAAGATCTCACAGTCAGCCTCTACCTTTTTGCAGTTTTTGAGAACATCCTGCATCACTTCCTTCGGATTCTGCCCATCTTCAAACTCAACATTCATCTTAAGCAACATAAAGTTAACAACAGCATCTTTCACCCCCGGTGTCTTCTTTGCTGCATCTTCCATTTTATTTGCACAATTCGCACAGTCTACTTCGATCTTATAACTTCTTTTCATGATTCTACATCCTTTCTGTTACCCTTGCTTAATTAAACAATCGTTTAATCGTTTGCTTTTATAATAGCACATCTTCCTTTCAGGTCAATGGACATAGCAATTTCCCTTCCAAACCGGCCAAATCTATTTCCTTTTGGGCAAATTCATTCTTCCTGCACGGAAATTTCTTCCGCCTTGTTTTCTTTCGTCCATACTGTTATAGTAAAAATAGCATCAAAGGAGGAATGGCTTATGAAAACTTTACCCCATGATCACGGCCAGACGTTTGAACATATGCCGGATCAGATTCCAAGTCCGGAAGAATTTCAGATTGTAGCGGATCTGTTCAAGCAGATGGGCGACCAGAGCCGGATCAGGATTTTCTGGCTTTTATGCCACTGCGAGGAATGTGTCATCAATATCTCCTCGCTTGTGGAAATGAGCAGCCCGGCAGTATCCCACCATCTAAAACAGCTGAAAATCACTGGACTGATTGTCAGTCGGCGGGAAGGAAAAGAAGTCTATTATAAAGCGGCCGACACGGTACAGGCCCAGCTGCTTCATCATATGATCGAGCAGGTGATCCAGATTTCCTGTCCTTCTTCCGCATTTAGTCATAAAGAGGGAAAATAAGATATGAAACATGAATCATTAATTCGGATTGAATCTGTTTTGCGCAATGTCCCAAACGGTTCCCTTGTTCTTGAGCAGCGCACGAATAACCATCAGGAAAACAGCCTGTTTACAGAGCAGTTCGAAGCACAGATAGCCGGAAAAGGGAAAATGGAAATCTATCCTGTGTTTCCCGGCATCCTGCTTTCTCTCGACTGTTTTCTGGCAGACCAGGTTTCGATCCAGCACAGCGCGAACCGTCATATTCTTGAGATTACCTACTGCCAGTTTGGCCGAATCGGCTGGAATTTCAAAAGCGGGACCTCCGTCTACCTCGGAAGCGGAGATCTGTCCCTGCACAATACAGACTGTTGTGCAGATTCTGTCATGACCTTTCCGCTTGGCTACTGCGAAAGTATCAGTATTTTTATCAATCTGAAGGAACTTGCTTCGCATATGCCTCCGGTCTTGCAGGACGCAATGCTGGATCCGGATCTTCTCTACCGTCGGTTCTGCCTGCCGGAGACTCCTGCCGCTCTTCCGTCCGGGCCGGATATTGACAGTATTTTTCGTCCATTATACGGACTTCCGGAACAGCTTCGTATGCCGTATTTCAAATTGAAAGTTCAGGAACTACTTCTATATTTATGCCGCCTGTCCCCGGAAAACTCTGCTCTTACTCAGTACCAGTCCCGGCAGGCAGAGCTGATGCAGGAGATCCATCATCAGCTGACCGAACACCTGAACCGCCGCTATACGATTGAGGAGCTATCCCGTCAGTATCTGATCAACACCTCATCGCTCAAAGAGATTTTTAAAGGCGTTTATGGAATGCCCATTGCAACTTATATGAAAGAATTTCGGATCCGCAAATCGATGGAGCTTCTGCAGCAGACAGACGAAAGCATTGCTGAGATCGCCGCGAAAGTAGGATACGAAACCCAGGGGAAATTTGCCAAGGCATTTAAAGAATTCACAAATCTGACACCAAGCAGTTATCGAAAAAAATACAGAGAAGGCACTTTTATCCAGAAGAAGCGGACAGACGTATAAAAAACGCCTGTCCGTTTTTCTACTTCTTCCATTTGGACTAATTTTATTTCTGTTTGGGCAAGTCAAACTCCTTGTTTTGGATTATACTAAAGCCACGCAGATACTCATACCCCGTATATGTGTATTTGCTCCTTATAAGAATATTCATGGTCATGATACGGCAGTTTTCTCCTGACCGTACGACTAGAAAGGAGAATAGACATGCAGGAAAAATATAATGTAACCGGCATGAGCTGTGCTGCCTGCTCTTCCCGTGTAGAAAAAGCAGTCTCGTCTCTTCCCGGTATGAAAGAGTGTTCGGTCAACCTTTTAAAAAACAGCATGGTCGTCACCTACGATGACCAGACTTTGACCGGAACTGATATTGTTCAGGCAGTAGAAAAAGCCGGATATGGTGCCTCCTTACAGATTGAAGGTCAGAAGAAAGCATCTTCCGCCACGGCACAGTCCGCATCTACCACTGCTGCAAAGAAAGAATATGAAAGCATGAAACGGAGGGTGCTCTGGTCCTTTGTCTTCACAGTCCCGTTGTTTTATCTTTCCATGGGACATATGATGGGCTGGCCATTGCCGGATATTTTCCTTGGCACGGAAAATTCCATGATCTACGCGTTTACCCAGTTTCTGCTCCTGATTCCGGTTGTATTTATCAACTTCAAATATTATCGTGTCGGGTTTAAGGCTCTGATTCACAGATCCCCGAACATGGATTCCCTGATCGCCCTCGGATCCGGGGCTTCTCTTGTATACGGCATCTACGCATTGTATAAGATTGCATTCGGTCTCGGACACGGGGACATCACAATGGTGCATCAGTTTTCCCACGACCTGTACTTTGAGGGCGCAGGTACTATCTTGACTCTGATCACCCTTGGCAAGTTTTTCGAGGCACGTGCAAAAGGCAGAACTTCCGATGCCATCAATAAGCTTCTGAATCTTGCCCCGAAGACTGCAACCGTCATCCGTGACGGCATGGAATGCTCAATTCCGGTGGATGAACTGGAAAAAGGTGATATACTGATTGTAAAAGCCGGCGAATCCATTCCGGTAGACGGAATCCTGATAGAAGGCTCCGCCTCCATTGATGAATCTGCCATTACAGGAGAGAGCATCCCAGTTGATAAACAGGCTGGAGACAAAGTCATCGGCGCAACCGTCAATAAAAGCGGCTACTTCAAAATGCAGGCGACCAAAGTCGGGGACGAAACCGCTCTTGCACAGATTATCCGTCTTGTGGATGAAGCAACCAGTTCCAAGGCTCCGATCGCAAAACTTGCAGATAAAGTAGCCGGCGTTTTTGTTCCGATTGTCATTACCATCGCCATTATTTCCTCTGTTGTCTGGATGATCTTTGGCGCCTCCTTTGAATTTTCGCTGACCATTGCTGTTTCCGTTCTGGTAGTCTCCTGTCCATGTGCGCTTGGTCTTGCGACTCCGACCGCAATCATGGTTGGAACCGGCCGCGGAGCCACAAACGGAATTCTGATCAAGTCCGCAGAGTCACTGGAAAACGCCCACTCGATTCAGACAGTTGTCATGGATAAGACCGGTACGATCACACAGGGAAAACCGATGGTGACCGATATCATCTGCGAACCGGATATTGCAGAAAGCAGACTTCTTCAGGTGGCTGCCTCCCTGGAAACTCTCTCTGAGCATCCACTTGGACATGCGATTGTCGAGGAAGCGGAAAAACAGCAGATCACATATCTTGCGGTGCAGAACTTTCAGCAGATACCCGGACAGGGCATAAAGGGAACAATCTCTGGTGTAGAATATCTGGCTGGAAACCAGAAGATGATGGACGCCTTTTCCATTCATGATCCGGCGCTGGAGCAGCTACAGGATAAAATGGCATCCGCCGGGAAGACGCCATTATACTTTGCTGAAGATCGTCGACTCCTTGGCATGATCGCTGTAGCCGATGTCGTAAAACCGACAAGCCGACAGGCAGTCCAAGAGCTGCAGGCTATGGGAATTGAAGTCGTCATGCTGACCGGAGACCACAAAAAGACTGCCGAAGCAATCCGTCGGCAGGTCGGTGTGGACCGTGTCATTGCTGAAGTGCTCCCTCAGGATAAAGAAGAAGAAATCCGCCGAATTCAGGAAAGCGGTAAAAAGACCGCCATGGTCGGTGATGGTATCAACGATGCTCCGGCTCTTGCCAGAGCAGATGTCGGAATCGCTATCGGTGCAGGTACTGACATTGCTATGGAATCCGCCGACATTGTCCTGATGAAGAACGACCTGTTGGATGTGGCAGGCGCCATCGAGCTTAGCAAAGCGACCATCCGCAACATCAAGGAAAACCTGTTCTGGGCATTTTTCTACAATGCAATCTGTATCCCGATTGCAGCCGGATGCTTCTACACCGCTTTTGGCCTGAAGATGAATCCGATGGTTGCGGCTCTCGCCATGAGCTTCAGCTCCGTCTTTGTCGTAAGCAATGCTCTCCGCCTGCGTTTCTTCAAACCAAAACACGGATCCGCTTCCGTCAATATGGAAACAGAACCAAAGTCATTTGCTATTACACACACGACGATAGCAGAACATGTCTCTCCCGAAGAGCCTTCCACCAAGGAAGCTCTCCCGCAAGAATACTACTGTCCAAATATAACGAAACAGAACTCAGGAGGTATTACAATGAAAAAACAACTCTCAGTAGAAGGAATGATGTGCCCAAACTGCGTAAAACACGTGAAGAAAGCGCTGGAAGCAATCGAGGGCGCAACGGATGTTGCTGTCAGCCTGGAAGACAAAACAGCAACTGTCTGCGTACCGGAATCTGTTACAGATGAGATTCTCACTGCTGCTGTTACAGAAGAAGGATATGAAGTGACAGGAGTTCAGACGATTGCTTAAATGCTCATGAAATTAGACATCTGTCGTTTCATGCAGGCTGCTGTCCAAATGCACTAAAGAAGCTGGAAGAAATGTCCCTCTAACGGAACGTTTTCTCCCAGCTTCTTTTATTTCATCCGTAATTCATTTCCATTCTGTTTTATAAACAATGGAAAAGTTTTACTCTTTCGCTTTAAATAGTATTTCAATCAATGCCTTCGGTCTTCCTCCTGAAATTGCAGTTTCCTTAGCATAAACACATCCAAGGCCCGCATCCATAATCCGATTCATGATTCGCCTGGCACTGCGTGTCGTGACATCCAGACATTCTGCCAATTCATGAGCATCAAAAACATAGCTTTTTCTTGCCTCGGCGATCGCAATAATTTTCAACACCGACCTTACACTCAGCCCTGTACGAGACGCAATATCCTGAATTCGCGGATCAGACGAGATCAACTCATATCGAAGCTGCTTCTCTACTCCAAGAGGTCCTTCCAGCACATTATCCTCATCAATTTGATAAATTTCTTTTTTCCCTCTCTTTATCGCATATTCCAAGGCCTTCCTGGCATTCATTTCCGCTTTGTAGGAAGTAATCCCCATCCCGATTCCCACATTGAGACAACTTCCTTTTTCCTCTACCTGATGCTGCAGCTTCAGTATTTTATTCTGGTTCTTTTTCTCCTTTAGCAAGCCGGCACTTGCAAAAATGACATATTCTTCTCGTCCGAACTCAAAAACGGATCCCTGAATACTTTTCACATATTGTATGATTTCTTTCTCTGTTTCTGTCTTCTTGAGCATTCTTCCATAATAATTCTCTCCCTGCTCCTCATAACTAAGCCTGAGAATCTCCACAGCAATTTGAGAATACTCCGCCCGATTCAGGGCATATTCATTCTTTAACCGTTCTAAAGCATGACGCACCATAGCTCTTGTAGGTCCGAGATAAATAGCATTATATCCCTTTTCTGTCAGTACCCGGTAAACCCAGGCCAGCGCTGTAAGAGCTACATTTGTACGTTTCTCATCCTGGAGTTTCATATGCCATCGAATATACTCTTCTTCCTCTACTTCTGGCTGAAAGGAGCTGGAATAAATATTTCTTGCCAGGATGTGAAATGCATCCAACAGATCTTCAATCACTCTGTTTTCTACTAAATCAATACTAAAAGCATCTAACTCAAGCCCCTTTTTTTGCATTTCCAAAAAAGCTCCCGCCACACTGATAATGGATTTTTCCACGGATGCAAACGGCTTACGAATTTCTATCGCTTCTGTCACATAACTTTCAACAGCACATCCAGAAAAAAGAATCACATCGCATTCTTCTATGCATGGGCCTATAACCGTATCACATATATTTACACGTTCTGCTGAATAAATTTTCACTTCAAGAGCATCATCAATCTGTCTGATATAATTTTCAATTACACCGCAGGATGACTGCGGACCTACAACACCTATTTTCATTTTTCTCTCCGTATCAGTTATTCTACGGATTATTATACGCTTCTTCCGTCAAAGATTTCAACCTTAGAATTATCCTGCAAAAGCTTCAAATAATTTTCTTTCGTGAACTTTGGCTGAAATTCCCGGATAATTTTTTCTGCCTGCTCCGCATTCCCATAAAGCAGGTCAATCACAGTAAGAGCCATCATCTTCGCCGGCTGGATATATGCCTTTTCTTCATCATCTACACGGTAATCCCGTGAATGGAGACCTCCTCGAACCCCTTCTGTCCAGATATGCATACATGGTTTTAACTGAGAAACATCTCCCAGATCTGTGGAGCCCGCTGTTTCATAAACTTCTACAAAAGAATCTTCATCAGCTCCTGCATATTCTATCATATTGGAACGGTATAATCTGGATAGTTTTCTATCTGTCCGCATCGGAAGATATCCCATTCTGTTCTGAATTTCTACCTTTCCACCAACAGCTAAAGCTCCTGCCTTGAGTGCACGGTCTACCTTATGGGAAGCATCCAAAATAGCTTCCACTGTAAAAGCACGTACCATAATCTGCATGGATACAGAAGCCGGTACAACGTTCACCAATCCACCGCCTTCGGTTATGACAGCGCTGACTCTTACTTTATCCTTTTCCTGAAACGTCTCACGAACAGCGTGAATATTGTTCAGTGCCAGTTCTGCCATATTCAGTGCATTGATTCCTTTATGAGGTTCAAAACCAGCGTGAGCTGCCTCCCCAATAAAACGGACTGTTTTGGTAATAAATCCATTACAGTCTGTATCTACCGTACATCGTTTTCCTGCCGGCATTTCCATCATGTGGCACTGTAAGAGAATGTCGGTATTATCCAAGCCGCCCCGTTTTATGTATTCTTGTTTTCCTCCAAAATAGGCAATATGTCCATCCTTAATCAGCTGATTTCGATAATCGTAATCCACGCCTTCTTCTGCTGGAACAGCCAGAAATTCCACCGTCCCTGCTAATTCCTTTAATGCACCCGAACGTGAAAGTCCCAGCGCACATCCATAAACATTGGCTAGCTGAATATTATGACCACAGGCATGAACATTTCCTTCCTTTGTACTGTCCGGGTGTTCTGCACATACCACACAGTCCAGCTCACCTGTTACCGCTACGGATGGTCCTTCTTTCTTTTCCCCTACAGCCTTACACCCCGTATATGCGATCCCAGACTCAACTGAAAATCCTGCTTTCTGAAATGCATCAGCCACTCGTTTTTGTGTTTGAAATTCTTTAAAACCAAGTTCTGGTGTCTGATATATTTCTTTTCCAAGACGAATAATCTCCTCCCGGTTTTCATCAATGATCCTCAGGCACCTCTGTTTCATTTCCTGCAATTCCATGCTCAGCATACACCCCTATTCTTCTGTCATCATACGACGCATTACTTTTGCTGCCTTCCACATTTCTTCGGTATCCAATGATTCTTCTACCGTGTGTACATCGCGCATTCCTAATCCAAGAATCACACTGCGATATCCGTGTCCGGCCAATACATTGGCATCACTTCCTCCACCAATAACCATAAGTTCCGGATGAATTTCTTCCCCTATCATAGCCTGTTTTGTTACTCGCATCAGCTCGCAGTCTAAATCTACAGATAAAGTCGGATATGCCAGTTCATGGTGAAATTCGTAACCGGCACCGGCCTTTTCTGCGGCTTCTTTGCAGCATGTCTCCATATGATCCAGTTCTGCTGCCAGTTTTTCCATACTGTGTGATCGAATCTCTGCGGTAATCTCTACCAGATCCGTCACAATGTTTGTCGCAGCTCCGCCTTCAATTCTTCCAATGTTTGATGTCGTTTCTGCATCAATTCTTCCGATATGCATCTGACTGATTGCTTCTGCGGCTACCTTGACAGCATTGATTCCTTTTTCCGGTTCAATGCCTGCATGTGCTTTCTTTCCATGGAATACCATGCGTACAGCTTCCATTGCAGGGGCCTTATATGCGATCACTCCTGTATCTCCTGTGGCATCTGCAACGACCAGGTCTTTACAAGGCAGCATATTTAAATCCATATGCTTTGTTCCCATCATACTGATTTCTTCAGAAGCCGTAAACACAAGCCAGATATCACGATGTCCGGCGTTAGTTTCCAGAACATCTTCTACTGCTTCCAAAATGGCAGCAATTCCGGATTTGTCATCTCCGCCCAATGTAGTAGTTCCATCTGTCCGAATGATACTGCCGTCTACTACAGCCTTTACGTTTCTGCACGGTTCGATCTGATCCATATGTGCGCAAAATCCGATCGGGATACCTTTTCCGGTTCCTGGAATATGTGCAACAATATTTCTTCCATTTCCCCCATAAGCTTCTCCCGCCTGATCAGACCAGAACTCAATGTTTCTTTCAGCCAGATACTGTTCCAGCCAGTCAGCCATTTCTTTTTCTCCTTTGGACGGACTGTATATCTGAACCATCTGCAAAAAACGATCGATCATTCTTTCTTTCGACAGCATAGTTTATTCCCCTTTCTCTTCCGGTGTTTCAACAAGTTCCTTTTTGTAGATCAGTCTTCCTGCAAAGATGGAGCCAAATACTGCCACCAGAATGACTGCATAGGATGGTGTTCCCGGCAGGAAAGAGAGGAAGCCATTCTGAAGAAGCCAGTTCATTCCAAATGCAATGATAACGGCTACACCTGCCAGCTTTGGTCTAGAAATAGCGAACTGTCCAAATACTGCTCCATAAAGAGCTGGCAGAAGGAAGTTCAGCGCCCCTTTAAGCCCTTCAGGCATTGCATTAATAATGACATTTCCTCCTATTGCACCGATTGTAAGAATTACAACATTTACAACAATAGAAACAGCAATTCCGATTGTAGAAATAATAGAACCTTTTTCCGTTCCCATCTCTACTCCAGCTGCCTCCTGCGCAACAGAAGAACATGGAACACGCATGTTGGATGTATTACCAGAAAGGAATGTCAAATAAGTTCCTGGAATACCAAGAATCGGGAAGTAGGAAATCGGTTCGACAACATAGAATGCGCCGCTGACTCCAATCTGGGAGATCGTACCTGCAATAATCGCAGAAACCGGAGGCATACATTTATAAACAAATGAAATGACAATCGCCGGCAGAAAACAGGTGATAATACCAAGTAACATCGTAATTTTTCCCCATTTTACAATTCCGGGAATATATGTTTGAGAATAGTAGTTTTTATTCATTTTCGTTACCTCCTATAACATGTTGTTCCAAATGTATCCAACAAACATTCCTGAGAACATAGCAATAGCGAATGCCCATTCTCTAAGCCAGGAAATATTTTTCTCCTTTGCAAGTTTGGTAAAGAGCATCATCAAAAGACATCCTACGATTGTTGCAATTGCCGGTGCTCCTCCAATTGCAAATCCACCCTCTGCATTGAAAAAGTTTCCACTTGCCAGGTTTGCGAATGCACCAAGCATAGCGCCTGCAGAGATAATTGGAACCATTTTTGAATTTCCTTTTGACATAATATGATTGACCTTATCCATCTTGTCCGTAAACAGGAATGTAAAGATCAGCCAGCCCAGCGATCCGCAAATCATAACCCATACACCACAGGCAAATGCCGTAGGATTCAGGTTTTCCAATGTAGTACCCATTGCCTGTGCACCAAAGCCTGCTGCCATTGCTTCATAGTTTACAGATCCTATAAAAGAAAGCCGCATCCATGATACCGGTGCTCCCATAGATACAATAAGAGAAATCATAGTTACAAGAATTACAACGGATGGTCCAATTGAAGAGATTGCGCTACTTTTAATTGCACAATTAATCTGCTCTTTCGAGATCCCTGCTTCTTTTGCTGCTGTAAGTGATTTCCGGAAAAACAATACCGACTGGAAAATAACCACGCCTACAGCGATTGCTGCTGCCGCCCACATTAAAGGACTGTTAGCAAGTTCCAAATAGTTTACTTTTTCGTTCATTTTTCTTCTCCTTCCTCAGTTAGGGACGCGTCCTTAATATGACCTTTATGGAAAATATACAATACAATCCCATTATGTGTCAATTATTTATTCAAAATTTACAACTTGAATTTTTCACAATCTTTTCAAAGCAAATTCGTGCATAGTTACCAAAAAGATCTCCATGCACCTCATATCCAACCCATATCCAGCTCCAAACCTTCTCAAAAATAATTTTAGAAAACTGGATAAAAAAAAGATGCCGCAGCATCTTTTCTCATTGTTCTGGTGTGCTTTTCATCGGCACAACTGTATACAGATCTTTTCCCATCTTTTTTTCAAAATATTCCTTCAATGCCATATTTCTGTCCCATTTTTCCTGCGGATAATAACCATAGCGGCTTTTCACATCATTCATCCGCTCTTCCAAAGATACAATCCCATCACCCACAGCAATAGAATCACAGAGCTGAATCAGATAGTCGTATTCATCGTATTCCATTGCATCCAACAGACTTTTCAGTTCTTCCTTTTTTTCCTCTGATATATCGAACTTTCCGATGTAATCTTCCATCTTTTTTCCGTTAAATGAATGGGAAAGCGCTGTCCTAGCGGCTTTCTCATATCCATGCTCCATTAAAAACTTATATCCATCATAGACATGTGCCAGATAACTGACCCCGAACCGCCGCCCAATGTCATGGAGCAGACCACAAATATATGCCGTCTCCTCATCCAGCCCTTCACACTCGGCTGCGATTTTTCCGGCAGCTTCCGCTACATATTCGCTGTGCTGAATCCATGGTCCCGGATTCATCCTGCCGCCCTCTTCCAGAAAAGATCGTGCCTCATCCATAGATGGGAGGCCGACTGCCACTCCTTTGCATGAACTTTCTTCGTTTCTTTTATTATTCATTTCCTTCTTCCTCCCTCAATCGTTTTCCTGCCTGCATGAAGTATTTTGGGACAGTTTTTTACTTCATTATACACCAAAAGACCATTTGCCGGGTCAATAATCTCCGTCTGTAAATGGCCTTTTTACTGCTCCGTTTCTATTACTTGTTCACTGACAAAAAAGGCACCCTTTCGGATGCCTTACCTCTGTCTCTTCTTCGGCTCCACCGCTTCAGACCGGACATTATGCCCTTGATTCTGATTTTCCGGCTTCACCTTCTGCGTAATGCTGTTGAACTGATTCAGATTTTTCTGCCTGTTCTGTTGTTCTTTTTGCTTTTTGCTCATAAAATCACCTCGGGGATAGTATGTGCAAGTATCAGAAATACATGTATTACCATGCTCTCTCCACTTTCAACCTTATTGCTCATTATCTCCCCTTATTTTTCCGCGCTAAAACAACAATATTTTCAACGTGTTCTGTATGCGGAAATAAATCCACTGGCTGAATCAGCCTGACTCCCCATCCTTTTTTCTTCAGGATCTCCAGATCCCGTTTCTGGGTTTCCGGATTGCAGGAGATGTAGACAAGTTTTTCGGGACTCATACGGCTGACAGCATCCAGAAATTCCGGTGTACTGCCCGCCCGTGGCGGATCCATAAATACAACATCCACCTTTTCTCCTCTTGCCGCCATCTTCTGAATGGCTTTGGTCGCATCTTCATTCAGGAAACGTGCATTCTGAATCCTGTTGTCTTTTGCATTCTGAATGGCACATCTGACAGCACTTCCGTTTTTCTCCACTCCCAACACGTGTTTTGCATGAGGAGCCGCCGCAAGTCCGATGGTTCCAACTCCACAGTAGGCATCCAGAACAGTCTGTGTGCCGTCAAGCCCGGCCGCCTCAATGGCTGTCCGATACAGAATCTCTGTCTGAACCGGATTGATCTGATAAAAGCTGGATGCTGCGATCCGAAATCGGATACCACACAATTCATCGACAATATATCCTTTTCCATACAGAATCTTCTCTGAAAATCCAAGAACTGCACTGGTAGATCTTGCATTAATATTCTGGACAATAGTGGTAACTTTAGGACAAAATTCTCTCACTTTTTTGACAAATGTCTTCACTCCCGGAAGAACAGGAGACGCTGTAATAAGTACCACCAGTACTTCGTCTGTCAGAAGACTGTGGCGAACCAGTACGTGACGGATCAGGCCAGTCTTCCTATCTTCATCGTACGATTTGTATTTGCAGAGCCTTGCCGCTTTCCGGACTGCCCTTACAGCCTCGTCCAGTGCCGGATGATGCAGAAGACATGTCTTGACCGGAATCACATAGTGGCTTCCACGGGCATAAATTCCGCTGATCAGCTGATGCCCCGGTCCCTCCGCAAAGGTGGAAATCGCTTTATTCCGGTAATGCCACGGATCCTCCATCCCGATTACTGGATGCACTTTGCCGAAATTCCCCAGCAGCTTTTTCATCGCTTTTTGTTTTTTCTGAAGCTGCTCCTCATAAGGAAGCGAAAGAAGCGGACATCCTCCGCATCCTTTCTCCTGCAGACTGCATATGTATTCCTGTCTTTCCATGTTTTACCTCTCATCTTTTATTTACCGCTGATATTCGCATTTTCCGCTTACATAAAGAGCGGTCACTTTGACCTGATCAATCTCTTCTTCCGGAATTGTAAACAGATTCCGGTCTAAAACAGCAAAGTGCGCCTTGTATCCTTCTTTCAACTGTCCGATCCTCTGGAATCCTGCCGCCTTTGCGGATTCTCTTGTGTACAATTTCACTGCTGTCTCAATATCTACCCTCTGGTCCTGTCCGCAGTCTGTACCATCATATGCTTTTCGAGTTACTGCTGCTTTCAGGCACGGGAACGGATCCGACGGCACTGCCCAGGACGTAGCCGGAGCATCCGTAGAAAAGCAGAGCTGCACACCCTGATCCAGCATGGTTCGTACTGGATAACACTTCCGCATCCATTCTTCTCCCAGATTCGTCAGATAGCTTTCAATTTCCGCATACATGAAGATCGGCTGCGTCACAAAGAAAATTCCTTTTTCTGCCGCTTTCTGAATACTTTCCGGTGCCGGATCAGTGATGTGCTCCACCCGCACATACGGAGTGTCGTCTTGCATCCAGTTCTCTTCACGGTACGCCCGCTCTACAACACGTGTAATGGCGTTTCCGCCCATCGCGTGCATGGAAAGCTGGCAATGGTTTCTCTTACAGAAAGAAACTGCTGACTCCATCAGAGAATCCGAACAGGTGGAAATCCCATATTCATCCGTTGTTCCAAGATACGGCTTGTCCATCCATGCCGTTCTTCCTGAAACGCTTCCGTCTCCAATCAGCTTAAGACCTGCTGCAAAAATCTGTCCGTTTTTGTCACGGTGTGTTTCATGAATAGCAAAATCCGGATCATCCGCAAAATAATCCCACATATAATAAATTGCGGTCTCCTGGCAGTATCCACGTCTGGCCGCTTCCTGATACAATGGAAAATTATCACCATTATCCAGATTTCCCATATCGCAGACCGCCACAATCCCCTGGGATTTCAGAAGATTTCCAAGATCTACCAGATTCTGCACCTTATCTTCGTGACTTTCTTTCGGTATAAATGGAAGCACCAGATTTCTTGCATTTTCCTTTAAAACACCGGTCGGCTCGCCGTACGCATCCCTTTCAATCTCGCCGCCCTCCGGATCAGGCGTATCCCGTGTGATCCCGGCGATTTCAAGGGCTTTGCTGTTCACGCAGCGTATATGCCCGCATGTTCTTGTGATAGAGACCGGAGAATCACTGCATCCCGCATCCAGATCATAACGATTGAGCGAGCGCTTCTCCTCAAACTTGCCTTCGTCATATCCCCATCCTTCGATCCATTCACCCGGCTGTTGTGCACTTCGAACCTGCCGGATCTTTTCCTTTAATTCCTCGATCGAATGAACTTCCGGCGGAAGAGCTGAGATCTTCTTACTAAAATCTGCCAGCATCACCGGATGCATATGTGCATCAATAAAACCAGGAACGACACAGGCCCCCTGCAGATTTACATGCTCATATTCTCCGGCCGGGATGTTCTCTTTCTTTCCAATCCAACGTATCGAACCGTCCGAGACAAGCATGGCATCCGCATAAAGGTTTGTGTCGTCCGATGTAAAAATAATTCCGTTTTCAAATAAACAGTCTTTCATGTCTTCCGCCTCCTTACTCTGATTTATTCAGTATAATCCTTCCCTGCTCCCCTTGCAAGAAGGAAGAAGACGGTTTCCCCTTTTCTTATGTGTAATTCTCCTCCTCATCCAGTATTACCTGGAACTATGCTGCTGAAGTTCCTCTTCGTCCGCTCTTTTTACAGGCGGCATCATACTCCCGAAGCTTCTGCTCCTCTTCAGGACTTAAGGATGTCGGAACCTGAATCTGCACCGTCACGTACTGATCCCCGTGCACGGAAGGCTGATTCATAAGGGCAACACCTTTTCCTTTCAGACGGATCTTGGAGCCGGACTGTGTACCCTTCCGAATCTTACAAAGCACACGTCCTGTCAGCGTCTCTACCATAGCCTCGCCGCCGAAAACCGCGGTAGTAAACGGAACCTGAACGGTCGTATAAATGTCTGCTCCTTTTCACTCAAAGCCTGGTCTCGTTCCTACGTGAACTTTCATAAACAGATCACCCGGCTGGCCCCCACCTACGCCCGGTGCTCCTTTCCCACGAAGCCGGATGCTCTTGCCATCCTCCATTCCTTCCGGAATGTGTACCTGCAGTGTCTGGACGGAACCATCCTCCTTCTGAAGCCGGATCATCTTGTCACAGCCGAATGCTGCTTCGTCAAAGCCAACCGAAATCTCCGTGTGAATATCCTGTCCTTTGCTTTGATAGGAACGTCCGCCAAAACCGCCGTTTCCAAATCCCTGACTGTGGAAGCCGCCAAATCCTCCATTACTTTTTCTGCCGCTTCCGCGGAACATATCACCAAAGAGATCCCCGAAAATATCATCCATATTTTCGCTTTCAAAATGATACTCCCGGTATCCGCCGTTCTGACCGCCAAATCCCTGACCTGCTCCCTGTGCAGTCTGATCAAACGCCGCATGACCAAACTGATCATACATCTTCTTTTTCTCCGGATCGCTCAGCACATCGTAGGCTTCCGTCACCTCTTTAAACTTCTGCTCCGCATCTGCGTTTCCTTGATTGGTATCCGGATGGTATTTCTTTGCAAGTTTTCTGTATGCCTTTTTAATTGTCGCCTCATCCGCATTTCTGCTGACGCCAAGTACTTCATAATAATCTCTTTTTGTAGCCATGCATCTCACCCTCTCTACTTTTCATCATTCTGATCATCTATCACTTTGAAAATACCCCGGAACTATCCGGGGCATCGCATCATCTGTTCTATTTATAATATAACAACTATGTTTTTCAAAGTCAAGAGGTTAGATACGATTTTCCTGTCAAAAATCTTTATAGAGATTTTCCTCATCTCCTGATTCCAACTTTCTTTGCTCATATTGCTCCTTTGTCAACAAATATTTCACTGCTTCTTTTTCCTGCCCGAAAACCAGTTCCTTTCTCCTGATCTCTGTTGGAAGAAAGCCTGCTTTTCGAAATAATCTCACAGCATCGATACGTTCCTCAGGTAACCAGTCAGCCAATGCTCTCGCCCCTTTTTCCTCAAAAGCAATTTTTTCCAGCTTTATTAATGCAGGATATCCATATCCTTTTCCCCGATGCTTAGAAGCAACCACAATCCCGATTTCGTACTCATTTTCATAATGCTGATAATAAATTTCTCCAACCGGAATTTCTAAATCTGTGTCGTAAATATATGCAAAATACCTGTTCGGAGATTTTTTCCATTTTTCATACCACTCCCGTAGCTGCTCATCTGTTTTGTAGATTGTCCCAGCCATTTGATCATATCCATTCATTTCCATGTCATATCCAACATTATATGACATTGTTTCCGGATCCATCATCCATCTTTTTCTATAATAGAGCTCTTTTACTTCCGGCGTTTTTAAACAAACACATTTCACCTTATCCCTCCTCATTCTCATTTTACCATGATAGGGATTATTTTCCCTCTATAGTCGGTTCTTATCTCCCCATTCGCACATTCCATCCAGAATCGGAATCAACGACTTTCCGCGTTCTGTCAGACTGTATTCTACTTTCGGCGGAATCTGCGGGTATTCCTCCCTGTGCACAAGCTGGTCTGCCTCCAGCTCTTTCAAAGTGGAACTGAGCGTCTTATAGGAGATGCCTCCAATATATTTTTTCATTTCATTAAATCGAACCACACCGAACTCCATCAAGGTATAAAGAATCGTCATCTTATATTTCCCATTGATCAAAGACAGCGTATAGCTAAATCCGGTTGTACTGAGACATTCATTTGATATGCATCGTTTTCCCATTTCACACTCTCCTTCAGGTAAGTACCCTACTTTAATGTTAGTATCGCACTTTTATGTGCGTACTTGTTTTTCCTACTATGCTTGCTATGATTATAGTATCAGAAAAATCGAAAGTCAATTTTTCATGTAAATGAAGACCAGTCAGACTTCAAACAGGAGGAAACATGTATGAGTAAAAAAATTGTAATTTTAAACGGGAGTCCGCGTAAAAATGGAAATACTTCTGCTCTGGTAAAATCTTTTACTGAAGGCGCAGAAGCATCCGGCAATATGATAACAGAGTTCTTTCTGGACTCCATGAACATTCACGGATGCAAAGGCTGTTTCCGAGGACACAGCAGTAAAGACTGCCCGTGTGTACAGAAAGATGATATGGATCAGATTTATCCGACAGTCCGGGATTGTGACGTAATTGTACTTGCCTCTCCATTATACTACTGGAACATGAGCGGACAGCTCAGGACTGCTATAGACCGTCTGTTTGCACTGGAAGAAGGAGACCACAATTTTCTCAGAGGACACGGACGTGCATCAGCGCTTCTGATGGCCGCAGAAGGAACTGATTTTAAAGATGTTCTTCTTTACTATGACCACCTGATGGAGCATCTCAAATGGGAAAATCTGGGCCAAATTCTCGCCGGAGGCAATGGTGATATCGGTGATATCGACAGCAAGCCGGAACTGAAGCTGGCGTATGATCTTGGCAAATCCATTCGGTAGTCAGTCGTAAAATAAAAGAAGAGATTCTTCTGCCATTTCTGCTCTGAGAAGGATCTCTTCCTTTCGTAAATTCTGTTAAATCCGGATGCTGATCTCTCCTGAAGCCAGCCGTTCTGTCTCCCCATTTTCATACTGCACAATCAAATGACAGTCTTGATCCACATCCAGCGCTATTGCTTTTCTATTGCCGGACGGGGACAGTATCGTAATCTCTTTCCCCATCACAAAACTTTTTACACGGTATTTTTCCACATAGTCTGTACGATCCGGCTTCCTGTATTCCTTAAAAAAATGGTTCAAAATTCCTGCTGCCAGCCTGTTTTTTCCATCATGCTGTCTTTCTTCAAAAACAGATCCGGCAATCTCTCTGATTTCTTCCGGGAATCCCTCTTTGGGCGGATAGACATTCATTCCGATCCCCAGAATAACATATTCCACACTTCCATTTTCCATACTGATGGACGCCTCCGTAAGAATTCCGCTGATCTTCCGCCCTTCCTGATAAATATCATTGACCCACTTAATCGAGGTCTCTTTTCCGGAAATCTCTTCCGCCGCTTCACATACAGCGACTGCCGCCATTGTCGTGATCTTCACTGCCCGCTTCGGAGTCACTTCATCCGGCCTTAACAAAACACTCAGATAGAGACCGGTATCTACCGGAGAATAAAAATTCCGTCCCCGCCGTCCCCGTCCCTTTGTCTGGGTATTGGCAAGAATCACTGTCCCTTCCGGGAATCCTGCATTTGCTTTTTCCCTGAGAAGCGTATTGGTAGATTCTGCCGCCGGCAAAACACATAAGTTCAACGTCCTACAGACAGGATCCAGATATTTTTCAATTCCCTGGATGGATAAAATATCCGTATCGGCTGCAAGACGGTATCCCTTGTTTGGAACGGCATCAATTTCGTAACCTTCTTTTCGAAGGCTGTTCACTGCTTTCCATACTGCCGCCCGTGAAACCGCGAGTCTGGCCGCAATCTCCTCACCAGAAAAATAGGCTCCCTTCTGCTCCTCAAACAGAGCAAGAATACTTTCCTTTGTCGACAATTTTATCCACCTCCACCAAAAAAACCGGACCTTTTGGATACGGTTTCCCGGACATTTTCAACCTTACATTTCTTCAGAAGCCTTGATTTTCCGACATAATTTCACGACTGTCTCTACGTGCACCGTCATCGGAAACATATCCGCCGGTCGTACTTTTTTCAATTCATACCCATTCTCACACAGATACTTCAGATCCCTTGCAAGTGTTGCAGAGTCACAGCTCACATATACGATCCGGTCAGGCTTCATGTGTACCATCGTTTCAAGCAGCGTCTCATCGCATCCTTTTCTAGGCGGATCCACCACTATCACATCTGCGTGAGCGCCGTTGCCCAGATGGGACTCTTCATATTTTTTATAATAGTCCGGCAGCACTTCTTCTGCTTTTCCAACGTAAAATTCAGCATTTGTGATACCATTGATCTCTGCATTTTTTCTGGCATCTTCAATCGCCTGCGGAATAATCTCAACTCCGTAAACCTGCTTTGCTTTTTGAGCAAGGAAAAGCGAAATCGTTCCAATTCCACAGTAAAGGTCCCATACGATCTCCTGCCCGGTCAATCCTGCGTATTCACAGGCCAACCCATAAAGAACTTCTGTCTGTACCGGATTTACCTGATAGAAAGAAAGCGGTGAAATCTGATATTTGATCTCTCCGATATAATCTTCAATATACTCCTTTCCCCAGAGAAGCCGGATCTCTTTTCCCATAATGACATTCGTATTTTCGCAATTAATGTTCATCGTAATACTGGTCATTCCTGGAAGTTTGGCCAGTCGTTCTGTCAAAATCTCCACATGCGGAATCCGGGTCCCATTTACAATCAGACATACCATGATCTCTCCTGTCTTAAATCCACTCCGGATCAGAACATGGCGGAACAACCCTGTCCCGGTCCCCTCATCATAGGCAGTAATATGAAATTCTTTCATAAATCCAAGGACAATATTCAGAACCTCCGTGTTGATCTCCTTGCCAAGTACACAAACCGTATTTGGAATAATCTGGTGGGTCCGTCCTGCATAAAAGCCGGCTACGGGATTCCCATCCCTGTCCGTTCCGATCGGATACTGCGCTTTATTCCTATAATGAAACGGTTCCTCCATTCCACAAATCGGCTCCATCACCGCATCAAGCAGTATGCTTTCAAAACCGCCGATCCTCTCCAGATTGTTCCGGACTTTCCGCTCCTTGAATTTCAGCTGTTCCTCGTATGCCATCTCCTGAATCTGACATCCACCGCATTGCCTTGCCACAGGACATTTTGCCTCTTTCCTCTTTTCAGACGGCTTGATAATTTTCATCAGTCTGGCATAACCGTAATTCTTTTTCAGCTTTGTGATTCTTGCCTCAATCACATCACCGACGACCGCATCTTTTACAAAAAAAGTCATCCCTTCGGCTTTCCCGATTCCTTCTCCTCCTACTCCGATATCTTCTATTGTCAGTGTCACAAAATCATTTTTCTTCATCGATTCTTCCCCTTTTGTGCCATAATACGCAGTTCTATTACCGCAGATCATTCATTTATCTGCTATCTACCGCCCATTATACCCGACTTTACGTATGCATACAAGAAAAAGCAGATCCACCGTTCTTCTTGTCTGGAACACTGGTTCTGCTTCTCTTCCTCTATGACAGACTTGATTTTCTTAAATTCGATTCAAACAATCTGTTATATCCAAGCCACTCTGTCGTGTTTTTATCCTTTAATAACTCTTTCATTGTCTGCATTTTAGCATCTGTCATATCAGCCAGATTTAATGCCATTGCCTCTGCTAGTGCAGGTTTTTTCGGGGAACCATATTCCAATTCTCCGTGATGCGCCAGAATGCAATGTTTCAGTTCGCTTGCAAGCTTTGGCGGGAATTCCGGTATTGTACGGATTGCCTCATCCAGCATTTCCACACCGATAATGATATGTCCAAGGAGCTGTCCGTCATCCGTGTAATCATTTTCCGGGAATGCAGACAGTTCCTTTGTCTTTCCAATGTCATGATACATCGCCGCCGCATACAGGAGATCTCCGCTCAGAAAATCATAAGCCGCAAGATAATAGCGGCAAAGATTCAAAATGCTTAATGTATGTTCCAGCAGTCCCCCACAGAATCCATGATGGACACTCTTTGCTGCGGAATGGTTTTTAAACTTCCGGATAAACTCCTCATCTTTTACAAAATAGTACTCTACAGCCTGTTTCAGATATGGATTTTTGATCATTCCCGCAAACCCTAGAAGCTCTTTGTACATCTCTTCCACATCCCGTTCACTGGTCGGCATATAGTCTGCCAGCATATATTCATCTTCCTGTGCTTTCCTGAGCTGTTTAATATTGAGCTGCAGATTGTTGTTATATGTTGTAACTTCACCAACAATCTCCACGAAGTCTTTTTCAGCATAATCCGCGATTCCGTTGGAATTCGGATCCCAGATTTTCCCGTCCAGTGTGCCGGTTTTATCCTGCAGAATCAGGTTGTCATACGGCTTTCCGTTTCTCGTCTCTGCACTTCTTTTTGATTTGCATAAATAAATGGCACGAATGGTTTCTCCTTCATGCAGTTCTTTGATATATCTCATTTTTTTCCTCTTTCTAAATTCTTTATTCTGCTCCGGCAAGCGTCACTTCAAACTGTACGTCCACATATCCATCGGATCCTCTCCGCTGTCCTTTGATCGTAATCTGACGTCCCGGCCGGTAATCCAAAAGCTCCTCTTTGAGCCCTTTTAAAGTATAGATCTTGGTATCCCCGATCGCTGTAATAATGTCACCGCTTTGAATCCCTGCCTGCATGGCCGGGGAATCCGGCATGGTGGAACTTACATAGACACCTTTCGGCATATCCTGACTGTCCGCAATGGCATCTGACACTTCAGTTCCGTTGACACCAAGATAGGCTGCTGAAACTCCGTTGGACAGAAGTTCAATCTCTTCTTTTAATTCCGAAATTGCGAAGGCAGTAATGACACCTGACGAACCCTCTTCGCCCTCATCAATCAGCCCGATAATCTCTCCGCTTAAATCTGCCAGAACACCGCTTGCGCCGTCCACACGCACCATGTCCGTCTCAATCATCTGATACTGGCCGTCACAGAGATACTGCTGGCTTTCTGTTCCGCTGATCGTTCCAAAGCTTACTCCGCCTTCTGAACCAAACGGCGCTCCCAATGCGATCACCGGATCTCCGGTGGACACAAGATTGGAATTTCCAAGTACCGCCACCGATGCCTGAAGCACGGTATTCTGAGAAAGGCGCGACTTCTCAACTGCATAGATTGCAATTCCCAGATTCCTGTCTCGCTGTTTTAAAGAAGCTGCCACCTCGTTGCCGTCGTAGAATGTAGCTGTCACTGCCTCTCCACTCTCAAAAATGCTGTCTCCTGTCAGAATCAGAAACTCCACTCCATTGTCTGCAACAATAATTCCGGATCGTCTCTGCCTTACACTGTCTGTCTGTCCATCCTCGGAAGCCGTTACAATCCCTTTGATCACAACAACACTTTTCTCCACGGTATCTGCAATCTGATTCATCTCATCTATCATCTGCTGATAATTTTCAATCGTCAATGATGGAGCCGCGGTCTGACCTTCTTCTGATTCTGTATCATCTTCCTCTTCTGTCTGCTCATCCTGCGGAATCGTCACATTTGTCTTTGTATTGCCGATATGCTCATCCACCCACGGTTTGGCCACACCAAAACCAACACACGCCATAAGTCCGAAAATCAGTCCCAGGCCCGCAACCTTCAGAATCTTTAATGTTATCACCCGTTTATCTACAGGGGGCTTTTTGATTGTTTCCTTTAAAAAAGAGTAGGATTCTTTTTCTTCCTTTTTTTCATCATCATCTTGAAATTGGGCAGACATCGTATTTCTCCTTTTTAATCCCTTTTTATAGTATACCTTAACACCTCCCAATGTTCAATATTTAACCTTTTTTTCTCCTTTATTTTAGAGGGCAAATGGGGTAAAATGATACTTGACAAAGTATGTATAGACAGGGGATTTTCATGAATACGAAAACATTACGTAAATTAGAATATGATAAAATAATACAGCTCCTCGCAGACCATGCCGCATCGGAAAGCGGAAAAGAACATTGTCTCAATCTGCTTCCTCAAACAGATTTATCTGTAATCGAGCAGATGCAGGAAGAGACTGCCGCGGCATTTACCCGGATCGTAAAGAAAGGGATGCCTTCCTTTGGAGGATGTGTCCCGGTGGAAGCGTCGTTAAAGCGTCTGGATCTGGGTGCATCACTTAGTGCTGCTGAGCTTCTTGCCATCGGACGTCTGTTAGAGTGTGCAGGCCAGGCAAAGGCATACGGCCGGCACGATACCGTTGATGAGATACCGGACTGTCTGGATTCTTATTTCCAACGTCTGGAACCGGTATCCAGGACTGCTTCTGAGATACGGCGTTGTATTCTGGAAGAGGATGTGATCGCAGATGACGCCAGCAGCAATCTTTTAAAAATCCGCCGCAGTATTCAGGCATCAGGGGGGAAGATTCACTCCACCTTGAACAGCATGGTAAACGGTTCCATGCGTAATTATCTGCAAGATGCCATTGTGACCATGCGCGGAGACCGTTACTGCCTCCCGGTCAAAGCTGAATACCGCAGCCAGGTCAAGGGAATGATTCATGACCAGTCCTCCACCGGTTCTACCTTATTTATCGAACCGATAGCGATTGTAAAACTGAATAATGATCTGATGGAGCTTCATGCAAAGGAGCAGGAGGAAATCCAGGTGATTCTTGCTAATTTAAGCACAATGGCAGCAGAACACAGTAACGAAATCCGCGTCGATTATGAAATGCTGACGAGCCTGGATTTCATTTTTGCCAGAGGAAGCTTTGCTGTTGATTTAAATGGTTCCCGCCCGATATTTAATCAGGAAGGGCGGATTCATATCCGTGAGGGACGGCACCCGCTCCTTGACAAGACCAAGGTAGTGCCGACCACGATCCGTCTCGGCGACGAGTTCGATCTTCTGATTGTCACCGGGCCGAATACCGGCGGAAAGACCGTCTCTTTGAAGACAACCGGACTGTTTACTCTCATGGGCCAGGCAGGGCTTCATATTCCGGCACTTGACCGGTCGGAACTTGCAGTCTTTACAGAGGTATATGCAGATATCGGGGATGAACAGAGTATTGAGCAAAGTCTCAGTACCTTCTCTTCCCATATGACCAATATCGTTTCTTTTCTGGAACAGGTGGATGAACACTCTCTCGTCCTGTTCGACGAGCTTGGTGCCGGAACAGACCCAACCGAAGGAGCGGCACTTGCTATTGCCATTCTCTCAAGCCTTCACAGACGTGGAATCCGCACGATGGCCACCACACACTACAGTGAGTTAAAAGTTTTTGCGCTCACTACAGAAGGTGTAGAGAATGCATGTTGCGAATTTGACGTGGAGACACTTCGCCCGACATATCATCTGCTTATCGGAATTCCTGGAAAGAGTAATGCATTTGCCATCTCAAAAAAACTCGGTCTTCCGGATGAGATTATCGAAGAGGCTCGGACACACCTGAGCGACCAGGAAGAGTCCTTTGAAGAGCTGTTAAGTGATTTGGAACACAGCCGTCGTACGATCGAAAAGGAACAGGCCGAGATTCAGGCATACAAAGAGGAACTGGAAACGCTTCGTAGACGTACAAAAGAAAAACAGGAAAAGCTGGATGCCCAGAGGGACCGGATCATTCGCGAAGCCAATGAGAAGGCCGGTCGTATCTTGCAGAGCGCCAAAGATTATGCGGATGAGACCATGCGTAATTTCCGTAAATTCGGAAAGGAAAATATTTCTGCATCCGAGATGGAGAAAGAACGTGAAAAACTGCGCCAGAAGATGGCAAAGACCTCTTCTTCCGTTTCTCTGGAAAAGGCAACTCCAAAGAAAACTTATAAACCGTCTGATTTTAAGCTTGGCACCGCCGTCAAGGTACTCAGCATGAATCTGACCGGAACAGTTCATACTCTTCCGGATTCAAGAGGAAATGTAGAAGTACAGATGGGAATTCTCCGGTCCAAGGTTCCGATCACCGATCTGGATATCATTGACGAGCCGGTTTCCTATGCTTCAAAACAGACTCGCCGCACTTCATCCGGAAAAATGAAGATGGGCAAATCGCTAAGTGTCAGCCCGGAAATCAACCTGATCGGCCGGACAACAGACGAAGCGGTGGCTCTACTGGATAAATATCTGGACGATGCTTATCTGGCTCATATCAGCCCGGTTCGTGTCGTACACGGGAAAGGAACCGGAGCGCTCCGCAATGCTGTCCACCAGTATTTAAAGAGGCAGAAACATGTCAAATCCTACCGTCTTGGCGCTTTTGGCGAAGGGGACGCAGGGGTTACTATTGTAGAATTCAAATAGGGAGGAAGTTATGACTACAAAACAGAAAATCTTAATCGTAGACGATGATGAAAATATTGCCGAGTTGATCAGTCTCTATCTGACAAAGGAATGTTTTGACACCCGCATGGTCTATGACGGAGAGGAGGCGCTGAAGGCTTTTGATTCCTATCAGCCGAATCTGATCCTTCTTGACCTGATGCTGCCGGGCATTGACGGTTACCAGGTCTGCCGGGAAATCCGCTCCAGATCCAATGTTCCGATCATCATGCTTTCAGCCAAAGGGGAAGTTTTTGATAAGGTACTCGGTCTGGAACTCGGTGCTGATGATTATATCATCAAGCCGTTTGATTCCAAGGAGCTTGTGGCCCGTGTCAAGGCTGTGCTCCGCCGTTATCAGCCGGCAAAGCCGGAAAGCGCAGATCCAGCAAAGGGAAAATGTGTCGAATATCCGGGAATCTCCATCAATCTTACCAACTACTCCGTAGTTGTCGATGGACAGCGCGTGGATATGCCGCCAAAAGAGCTGGAACTTTTATATTTTCTTGCCTCATCTCCGAATCAGGTCTTTACAAGAGAGCAGCTGCTCGACCAGATCTGGGGATATGAGTACATTGGGGACACTCGTACTGTAGACGTCCATATCAAGCGGCTCCGTAAAAAAATCAACGATCACAACGGATGGAGTCTCAGCACCGTCTGGGGAATCGGATACAAGTTCGAGGTAAAATAAGCCATGCACAGCAATCTTTACCTGAAATTTATCATTCTGTATATTATATTCGGTTTTTTAAGCCTCTTTACTGCCGCCACGCTTGGGGCACAGCTCGTTCTCGATACGATCCGTAACGAGGATGCGTCCAGACTTTACCGGGAAGCAACTATTCTGGCAACCGACTCTCTTACCGATTATTATTCGGAAGAGACAACATCCGCTTCAGTGAGGACAATGCTGAACGGTGTCAATGTCTATCTGAAAGCGGATCTCTGGCTTACAGATACAGAGGGAAACGTACTGCTATCCGTTTCCTCCTCCGGCTCTGCTGCCGTGCCGGAACAAATCCGTGACTTTAACCCGGCAGAATCCGGCGGGGAGCAGTATTTGACCGGAGATTATCATGGATACTATTCCGAAGAAGTTTTGACCATGATCGTCCCTGTAACAGAAGGCTTTTCAACAGAAGGATACCTGATCGTGCACAAACCGATCTCCTATTTTGAAGATCAGCAGCACAGCATCATGCGCGCCGTTTATATCACACTGGCCGTCATTTATCTGCTTTCTTTTATGATCTTCCTCGGTATTCATCTGATCGTTTATCTGCCGCTTCGTAAAATCACGGAAGCTGCCAAACAGTATGCTTCTGGAAATCTGGATTATGAGATTCCTGTGAATTCGCAGGACGAAATCGGATATCTTTCGGCTTCGCTGAACTATATGTCCGCCCATCTCAAAGATATGGAAGACTACCAAAAAAAGTTTATTGCCAATGTATCGCATGATTTCCGTTCCCCTCTGACTTCCATCAAGGGATATGTGGAAGCGATTGCCGACGGCACAATCCCGGTGGAGCTTCAGAGTAAATATCTAGGCATCATCCTGTTTGAGACAGAACGTCTGACAGATCTGACGCGTGATCTGCTGACACTCAATGAATTTGATACAAAGGAACTGCTTCTGAACAAAGAAGCCTTTGATCTCCATGAAATGATCAAACAGGTGGCCGCCTCCTTTGAGGGCGCCTGCACATCCAGAAAAATTTCCATCGAGCTTCTGCTTGCTTCCAAGGTTCTCTATGTCTATGCGGATCGCAGCAAGATCCAGCAGGTGCTTTATAATCTTCTGGACAACGCAATCAAATTCAGCAACCCGCAGTCTACTGTCACCGTGGAGACAACAGAGCGGGGTGAAAAAGTTTTCGTCTCTGTCAAAGATTATGGAATCGGTATCCCAAAAGAAGACCTCAGTAAGATCTGGGAGCGTTTCTATAAAAGTGATCTTTCCCGCGGGAAGGATAAAAAAGGTACCGGACTCGGTCTTTCCATTGTCCGTGAGATCATCCAGGCACATAACGAAAATATCAATGTCATCAGTACAGAGGGAGTCGGAACGGAATTCATCTTTTCTCTTCCAAAATCAGACGGCGGCAAATAAGTTGCAACCATAAATTTATAAAAATAAAAACGGGAGGACTCCTTCTCTTTCAAAGGAATCCTCCCGTTTTATTAGTTTGTTGTTATTTTATATCCTGCGAATTAGTACAGCATGTTTTTGATTGCCGTCTCTTCCATGTTGTCCTGTGTTACCCATGCATATCCGGTATCGATGTTTGCTTCATTTGCCATATTAAGTGCGGATCTTGCCGCAGCAACTACTGTGGCATATCCCATACCGTATGGATTCTGTACGATCAATCCCTCTACCTTGCCATCCTCAAGTGCCTCTGTCAGCGTCTCACCTCCGTCAAATCCAATCAGCTGGATGTCGTCCCGTTCTGACACTTCACATGCATCAATCAGCATCTTGGTCGTCTCTTCATTGGCTGCAATGCATCCTTTTGCATTTGGATGGTCTACCAGAATCTGCTGAATTACCTCTTCGTCTGTCACATTCTCTGCTGCTTTCCCAAGTTTTTCAGCTGTTTCCTCTTTCATACTGTCCAGCTCGTCCATGTAATAGATACCGGATACCGTGATATTAGGGTACTGTGACTGAAACTGGCTGATCATTCCTGCCTCTCTTTGCTTTGCAGAGCCGGAAATATTGTCCTGAATGAAAAGAAGCACTTCTCCCTGCTCATTTAACAGCCCTGCCATCTTATCTGCCGCTGTGGCGCCTGCCTCCTGATTATTGGTAGAAACAAGCATAAGTCCCGGATAATCACTTGGGGAATCCATTCCCACAATCGGAATGTTATTTTCCGTAGCCAGATCAAACTGTACTTCACATGCGGTCTTATCTATCACTGCAATGCCGACAGCGATCGGATAACGGTCCAGCTCCTCATCCAGAATGTTTATCTGCTCGTCCACGTCTCCCTCGTGGCCAGGTGCATTATATGTCACTTTAATTTCATCTTTTCCACTGTATCCCAGGGCCTCGTTCAGTTCGTCCACAGCATCTTCAGCCCCTCGTTTTACCTCATCCCAATATTCGGAATCTTCAGATTTCCCGATGATGGAGATATAACTTCCCTTCTCCAGATTCAGACCTTCTACCGTGCTGTAAGCCTGTGGCTGAATCATGTTAAGTTTTGTCTGATCTGCTGACTCTTCTTCTTCCTGACCGAGTACTACGCTATCTTTATCGGATGTATCCTCCCCTGCACAGGCTGCCATCGATATTGCCGTACAGAGCATGACTGCCATGACTGCGATCTTTTTTTTCATCGTTCTTTCTCCTGTTAATTGAAATTTACTACCCTACACTATACACCAATTTCAGGGAAAAAGCATAAAGTTTTTCTTAATTTTTCTCTCTGTTCCCGCTGAATATTTCCTTTGTATTAAATTAAAACCATGAATTTGCTTGTATAATGAATTCTTTTGTATTAAAATAAAAGCACCATATAACATGGAATGCTTAAAATAAAGGAGGATACATACTATGGCACATGTAATTAGTGATGAATGTGTAAGCTGTGGAGCTTGCGAAGCAGAATGCCCAGTTGGCGCTATTTCTCAGGGAGCAGATCATTATGAAATCGATCCAGCTGCTTGTGTAGATTGTGGTGCTTGTGCAGCACAGTGCCCGACAGGTGCTATCTCCGCTGAATAATTTCAGTTTGTTTAATACTTTTGAATGCATGAATGAAAATACCGTCATCCATATGGTTTTGGGTGGCGGTATTTTTTTCCTTATTTCTTTTTCTCCTGTCTCATTTCGCCGGAATCCGCCACACCTTCTGGATTTTCTGTCCGAATCCGTCGAGAAGTTTTTCGGAATTCTGCCCCATAATATGTTATGATAGAAGTGCAGCAAAAGTGTATAAAAAAATTAACAGGGGGTTGTTGTATGGGCGAGGTTCAGTATATGATTTCAGAAGCTGCCAAGCGCACGGGTGTGGACGAGCATCTGCTCCTCTACTGGGAAAAGAATTTATCTCTTCCGTGCGGCCGGACTGAAAACGGGCATCGTTACTATACAGACGAAGACATACGGCTGTTTGGCTGTATTAAAGAACTATTAGAACAAGGTATCCGGATCGGAGATTTAAAGGAAGTTATTCCGGATATTTTACATACGAAAGAGGCTTTGCAGAAAAAAGTAAAGGAAGAGACACCGGAATCCCTTCTGGCGTCTGTCCTGCGCTCTGTACTGGCGGAAAACAATCCGATCCTCGAAAAACAGATCAGTGAGACAATCACAAAACAGGTATCCCAGAATATGAGTTTCCTGCTCCAGGCAAAAGAACGCCAGGAAGAAGAACGCTACAGAAATCTGGATCAGCTGATCCGCCAGCAACAGCTCTATCGGAAAAAAAGTGTCCGGACCGCTCCGTCCCGCTTCTTCCACAGACTGCTCGGTGAAGCCTGAATCTATAAATGCTGCCACACGATAAGAACTCTGTTTGCTCTTACGTGTGGCAGCATTTTTATCGTTCATCCTTACGAAGGAAGTTTGCAAATTTGGTGTAGTTTGGAAGCCATGTCAGTTCTACGGTTCCAATCGGGCCGTTTCTCTGTTTTGCGATGATGATTTCCGCAATGTTCGGCCGGTCTGTATCTTTATGATAGTAGTCGTCACGGTAAATAAACATAACCACATCGGCATCCTGCTCGATAGCTCCGGATTCTCGGAGGTCGGAGAGCATCGGCCTGTGGTCCGGTCTCTGTTCCACTGCACGGCTCAACTGTGACAGTGCAATCACCGGGACATTGAGCTCACGAGCGAGTGCTTTCAGCGAACGAGAGATATCAGAAATCTCCTGCTGTCTTGACTCACTTCGCCCGCCCACGCTTCCACTCATCAACTGAAGGTAGTCGATGATGATCAGTTCCAGATTGTGTTCCAGCTTATACTTTCTGCACTTGGAACGCATCTCTGAAATGGAGATACCCGGCGTGTCGTCGATAATCAGATTAGATCGCCCGATAATGCCGGCTCCTTCGATCAGCTTTTCCCAATCTGTATCTTTGAGATTTCCGGTACGGAGCGACTGGGAATCAACCTGAGATTCCAGAGCGAACAGACGGTTTACCAGCTGTTCCTTTGACATCTCCAGACTGAAGATTGCCACAGTCTTCTCTACTTTAAACGCAACATGCTGCGCAATATTCAGTACAAATGCCGTCTTTCCCATAGATGGTCTGGCTGCCACAAGAATCAGATCCGACGGCTGCAGTCCCGACATCTTGTAATCAAGATCGATAAATCCTGTCGGGATACCGGTTACAGTTCCTTTACTCTTGGATGCTTTTTCGATCTTGTCGAGGGCATTTAAAACTACCTGGCGAATCGGAACATAATCTCCTGTATTTCTCTTCTGAATCAACTCAAAGACATCTTTTTCCGTCTTCTCCAGAATCCCTTCCAGCGGTTCTTTTGCCAGATAGCACGTATTAGCAATACCTTCAGTAAGCCGGATCAGCTTCCTGAGCATTGACTTCTCCGCCACAATATCCGCATAATATTTGACATTGGCGGAAGTGGAAACCGATGTCAGAAGCTCACGCACGAATTCCAGGCTCTGGATTTCTTCGGGCACATCTTTCTCCCGGAGTCTGTCCTGGAGCGTAATCAGATCTACCGGCTTTCCTTCATTGTAAAGCTCTACAATGGAATTGAACACCACACCGTAGGTGGTCTGGTAAAAATCTTCTCCGCTTATGATCTCAGACGCTGTCATGATCGCTTCTTTGTCCATCAGCATTGCTCCTACAACAGACTGCTCCGCCTCGATACTGTGCGGCAGGACTCTCTTAATCAAAGCCTCTTCCATCTTGAATTCCTCCCGTCATCTTGCTCTCCAGGCGATCGGCCTATTCTTCCTGAACAGATACTTTCAGTTCAGCGGTCACTTTTGTATGAAGTCTGACCGGAATCCGGTGCATGCCAAGCGACTTCACCGGCTCCTTCATCTGAATCTTTTTCTTATCAATATCGTACCCCAGCTGCTCTTTTACTGCTGCCGCGATTTCCTTGGAAGATACAGAACCAAATGTCCTTCCACCTTCTCCTGTTTTCATCTTCAGTACCACTTTTTTATCTTCTGCCTCGATCTCTTTTTTCAGAGCTTCTGCTGCTTCCAGCTGCTCCTGTGCAATCTTGGCATCATTAGCTTTTTTCAATTTCAGGTCGTTTAAATTCTTGTTCGTTGCTTCCACGCCCTGTTTTTTCTTCAGGATGACATTCCGTGCGTAGCCGTCGCTGACTTCCACGATCTCACCCTTTTTTCCAAGTGACTTGATATCTTCCAGTAAAATTACTTTCATACTGTGATGTCTCCTCCTTCAATCATATCATCGATGACCTGTTTGAGCGTTTCGATATCGCCCTCCAGATCCGCATTTTCAAACTGAGCGCCGGCAGTATTGATATGTCCTCCACCACCGATCCGCTCCATGATGATCTGTACATTAATCTCATCAATCGAACGCGCACTCACATAAACCTTTCCATGGTATTCCGTCAGAACAAAGGCTGCTTTTACCTGACTGATATTCAGAAGCTCATTTGCTGCCTGCGCCCCTACGATCGTCGGACTTTCAATATCTTCTCCTGCTCCTTTTGCAATAATAAAGCAGTCTCTGTAGATCTCCGCCTGACTGACAATTGATGCCTTTGCCCGGTATGCCGCCAGATCATCCCTGAAAATCTTATGTACGTGCGTAATATCCGCACCGCTTCTTCTCAGAAATGCCGCCGCCTCAAAGGTACGGACACCGGTCCGATTCATAAAGTTGTTCGTGTCAATCATAATTCCTGCATAAATACAGTTTGCCTCGATCGAATCGAGTTTGATATCATCCGAAATATACTGCAGAACCTCCGCTACCATCTCACACGTTGATGACGCGTACGGCTCAATATAGGAAAGCACCGCGTTCTCAATCACCTTGCTGCCCTGTCTGTGATGGTCAAGTACCGCAACCGTCTTCACCATGCTCAGAAGCTCTTCACACTCCGTAATCGGAGGCTTATTCACATCCACGACAACAACCATTGTATTATCATCTGCAAGTCTCAGCGCTTCCTGAGAATTGACAAACATATCCTCCGGATAATGGTCATTCTCCAGGAACTCATTGTAAAGCGGTCTTAAAGACGCAGTAATCTCGTTGATTACGATGTGCGCTTTCTTTTCCAGGCTTTCTGCGACCTTGTAAATTCCGATCGCCGCACCAAAAGAATCAGGATCTCCAAGTTTATGTCCCATGATCAACACCTGATCCTTGGCGATCATGAACTCTCTGAGTGCCTCCGCTTTTACTCTTGCTTTTACTCTTGTGTTTTTCGACATCTGCTCCCGCTTACCGCCATAGTACTTGATGCCGTCCTGATCTTTAATGACTGCCTGGTCTCCGCCTCTCGCAAGCGCAAGGTCGATCGCTACACGGGCATAGTTATAGCTCTGTCCATAAGTATCTTCGCTGAAGCCAAGGCCGATACTGAGTGTCGCCGGAATCTTGTTCCCCACACTGATTTCTTTTACATCATCCAGAATGGAAAAATGATCTTCCTCCATTTTGTGGAAATAAAAGTTTTTGACAATAATGAAATAGCGGTCTTTTTCAAGCTTCTTGACAATTCCATCCATTCTTGCCACATACTGATTGATCTTACGGTCAATCAGGGCGATCAGGAGAGACTGTCTGACTTCCTCGACACTTTCGATAACTTCATCATAGTTATCGATGTAGATCAGTCCAGCCACCAGCTTCTGATCTTCAATCTCAGCGACAGCCTGATTCAGATCTGTAATATCATTCATATAGAGGGTAACAAAATATTCTTTCCCCTCCGGCAGCTCAAGAATCGGCTCTTTCTGGCTGAATCCGGATATCGGAACCTTTCGCAGATCCACAGTATAGTCCCGTCCCATATAGGTGACCTCAAGCCGTGCTGCCTCCTTTTCCTCTTTTGGGAATACGCTCCTGTTAAGCTCCGGAATATACTTGCTCAAGTAAGTATCCGGTCTCAGTCCAGGTCCGATCACTTCGGCAAACTGGCTGTTTCCCCACAGTATCTTCCCATCATCCAGCAGGATAGCGTATGGTATCGATAACTCTCTGAGCAGAATGTCCTGCACCCCGCCGTACTGAGTAGCAAACTCTACAAGTTCTGTCATAAGCAGGGACCTGTTATAAAAATACAGGATAAACGCAATAATCGCATAGACGATGACGAATGCACTCATCAGAAAACCTGCACTTTTATCGACCATGTAAATCCAGATGTTCATGACAATCAGTAGAATCGTCATAATCGCCGGCCATTGCATATACAACTTCAACTGGCCTTTAAAATGAATAGTTACTTTTTTGTTCATCTCTACGTCCTCAAATCCAAAAGTTGCAAGTTTTATTATACCACTTTTCTGCGCTTTTTTAAAGCGGTTTATCCGTTTTGGAACTCCTGAGGGAATCAGGAGACATTTTCCAGAAGCATTTCTACGAATGCTATCGCATTCTCTTTATGTTTTGCATTTTCCATGACACAGATATAAGCCGGCTCATAAGAAACTCCCATCTTTTCTGTCATGTAGTCATTTTTCTCAAGAATCACTGCATCCTCCTGTACTTTTCCACCCGCAAGTGCTTCCTCTGAAAGCAGCTCTTCCAGATTTGCGAAGCCATTCTGGTCATTGTACTGTTCGTAGACTTCTTCCGTGCAGATCAGCACATCGACTGACTCCGCTCCAATGAGTGTAGACAAAGCAACATTACTGTTGTAATCATCTGTCGATCCACTCAGATTGGAATTGATCTCCACCGTCTCTTTACTGTTCCCCGTGCCGAGAAGATCTTTAATATCCTCTTCAAGGCCTGGCAATTCAGTACCCGTTCCGTCCAGAATTGTCAAATTCAGAAGCACTTCTCGGGTAATGCCCTGGTACATGGTGACTCCCAGATAAATCACGACTCCGATAATCACCGGTATCAGGAAAAGAATTTTATAGTACATCCACAAATATTCAATTTTCTCTTTCAGCGTCATCTGCCGCATTTTCTCTGCTTCAAATTTCCGTTTTTCCTTTCCGCTCATCTGACGCTCGTATTTTCTGTCCAGCATGATGTTTCCTCCTGTTGTTGTATTCTATTATTATGATTAATATTCGTCAATATGGCAAGTGAATTTTTTGTGTATCCGGTCTATTTTGTTGATTTTTACCTGTTTTTTCGTTATACTGTTTTCTAACGATCCGCTCAGGTGCGGATCATATAAGGAGGTTATTATGAGTCGTTTATTTAGTCTGGAAAATCCTTTTATGCAGTTTCTTTCCAAAGTCTGCGACATGTTGATACTGAACGTCATCTTTATATTCAGCTGCATTCCTCTGTTTACAATCGGAGCATCCTTAAGTGCCCTGAATACAATCGCACTAAAGCTGGTTCGCCGGGAAGAGCCTTACATCGTCAAAGGATTTTTCAAAGCTTTTGTAGCAAATTTTAAGCAAAGCACCATTGTGTGGCTCATCAGCGTTGCTGTATTTCTGTTTTTCCGTTATGACTATATGATTGCTGCCTCTCTGGAAGGCAGCATGTTCAGGATCACTCAGGTCCTGCTTTTGATGATCATTCTTGTGTTTGTAGCAGCATTTTTATATGTATTCCCGATTATCTCGCACTTTGTCTGTACGACAAAACAGGCCATCCGCAATGCGTTTTTGATGAGTCTCGGCCATCTGCCGTATACCCTCATCATGTTCGTCTACTTTGGAGTGATCGGATTTTTACTTACTGCTTCCACTGCCACTTTTGGCTTTGTTATCGCCATCAGCATGATCTGCGGTTTTTCCGTGACAGCCTATATATGCTGTATTATATTCAACCGCATTTTTAAAAAATATGATCCGGAAGAGGAAACGGAATTAGCAGAATAAACTTATCCATTATAAAAAGCCAGAGCAGGAACCTTCCTGCTTTGGCTTTCTTTTTCACATTTTCTAAAGGATCGTCCCTCCGCCGGACGACTGTACCTGCACACCGAATCCAAGAATTCTCTGCACAGTCTCCCACATTCCTCCAAGAATCGTATTATTTGCAATCGTAAGCGGACGACTTAAAACACCGCTCACAAGGAGGATCAATAGAATCAGAGAACGGTAAGGCCGGATTCTCTGATAAAAGTATCCGACTCTCGGCACCAGCTGTTCCAGTACATTGGATCC
Source organism: uncultured Sellimonas sp. (assembly GCA_963559135.1). Taxonomy (GTDB): domain Bacteria; phylum Bacillota; class Clostridia; order Lachnospirales; family Lachnospiraceae; genus Sellimonas. The sequence continues at coordinate 116,716 of CAUWJP010000002.1, forward strand.
GTCAAGCGGCGGAAATGGAATCAGGTTGAAAACTCCAAGCCCGGTATTCATCACCGCAGAATAATAGCAGAGAAGATATAGCACCTGTATCAGCTCCGAATTTGCATTTCCAAAACGGAGAATCAGTCCGCTTAAAAGTACCGAGATAAACGCCAGAATAAAATTCATCGCCGGTCCGGCAAGCGACACTAAAATAATTCCCTTACGCCGATCCCTGTAATATCTCGTATTGATCCGCACCGGCTTTGCCCATCCCATATGAAAGAAAAGGAGGCAGAGCGTACCAACCAGATCCAGATGTTTCAGCGGATTCAGGCTCATACGTCCATCCGCCCTCGGGGTCGGATCCCCAAGCCGCTCCGACATCCAGCCATGGGCATACTCATGGGTCGTAATCGCAATCAGAAGCACTGGGGCCATATATAAAATATATCGTAATTGCTGTAAATAATAATTGAGATACATAGACCACATTCCTTTCAATTTTCAGATGTATTCTATGATTCTAGCATATGTGGCACAATTTTCAACCGGCACAATGTAAAATTTTTCTAAATAAATTATACATATTGTTTTAAATCATCCATGGCTTTTTCGTCAAATTTGGATTTATCAATTTTTGCATGTTTCAGATACCTTCGCCATATCAGTATTAATATCAAGCCTAACGCTATAACAGCTGTAAGGAAATAGAAAAAGTAACGATATCCCGTCACTCCCGGATGTGTATCAATCAAATTTCCGGCAAGCAAAGATACAAATGTCTCCGGTATTGCTCCTGCCGTACAGATCAAACCTGCTGCTGTTCCACACAATTCTACCGGCACTGCCCCTTCACTCATCATTGTCCATGCCATGGCATAGTTCATATGGAAAAATACAAGAATCAAAACAAACAACAATGCCACAATCAAAATACTTGATTTTTCTGTCGGCATCAAAAGCATCGCAATTTGTCCTCCAAGCATTACAACAAATGCAAGGAGCATCAACCGTGCCGTCCCGAATTTATCTGTCAGATATCCACCGGCAATATTTCCTCCGATGGATCCGAATTTCCTGATAACTCCCAACATTGCTCCAAATGTAACGGTCGCTCCGAGAATATCCGTGACGTATGGAATATAATAATAAATCGACAGACAGAATACATGATTGCAAAACGAAACAAGACAGATAATCCAGACAGCAGGGTTTTTGATTACTTTTGCAAATCCCTTAAATGATACCTTTGCTCCATTAAGTACCATCTTCTTATCTTCCACAACAAATAAGGCAAATACTCCCATCGCAATATTCATAAACGAATAAAAAATGAGAACATATTTCATTGCCAGAACTTCATTTTCCATCATGGATGTTCCAAATTTAAAGCAGACTACTGCGATCAAGGCCGCCACTGCTCCCCCTATACTTTGCCAGCCTTCAAAAAATCCGTAAGCTTTCCCCTGATTATCTTCATCCGCCATCACTCTTACAGCTTTTACACACGCCGGCCAGAAAGCAAATGTAGTTGATACACCCCAAAGTGCATAAATGCATAAGAGCCCTTTAAACCCAAGAGGAAGAAGATGCAGCACTCCGCCAATTCCTGTTCCAAACAGCGAAAGTACGATGATCTTTTTCACAGACATACCATCGGCAACCATTCCACCAAAAAGATACGAAATAATTCCAAACACACCGATCACAGTCCCGAAAACTCCCATCTGGGTATTGGTCAGGTGATATGTAGACAGATATACGTCATAATAATCAAATCTGAAAAAAGGAAGCCCAAAAATAACTGAACCACTGAATGCCAATATAACAATCGCCCCAAAATTTTCAGCCAATCTTCCTTTTACCCCTATTTTACCTAACAGTTTTTTCATTTTCTTTTCCTCCCGCCGCTAGTTCACAGACATGATATGGAAAGTTTTTCCCTTATCATATGTTCTGGAATAAATCATGAAATCTTCATAATAAAACTTCCCGGCATAAACTCCTCTTTCACATCCGTTTCCATCCAGTTCAAATTCAGTCCATTTTCCTGCCGTTTCCTCGATTTCCTCTCTTGAAACCGTTTTATCAATTAATGTCTCAGCAGCCTTTTTATCACCTTCGGAAGTTCCTTTATTCTGGCTTTTTGACCTACCTGCCATTTCACCTGCCGTCGCGGGCTCTGTCGTCACTGTTACAACAACTGTAATTCCGGCAAATATCATAATGACAAAAAGCATGGAAATACAAAGTCCTAATATTTTCTTTCTGTTCATTGCTTCTCTCCCGTTCCTCAAAACCGGTAAAATGTGCTCCTGCAAACCCAGGAGCACATTCCAACTTCCTTCTTCTATTCTTCTGCCTCTGTATCTGCAAGAATGTTTGTTCCGTCACTTACATCTTTTCCATTCTCATCAACTACAGCGTCCTGATATTTATCATAGTGTACTTTTGTTCCGTTATGGTCGATAAACTCATATCCTTCATTCGACCACGGAATCCATCCATTTCCCCATTCTTTGACATTATTCAGGTCAACAGACTGGCACCAGTAAGCAATCTTTGCCGCACCCCAACTGTCTCCACAGAAAAATGCCATCGTTTTATTAACATCGAGTCCATTTTTCTCAAGATATGCTTTCGTCTCTTCCTGGGTCCGTGGTGTATCGTCTACATTATTAAAGAACTCTCCTTCTTCTGTACTACCTTGCAGACACCAGCTGGATCCGTCAATATGTCCTGCAAGGTCATGGTAGCTGTATCCGGAATATTCTCCATTCCACTCTTCTTCAGAACGGTTATCTACAACCTGTCCTTCTCTTTCTCCGCTCAAAATAGCTTTAATATCATCCATCCACAGAATTTCATCCGGATTTGCAATCGTGTCTGTTCCGAAACTTTCAACTGCTTCCGGAATCACCCTTGTGCTCTCATCTGTATCCAGTTCATATCCATTGTACTGCCATGCTGTCAGTGCACCGCTCATCACATAGGTTTTTACACCAAGAGATCTCAACATAAAAGAAATTCTCCCTTGCGGTGCAGTTGCTGTACCTGTAACCACAACAACGGAATCTTTTGTAATTCCATACTGAGTACATACACTGTCTCTGAATTCTTCCAGTGAAATCAGTCGCCATTCCTTTGCATACTCAGACCGCTTTTCCGGAACATAGACTCTCGGACGTTCATAAGAGTCCGTATTAATATGAATTGCTCCTGGTACATGTCCTGCGGAGAAGTAACTGGACTGATCCATATTTCCCCAACCAACATCAACCAGAACGATATTATCAATATTGTCTCCAACTACCGCCTTTGCTTCTTCACTTAAAGCTTCCTCTTTCCCTGTTTTCACATCGGAAATATTCTTGACAATCTCCGTCGGAATAAATCTGTCATAATTAGTATAAGAAACCACATCTGTGCCATTATCAATCAAGTCATTTGCCTGGTATGTAGAGACATTTTCAATTCCCTGCTCTTTCAGATATTTGGCAACTTCCAAGGCCTGCTCCCCGGAATAATCATAGACAATGATCTCTTTATCCTCGGAAATCCCCTGATCTTCCATTGCTCTTTCCAGATACACTTCACGAGATGCGGCTTCTGTATATTCGCAGTCCAGCCATCTTGCGGAAAATAATGCTGAATTCTTCAGATGTCCGCCATTCTTAGCGCCTTCCAAAGCCCAACCTGAATACGCCTCCTGAGGACGGGCATCAATCAGAATTGTATTTTCGTCAGAGTCATTCATGTAGGCCTGAACTTCTTCCGATGTTGCCTCGTCTACCTGAATATCTTTTTCAGGTTCTTTTTTCTCCTCTTTTGCGGTATCTTCGGTCTTCGTGTCTTCCTTGGACGTATCCCCACCTGCACATCCGGCCAGCAAAGATACTGCCATCGCCGCACATAATAATGAAGCTACAACTTTTCTTTTCATAATAAAACTTTCCTCTCTTCCTGCAAATCTATAATCATGCTAACATACTTCATCTTTGTCGACAAATTCACATTATTAATAAATCAGTCTTACTTATAGACGCAATAAATGTTTTGGCAAATCATAGTTTTTCACGTCCGTTTGTGGTAAGATGAATAAAATTCCTTTTATTAAAAATGTTTAAAGGAGGAAGCTGCCATGCAATACATCAGCCATTATCAGTCCCCTCTCGGAAAAATTCTTCTGGCAGCGGACGATACAGGACTGACCGGACTATGGTTTGAAGGACAGAAATATTTTGCTCTTCATCTGGATAAGGAACATGAGGAACGCGAAATCCCTCTTTTTGCGGATGTGAAGTGTTGGCTCGACCTTTATTTTTCAGGGAAAAATCCGGATTTTCCTGTCCCGCTCCACCTTGTGGGAACAGAATTCCAAAAAGAAGTCTGGGACATTCTCTGCACGATCCCTTACGGAATCACGACGACTTATGGAGAAATCGCACGGCAGATTGCAAAAAAAAGAGGGCTGAATCACATGTCCGCCCAGGCTGTCGGCGGCGCCGTCGGCCACAATCGAGTTTCTATCATTGTCCCCTGCCACCGTGTCCTCGGAACGGATGGCAGCCTGACCGGTTATGCCGGGGGCATTGAGAAAAAAATCAGTCTGCTGATGCTGGAAGGTGCCGAAATTCCGTCCAGCTATCAGCGTGTAAGGGAGGAATAAGCAATGGCAGTCAGAATAGTCTGGACAAAACAGCATAAAAATGTCCTGAAAAAACTGGAAGAGACCGGACGCTACACAGCCCGCAAAGAATATATCTGTCTGGATATGAAAGAACAGAAAGATCTGATTCTGACCGCATACGACTGGCTCTCACTCCACGGACCGAAGACCGATCAGAAGCCTGCGGATGTTCAGTATCCGGTTTGGGTTTCTCTTTCAGAAGATGCCATTATGATGCCGGATGAAAATGAAGTCATTTTGGAACTTTCTCTGGATGACTCTTTGATTACCCTCATCAATGTCACAAAATGGGGCATGATTCTGAATTACTCTTACATTCCAAAAGACGAAGCGGACGCAAAGACGCTCCAGAAGATACTGGAACTTTATGGCACCAGCGACGCCCAAGCTGTCATGACTCCGTTTTATCCGCAGATCCGACGGGAAGTCATTGCAAGCTGGAGTCGACTTTTCGATGACAGCGTCCTTTCGAAAAATTCATGTTATTACGGAACAATATGGGAGATTAGAAAAGAATGGATTACAGACATCAGACAATAACCTTGTTTTCTTCACAGGCGGACCCGGTACTTCATGCCATTGAAAAAGACGGGGTCTGCTATTCAAAAGCAGCTTATGTACGGAGAAAATACGGTGAATCTTCTCCGATTTTTCTAACGGCATATGACTGGTATGTCCGGCACGCAGAGGCTCTTGTTCCAAAACCGGAACATGCAGAATTCCCTTACTGGGCATTTACCGATACTTATAATGTAGATACCTCCGCCGGTGGAAATATTCTTACACTGGAAGTCCCGATAGAGGAAGTCGTCTTCTTTCAAGTAAAAGACTGGAATAAAATCCTGTGTCTGACTCTGATCGGAGAATCCGAAGCAGAAGAGGACGAATTTCGGCAAGAGCTTTCGGCCCGCGGGCTTCACACAACGGATATCATGTTGACCTCTTTTTATCCGGAGTGGAAACAAAAAATCCTGAACAGTTGGAACCGTCTCTTCCGTTTCCACGAAGAAATGCTTCAGGCAGGTCCGGAACAGATTCATGACATGCAGGCCGGACTCTGGAGGATCAAAAAAGAATGGATCCGGAAACCGACCTAAAAGAGAGCATTTCCACGATTTCAGGAATATGGTAAAATATATACACAGAAAAGCAATCCGAATTTCAGGGAGGTAAAATATGACGGAACGAGAAAAAATGTTGGCAGGACAACTTTATGATTGTGGGGATGCTGAATTGTTAACCCAATGGCATAAGGCTAAAGATCTAGCAAGAGATTATAATCAAACAGACTCCGCTGATGCTGAAGAAAAAGAAAGAATTTTAAGTGAATTGCTTGGTGGAAAAGGTAAAAATTTATGGATAACTGCTCCTTTTTACGTTGATTACGGCAATAATATTTATTTTGGAAATAACTGCGAAGTAAATATGAACTGTACTTTTTTAGATGATAATATTATTCGAATCGGAGATAATGCCTTAATTGCACCGAATGTGCAAATATACACTGCTTTCCACCCGACAAATGCAAGTGACCGTTTTGGAGAGCCTAAAGACGATGGTTCATTTGAATTTTGTAAAACCCAAACAGCACCAGTTATCATAGGAAATAATGTATGGATTGGCGGTGGAGCTATCATTATGCCGGGCGTTACTATAGGGAATAATGTTGTAATCGGAGCCGGAAGTGTTGTCACAAAAGATATCCCTGATAACGTAATTGCCTATGGAAATCCTTGTCGAGTAGTGCGTGAAAACAAATAAAACTTATTGATCAGACAAAGAGGAAGCATGTGGAGTTATCTATATTTGTGTGGCCACAACCTCAGGCCACTTTACTCCACAACTGCTTCCTCCCTTTCTGTTTTTCCGTTGTCCCGCTTCACAATATCCCGGATGATAGATTCGATATCCTGTCCGTTAATGGACACATCAAGAATTCTGACTTTCTCCGCAATCAGATTAATAATGTGAATGCTGTCATTTTCTTCACTGTCAAATTCCAGTATAAGTTCTGATTCCTTTGAATGAAGGATCTCCACTCCCGGAATCTCAAATACGTTCTTCTGATTCCATGGATTGTTTTCCAGTTCCAGACGGATCTGTTTTCTCCGGTCAAAATTTTTCCGAACATTTTCGATTTTATCATCCACAACCAGTTTTCCATGATTGATGAGGATAATTCTGCGGCACAATGACTCAATATCCTGAAAATCATGGGATGTCACGATAAAGGTCGTCTTTCGCTCCTCATTCATCCGCTGGATGAATTTCCGGATTTTATATTTGGACTCACTGTCAAGTCCAATTGTCGGCTCGTCCAGATAAACAATTTCCGGATCATGAAGAAATGCCGCCGCAATATTACATTTCATCTTCTGGCCAAGGGAGAGCTGACGCTCCGGCGTGCCAAGAAGCTGCCCCATCTCCATCAACTCAGTGAACTCCTCCAAATTCTGTCGGAAACGTTTTTCCGGAATCTCGTAGAGCTGCTGTAGTACCTTGTAAGATTCGATGACCGGCACGTCCCACCAGAGCACGGAACGGTTCCCAAACACAACTCCGACGTGTTTATTGACTTTCATCCGGTGTTTAGACGGTTCCAGCCCATTGACAAGCACCTTCCCGGCTGTCGGTGTCAGTACCCCGGAAAGCATTTTAATCGTTGTGGACTTTCCGCTTCCGTTTGGTCCCACATATCCCACCGCCTCGCCTTTTTTGATCTGAAAATTTACATCATCTACCGCCCGGAACACATCATACCGCGGGCGAAACATGGATGCCAGCGCTTTTCCCACTGAGCCAGGATCTTTTTTCCTTTTATATTCTTTTACTAAATGATTGACTTCAATCTGCATAGAAACTTCTTCCCCCTTACGTTCCTGTACTGTTATATCCCTTCAGGCCCAGCCGCCAGATCACAGACGCGATCCCGGCTACCAGTGCCGCCACACACGGCAGAAGAATCATAACCGGCATATCAGTTCTTCCCAGAAGACCAAGTACCGGATAGTAGGCTACAAATCCAAGCGGCAGAATGTAGGTAAAAAATCCCTGTATCGCCGCCGGAAATACCTGAAGTGGATATTTGACAAATTCCCGACAGGTCTGCACGAGAACTGCAATGTCATCGCCCTGCACGATCCAGAAATTCAAACTGTTAAAAATCGTATAGATTCCGGAATTGATAATCGTTCCAAAAATTACATATTCGATGAGCAGCACGATCTCCCGGACTCCCATGGCAAGACCGATTCCATGAATAGACCAGACCAGAATCCCTACATATACCACCATACTCAAGACTGCTTGAAAATGCATGATCTGTCCAAGCATCTGCACAAACGGTGATGCAGGACGGATGAGAAAAACATCCATCTCACCTCTTCGTATCATCTTATCGATGGACCAGACATTGTCAAAAAATGCCTGTCCGATCGCCTCAATTACCGCACACATGGAGAACAGCAGGCAGATCTCATAAAACCCCCATGTTCCAAGACCTCCCGTCACACTGGCAACTGCCAGAATCCCGATGAACCCGCAGGCTTCCCGGACGATCATGGAAATGAGCCAGATCACCGTATCCGCCGGGTACTGGGTCATGCAGAGAAGCCCGATTCTCATATAACAAAGCCAGAGCCTTGCATAATATTTCCATCTCATAGCATCAACCTCCCTGTACCACAACTTTTTTGATTGCGAACCGGTAAAATGACATCACTCCCATTCCAAGCAGCGCGACCCAGGCAATCTGAAGGCCAATAAAGGAAAAAGCCTCTGCGGCTGTGTATTTTCCAAGATAAATGTGAACCGGCACAGAAACCATCCCTGCAAAAGGCATATAATCCAGCACCTTTGCCACACCTTCCGGAAAAAGAAAGAGCGGTACAATCCCTCCGGACAGAATCGACATCAACGCCGTCTTCGTATAACCGATTCCGTATGAGTTTAAGGTGAAGAAAGAAATCAAGCCCACCATCACTTCAATCCAGAACATCAGCCCGATGGAAATAAAGACACTGACAAGAAATAATACGAAGTTCGCTGCGCCATCCGGACCGGTTCCGCCTAAAATAAAAGTTGCAAGTATACTGACTGGAATTCCTTTAAAAAGGAGAAAGAAAAGAAATTCTCCTACTCTTTTTCCAAAGAGCGTAAATACAAGCGGCACCGGTCTCAGAAGCTCAACGACAATATCACCTTTCTGGACCCATTCGGAAAACTCCCGATTAATTCCACCGGAAAACTGCGAGGACAGAAGTCTGGAAATAATCACGTAAGTCGTAATCTCCACCGCCGTAAATCCATGCAGCTCGTCCCTCGACTGAAATACATATTTCCAAAGGAAATAGTAAATCAGAATAGAGACTGCAGTTCCGAAAATATTGAACCAGAAGGCTTTGATATATGCAAATTTTGTTTGAAACGTCATTCTGATTAGATAACATAACTTTTTCATAACTTTTTCTCACTCCTGTTGGTATGATTCTATCATTAATACCCGGTCTCTTCCATAGCTGTTTTGTCTATAAACATTGCCATTTCTCATATTTTTCTTCTTTTTTGCTTTTTTTCTTTCTTTTAACATTACAAAATTGTATAATCAAGTCACTATATTAAAAAAGGGGGGGGACTATCATGTTACAGAATTCGGATTTATTTTTAAATGCTGTAGAAAAAGATTCTCTGGATCTTGCTTTTCAATCCAGTGGTATCGATCAGTGTGTCTGTGGAAATATTTTCGGTCCACGCATTCGGCGTTATTATCTGATCCATTTTGTTTTGGACGGTTCCGGCGTTCTGCAAATTGAAGGAAAAAAGTATCCGGTTAAACCAGGCCAGGCGTTTCTGATTCCCGCAGGAGTTAATGCCGCCTATCAGGCAGATTTTCGCCACCCATGGAAATACTGCTGGATCGGTTATCAGGGAACGCAGGCCAGCTATTACACAAGCCTTCTTTTTGGAGATGGATTTGTTACCGACATACAGGATGTCACCCTTTACGAAAAAATGATCATGAAATTCCTCGCTTTCACCGACCGGCGAATTCCTGACGGAGCCAGATTTACGCCCGCAGACTTCCCCCTTACCTTTTTTTCGGAGGCAAAAACCGCATCCGGCCATCTCAAACTGAATGGTCTGCTGAAGGAAATGTTTTCGAGCCTTGTTGCAGAACACCACAAAGATCAAGAAGACATCTCCTCAGCTCCGTATCCGAAACAGATCAAGGCCTATATTGACCGGCACTATAATGAACATATGCAGATTCAAGACATTGCCGATTATCTGCATCTGAATCCTCATTATGTGACTGCGGTATTTAAGCAGAAATATTTCAAAACACCGAAACAATATCTAACAGAGTTACGGATTGAGAAGGCCAAAATCTATCTTGTGGATACAGATTATTCTCTTCAGGTCATTGCAAATGCAGTAGGCCTCGAAAATCCATTTTCCTTCTCCCGGCTTTTCAAATCGGTAACAGGATATTCGCCTTCTGAATATAAAAAACGGTTTCCAAACTGGTTTTCTAATTAATTATGCTATAGATTTAGGAGTTTCAAAATTTTTTTGTGATGTAGCAACAATTTGACATATTTCCAAAACATAAGGGTTCTTATAAGGTAGCAAAAACTAGAATATCAGACACAACGACAGCCCCATGGTGATCCATATCCGTCTTCTTCTCACCATGAGGCTGTCGTACATTTCACTATTTCTTATCTGTTTTCATTCTTTCCTTTATGCTTTCAGCCTTATTGAAAAATCTGCCATCGCCTCGGAAATCTTAATCTGCTGCGGACAGACTGCCTCACAGCTTCTGCATCCGATACACGATCCTGGCTGTTTGTCTTCTGGAACGGCACTCAGTGCCATAGGTGCAATAAATCCGCCGCCTGTGAAGCTGTGTTCATTGTACAGGCTTAACAGATTTGGGATATCCAGTCCCTGTGGACAGTGGCTGACACAGTAATGGCATGCAGTACATGGAAGTGTACCGTCCAGCATCCCGTTTGCCACACGCAAAAGAGTATCCATCTCTTCTTTGGAAAGCGGTTTTTCTGCCTCAAAGGTACTGATATTATCCTGAAGCTGTTCCATGTTGGACATACCCGAAAGGGTCACTGTCACTTCCGGAATAGACTGAAGGAACCGGAACGCCCATGCTGGAATTTCCTCATCCGGCCGCATGGATTTTAATGTTTCTTCTTCATTATCTTTCAATTTCGCAAGTTTTCCTCCTCGAAGCGGCTCCATAACCCAAACCGGAAGATTGTATTCTTTCAGCAGTTCTACTTTCGCCTTAGCGTCCTGGAAAGACCAATCCAGATAGTTGAGCTGGATCTGACAGAATTCCATGCCCTCTCCATATGCTTCCAAGAATCTCTTCATGACATCATAGCTTCCATGTGCAGAGAATCCCAGATGACGTATCCGTCCGTTTTCTTTCTGCTTCATCAGATATTCGTAGATTCCATAGGAACGATCCAGATAGGCATCAATATTCATCTCACACACATTGTGGAAAAGATAAAAATCAAAGTACTCTACCTGACATTTTTCAAGCTGCTTTTCAAAAATCTCTTCTACTTTATCCATGTTGGAGAGATCATACCCCGGAAATTTAGTAGCCAGATAGAAGCTGTCTCTTGGATATTTGCTCAACATCTTTCCTGTGACCATTTCAGAGTTCCCATTATGATATCCCCATGCAGTATCATAATAATTAACACCATGCTCCATCGCATACGCTATCATTTCCGCTGTTGCTTTCTCATCGATTCTGGCATCGTCCCCATCAATCACCGGAAAACGCATTGTACCAAGTCCAAGGGCAGACAGTTTCAGGCCCTGAAAATCTTTGTAAATCATTGTGTTACCTTCTTTCTTCCTATATATTATATAAACACTGCATCAGCTACAAGCCCGTGGCCAGTCGGACTCTATAATTCTATTATAAAATCTTCAAAATGAAACCGCAAATTGATTTCAGTTATAGAATTGTATAACAAAAAGGAATCCTGCTATTGCAGGATTCCCTTAGCTGCTGTTGCTTTATCTACATTTTTTGAAGTACAAATGTGCCGGTTCCAAATCCACCTCCGGGAATGGGATGAATTTCAGTCCGTCCGCCGTAAAATGGAACGGCTTTTCATCAGATCGGAACTTCTCTAACGGCGGCAGTTCCAAAAATTCCTGACATGGTGAAATCGCTGCCAGAAGATATGGACCACAGGCCAGATTTACCAGACTGCTGTCTTCTTTATTCTCTACAAGGCGCAGATGTACAGGTATTTCCAGCAATATCTCGTCTCCATCTTCGCATGGTTCAAAACACAGATACCCATTCTCTGCTTCCAGCTCCAACTCCATGCCATTTCGGAACACTTTTACTTTTTCCGCCCAGAAAGGTACATGAACTTTCAAGGTTCTATCCATACTTTTTTTACATCGGATTACTACACGCCCCTTTTCCCACTCAGTTACAAGTTCCAATTCTTCTTCTCCGGTTAATATCGAGTCCACCATCAGATTGACATAAATATTCTGACTGTCATATGCGTAAATATGTTCCATATAGCGGAAGCGGCTTTCCATTCCTGTACCATGACAACATGTATTCTCCGTAGTAGAATATTCTTTGATTCCTCCTGGGCAAAGAGGCATAAAGTAAGTCGTTCCGCCATCCGAGGTATGGCTGTTGCTTGCAAGAATATGATTACACAGAGTGTTTTCATAATAATCCATCAGTTTTCCATCTGGTATATATTCGAAAATCTGCCCTGTCAGACGAAGCATATTGTAGCTGGCACAACTTTCGGCTGCCTTCTCCGTCAGATAGGAACATGTTGTCCCTGCACGGTGGAACATTTCTGTTTCTCCAGTACCACCGATGCAATAAATATGTCCGTTGGTAACGATATGCCAAAAATTCCACCCTACATCCCAGAATTCTTTTTCTCCAGTTGACTCATAAAGCTTCATGGATCCAATGATCTGTGGAATATGCTGGTTAGCATGCATATCTTCCAGCGTATCACAGTTTTCTCCCATTGGATAATAAAGCTTTTCATTATAAAACATCCGCGCTGCTTCCAGGTGTTCCGGTTTTTTGGTAATCTGATAAAGCTGTACCATGGTTCCCGGCATTCCACCAAACTCTCCGGCTATATACATAGACCACATCTTTTCTCTCTTTTCTCTTGTCAGACGGGAAAGTCTTTGATAAACCCAGTCCCCTAGAGGATCAAGAATCTCCAACGCTTTTTCTTCTCCTGCCAGAAGATAGCAGTCCTCCAAGCCTGCCATAATTTTATCCAATGTATAATATGGAGCCCAGATTTCCGGATATTTGGTATACTGTTCCAGCAGATCAAACTGTTCTTCATCATATGCGCTTAAAAATCCCGGATGTATTCCTTTTTGCCCCTGGAATGCATCCTGACATTCTTTCAGACCATTTACCATGTAACTGATCTTATCACGAAAACGGATATCTCCTGTAGCCACAAATGCCAGTGCAATGCCAGATAAGTAATGTCCCGTTGTGTGTCCTTTCAATTGACAGCTGTCCTCATCCCATCCGGTCATAGGCTGTGCTCCTTTTGTATCCAGTCCAGCCGCTTTTCTGAAATTATAAAGCATCTGTCCATCATCTACGGAAAGAAGCCAGTCCAGCATATGCTGCTGATATTTCTGATAAAGCGTTCCTTCTTTTAGTCTCACATGCGAAAGTGGGAAAAAGCTGACTTTCTTTTCTTCTCCTTTTTTCTTCTCTATATGATTTCGGAAAATAATTTTAGCAGAAGCCTTCTTCTCGCTCATCTCAATGCTTCCTCTCACTTCCAGCTCTCCTTCACCATTTGGGAGCTCAAACTTCTCCCATTCTACCGGAACTGTAGTCTGACATCCTTCCTCTGTACGAACGATGACTACAGATGGAAGGCGAAATTCCTTCCCCACTTCCACTTCCAACAAAACAGGTCGGATTTCTGTTATGCTCACTTCCTTTGACTCCTGTAATACCGTTGCAGTAAACACTTTCTCCCCGGTACACTCCTCGTATGTGGCCTTCACTGTCAATGTAACTTTTCGGTTTCCCATTCCATAAAGCGGCCGATGTACCGTTCCATCCTGTTCAATAAATCTGCTCTCGCCCGTCTCCCATGTAAAGGTAGAACCATATTTTCCTTTTAAAGGGAATTTCAGATTTTCATCCACAGTATTTAAATTTCCGATGTAAATTGCATCCAGGTCTTTTTCGATAATCTGCTCTTTCTTCATGCTCTTTCTCCTTTTGTTTCTTCTCCCTTTTTCATTTGACATTCTGTTTTTATATGGTATACTGAATACAATATACAGTATACAAGGGAGGCTAATTATGAATACGATATTTAATGTTAATGGTCCTGTGTTTACCTTTTTGTCAAAAGTCTGCGATGTACTGATTGTCAGTATTCTCTGGACTCTTTTCTGCCTGCCTGTGGTAACAGCGGCTCCTGCATGTGCCGCTTTGTATCATACCGTTCACAAATCTCTTCTGAAAAGTGAGGGGTATATTGTATCCACTTTCTGGAAATCTTTTCGCTCCAGCCTGAAACAGGGAGTTCTTCTATCCCTTCTCTGCCTGTTTATTGTTGCATTTTGTATTCTCAGCTACCTGTTTATTTCCGCCGAAGGACAAAGCTGGATTTTTGTGATTATCTATTTTGCACTTTTTATTCTCGCCATCTTGTTTCTTCTGGTACTACTTATATACAGTTTCCCGATATTATCCCGGTTTTATATGAGCTTCTCTGTCATTTTAAAAACATCCATTGCTCTGGCTGTGACACGATTCGGTTTTACTCTTCTTCTGACTGTCATCCTGATTCTCTGTGCAGGTACCATGCTGCTTGCCCCTTTCACACTTTTATTCCTTCCTGCCTGCTATGCTATGGCCGCGGAACGTCTGATTGAACCAGGTTTCCAGAAAATACTGGATTCAAAAAAACAGACTGATAATCCGAAAAAGGACTCTTCCTCTAACAAAGTAACCGAAGAAAAGTCCTCCCGGATAAAGCTCTAATATCTGGCAGTGATTTTCTCTCCTGAAGCCAGCCGTTTTACTGTGTCGACCATCGTCTCCACTTGGCTGGCTGAAATCAGGAAACCTCTTTCTCCCTGATTTAACTCCGCATAAATCTGTCTGGAGTCCTCCTTGTAACAGGAAAGGACATCTTTTGTCCCATCTTGATATTGATAGCAGACCCTGACTTCTTCTTCCAAAGACGATGTATCTGGGAAATCCGCAAACAGAACTTCTTCTGCCGAAAGCCCAGCCAGTGTATAATAAAAACTGCGGAAAGAATCTCCTTTCACTTCTTTTCCCTCATAAATAATGCTTTCTTCCTCAGTTCCTACGTTTTGAAGCTGGAACACATATTGTTCGGTTCCTGCCGTAATCTCCAGTTTCTCTATCGTTTTAATATCTGATGCCAGAACAGTATGGCTTACCAGACTGTTTTCGGTTTCTTCCAACCATGGAAGATTCTCCTGGCTGCATGTATAAATGACATCTGTCTGTCCACACATCACATTTACCATACCGTTTTCCGGTTGAGAAACCTTGAGCGAAAAAGCTTGTTCTTCTCCCGAACCGTCTGTATACTCTACCTGAAGAGTTTTCCAAGGCCGTGCAAGTCCCGCTGCTTCTTTCTCTTCTTCTGAAGGATGAACCACTGCCACAGACTCCGCTTCTATTCCGAACAAATCAGGAAATACATCTTCTGTCACTCCTGAATCTGCAGGATAATTTCGCGGAGATACCATCTGATAAGAGTTCACTGTATACCCGGCAAGTTCCTGACTTTCCTCATACTCAAGTATCAGATCATCTCCTCCATCCTGTTCTATCTCTATTCTTGTAATCAGAAAATTCTCTTCGCTATCTGTATATTCAGGTGTCAAATCTCGAGATAGGAGGTTACTGCCTCCATAAAGAAGTTCCTCTATTTGACTACTTTTTACGATCAACACCTGATTCTCCCAGAGAATATACCGCAGTTCTCCATTTTCTCCAGGTACCTCATCTCCTACCAGAATTGAAATATGATTCCCGTTCTCGTTCACAATCTGGACCTGTGCTTTGGGATTCTCAAGTCCGAAGTCCTCCAGTCTCTCCATTCCATCCGTAACTTCCTGTTCAGCAGTCAGGCTCTCTATATTCTTTCGGATATCTTCTGTAACGCTTTCATCCAAAGGCAGATCTTCCATTCCCTTTACTTCTGCCTTTTCTCCATCCCACCGCAGAATATATCCTCCCTGGTCATTTTCTGTCTGTATCTCCTGAATGTTTTCTCCGTTATTCCATACAACAATTTCTGTCTCTGTTTTTTCTCCGTCCGTACTGTCCGATTTTCCCAGAATAAGCCAGACCGCTCCCAGAATGACCAGGCAGATACAAATGACTCCCGCTGTTATCCACTGTCTTTTCATAAGTTCACGCTCCCCGCTACCGATGTCTTCTGCGCAGCCAAACGACGATTCCGACTGCCAGAATCACCACTGGCAGGCCTGCCATAAATACCCAGCTGTATGTATAAGTTCTGGACGATGTCATATTATGAACCGCGGAAGTAAGATCTTTTGCCGGAATATTCAGACTTGTCTCCCTTCCGGTAAGCTGATCAAGCACTCCCAGTATATAGTTCCCGTTAGCAAAGGTTGTTCCTGATACCAGATTCCCTGTAAAAGCAAGAGCAGACCCGGAAACTACCACATTGGAAGATGTCACCTCAGAGCCATATAAGCTGTGTGTAGACATCACCATTCCCTTTGCATCTCCAGTTATCATATCCTCAGTTATCTGCTCTGCATCCAGAGTTACTTTTCCTGATGTATCTGAAAAATCCAGAAGCACAGAGGTCTGATACCCGTCCTCTTTTTCAAACAGCACATCCACCGGACGACATAATGCCATGATTGTAATGTCATTTGCAGTCATTCCGGATGCAAATTTCTCCTCTGCATACTGTGCCACCGGATAATAGATCTGATTATAATAGAGGCTGCTTCTTGTCTCAAAGGCATATCCTTCTTCGGCAGTCAGTCCCCACTCTTTCAGAAACGCTTCCAGATTTGGCATCGTTCCTGCATTCGGATCCAGAAAAACAAACAGGTTTCTTCCCTGTTCTCCATTGTTATTCAACCACATTGAAAGTTTCGTAATACTGTCTTCTTCAAGATCATTTTGTGGTGCAAACAGTACCGCTGCCGCAGCCTCACTGTCAATTTCTTCTGTCAGAAGAGAGCTTTGTGTCACCTCATATTGACTTCCTTCCAAAAGATTGGAAAGATCGTCTGGCGTCGTATCTCCGTATCCTGTCAGTACAGTCACTCTGGTTTTCTCCCCAGAAGTCACTGTCATAAGAGCTCCCGTCACTTTCTGCTCAACACGCGACGCAACAATCTGGCTTCCTGTACTGTCATAATCATATAACTCCTGAAATGACAACACTTCCTGATTTTCTTCAGATTCTATGATTATATCGTAAGCGCTCAGCTCAAGATCCGGATAACGTGAAACAAAAGTAGGATTGTCTGTTATATCTACAAATTCCAGCGAGATCCTGTCCGAATTTCGCTCATAATCCAGAAGATTCTGGTACGCCTGCACAATGTAATAACTTCCTGTAGACATATCCTCTTCGCCTACCAAAACGGTAATCTTTACATCCTGATCGAGATTTTTCAGCCAGGAAACTGATTCCTCTGAAAGGGCATATCTGTCATTGGCAGTCAAATCCACCCGCACATCAAATTGTTCTGTCAGACGGTCCGAAATCAGAACCAGCGCTACAGCCAGTACAATTCCTAATATCGTGATCACCACTGACCAAAGTCCATATTTCCATCTTTTCTTCATTCTGTCCATGCTTTTTCTCCTTTCCCGCTACTGTCCGCTCCACCTGCGTCTCTCAAGGACTCGGACGGTCAAAAAGAAAAACAGTGCCGCAAAACTGGCGAAAAATACCAGATCCGACAACTGGAAAATACCCATGGTCAGATTATAGTAGCGATCATAAAATGAAATACTGTAAAGCAACTTTTGAAGTGGTTCAAATGGTACCACTGATGCCAGAGAATTCAGGGATATTACCACCAGCATTCCTGCGAAACCACCAATAGCAGCAATAATCTGACTTTCAGTCTGAGCTGAAATAAACATACACAATGCGATTCCTGCCAAGCCCATCAATGCCAATCCGGTCAGGTTTCCCCAGAAAATGGCCCAGTTAATTTCAGCAAAAGGTGACAGGGCAAGAGCATGCAGAATTGTCACGCCAATGCCCATGAGAAATACCGCAACTGCCGCAAAATATTTCCCCGCCACAATTTCTCCCAAGGATACCGGTGCTGCAAATAGCATTTGGTCTGTTTTCTGTTTCCTGTCCTCACTCATCAGCCGCATAGTTAACACAGGAGTCAAAAGCAGTGTCACAGTATACAAGAAAGTAAATTCATAGCTCATTTCCGCCTGTCCGCCTAGAATCAATACACTGTACTCATAGCCCGCCAGGCAGTAAAAAGCTGCCAGATATACATATCCGGCCGGTGCAACAAAATAAGATGACATCTCTCTCAAAAATACTGCTCTCACAGTTTTTTTCCTCCCTTCTTTCCAGTCAGTTTTAAGAAAATATCCTCCAAAGACAGATGCTGCCCGGTTATTTCTGTCAGCAACCATGGACTTTGTTTCATATATGCCGCAATCCGTCTTCTGGCATCGTACTCATCCTCCACCTTCACATCAAAAGCACAACTTCCATTTTCCTGACAAAGAATGCTGCTGACTTCCAGTATGCCCGGAATCTTTTTCAATTCCTGAATGACTTCTTTCTCCGGTCCTATCACACAAATCCGCAGCTGTTTTCCTGCCAGTTTTTCTTCCAGATGTTCCGGTGTATCATCCGCCAGAATTCTGCCTTGTTTGATTACCACAACACGATCACATACAGCCTGCACTTCCGATAAAATATGGGAGGAAAAAATTACTGTATGCTTTTTCCCAAGTTTCTTAATCAAATTCCGGATCTCAATCATTTGCTCCGGGTCCAGGCCGGAGGTAGGCTCGTCCAAGATTAAAATCCTAGGTTCTCCTATCAATGCCTGCGCAATTCCAATTCTCTGTCTATATCCTTTAGACAGGTTTTTAATTACCCTGTCATAAACATCCGTGATGTAAGTTGCCTTGCACACAGCCTGAATATGCTCTTCATAAGGCAGTCGGCATTTTTTTAGCCGATAGACAAATTTCAGATATTCTTTTACTGTCATGTCAGGGTAGAGCGGCGGGGTTTCGGGAAGATACCCCAGCTCCTTTTTCGCCTGAAGAGGTTCTTCCAGAATCTCATGCCCATTCAAGCGAACCGTTCCTTCCGTAGAAGAAAGATTCCCCGTCATAATGTTCATGGTTGTAGATTTTCCCGCCCCGTTCAGCCCCAAAAGGCCCAGAATTTCTCCCTCATTTACATCGAAACTCACATGATCCAAAACCCTCTTGGGTCCATAATTTTTTACCAGTTCTCTTACTTCAATCATTGTTCAACCCCGCACTTTTCAGTATATTTTTATCCTTTCATTCCACTCATAGCAATACCACGAACAATATATTTCTGGCAGCATACAAAGAGAATAATAATCGGTATCAAAGCCAGAATAGACCCAGCCATAATGAGGTCATATCTTGATGTAAAGGAATTTCGGAATGAAGAAAGTCCCATCTGCACCGTAAATTTCGCATCTGAAGCAATATAAATAACCGGTCCCATAAAGTCATTATATGCACTCTGGAACTGGAACACTGTCAAAGTGGAAATGATTGGTTTACAAAGTGGCATAAAAATCTGCCACCAGATACGTACATGACTGCATCCATCCACAATAGCTGCTTCTTCCAATTCCTTAGGCAAAGTCATGAAAAACTGCCTGGTCAGGAATATAGAAAATGGAGTTCCGAACATTGCCGGAACAATCAGTGGTACATAAGTATCATAAAATCCTGCATCTCTGAAAAGCAGAAAACGAGGAATCAAAGTGATAACAAAAGGTACCATCATTGCTGCAAGAAAACACATGAAAATTTTATCTCTTCCCGGAAACCGGAGTCTTGCAAATGCATATCCTGCCAAAGAAGAAAAGATTACATTAAACAGCGTACTTGGCACTGCTATTTTCATACTGTTCAAAAACATGTTCCAGAAACTTATACTTCCACGGGAAGCAGCTTCTGTAAAGTTCTCCCATTTCCACTCTGTTGGGAAAAAGGTAGGAGGATAAGCAAACAGCTCTCTTTGGCTCTTAAAGGCTGACACAACCATCCAGATAAACGGAAGGGCAACCAATACCGCTACGATAATCAGAAGAATATAAGTTAAAATGCTTTTTAGTTTTTTGCTCGTCACGTTCTTTACCCTCCTCTATGTATCATACTCTCGATTTAAAAACTTGTTCTGAATCAGAGTAATTGCCATAATAATTATGAACAAAACTACCGCCATTGCACATGCATATCCCATTTTGTTATATTCAAAGGCATTAGACCAGAGATAGTAGGATACGGTATAAGTAGAATATCCAGGACCTCCTTTGGTCATAATAAAGATTTCTGTATACATCTGGAATGCATCAATCACTGCAGTCAGCATGACAAAATAAACCGAAGGCATAATCAACGGCAATTTGATATATCTCAACTTCTGCCAAGGTGTGATGCCGTCAAGTGATGCCGCCTCATAAAGACTTTCGTCTATTCCCTGAAGAGCTGAAAGGAAAATCAGCATATTATATCCAGCCCATTTCCATGTGGACATAATGGCAATAGCGACAAGGGAATATTTTTCATCTGTCAACCATCCGATCGGATCTATTCCAAACAACCCGAGCAAGAAGTTTAAAATACCGTAGTCTGTATTATATATCCATACCCAAAGGAGTGCTACGCACACAATAGGACAGACCACAGGTAAATAATAAAATGTCCGGAAAAAGCCTGCTCCTTTAATCTTTCTGTCCAGAAGAAGCGCCAAAAGAAACGAAGTAATTACAGACATCGGAACATATATAATTACCCATTTAAATGTATTAATAAGTGACGTCCGGAATACTTCATCCCCCACAAGTGTCTTGTAATTTTCAATACCAATATATTTAGGGTCCTGAAGCAGATTCCAGTCAAAAAAGCTGATAAAGAATGACCGTATAATCGGATAGTACATCAGAACAACAAGACTGATAAGCGGCAGCAGAATAAATGTAAATCCTGTCAGGGCTTCTTTCCGTTTCAGCGTCATTCTTCTCCTTGAAGTAGTAATTGTTTTCATAGACTCGTAACCCCATTCTTTCTATAATTGAACATACAATTCTCTTTATCTTAAAGAGAAGGGCATCCCGGTTCTCCTGGATGCCCTTCTTCTTTATTTAATAAAGGCTCCGTTTTGTAATAGTCTACTCTGTAAATACGGTAGAATTTGCCTGTTCGTCAATCAATTCTACTGCTTCTTCAAGCGTTGTTTTTCCTTCAAATGCATCAGACAGACGAGCAGTAATAATATCGCTGTATTCAGACCATTTTCCCGTCTGGCAGGCTTCAATCTGAGCTTCATTTCCCAGATATGCTGCTGAATTAATAAATGCATCTGCTGACGGCGGTGTATTTACATAATCTTCATTTTCCATCAGATCCGTATAAACCGGAAGAGACAGTGCTGATTCCATAACTAAGCCAAGTCCTTCATCGCTCATCTGGAAAGAAAGAAGGTTTGCTGCAATATCTTTATTCTCGCTGGTTTCTGCGATACATACCATACTACAAATAAACGGACATGTACGAGTTGTTCCCTGTGGCATCTCCACTGCATCCCATTCGAAATCACATTCGGAACGGAATGAAGGAATTACCCAACGACCAGATGGATACATTGCAACCTGTCCTGTAATGAACAGACGGTCTTCGCTGTCACCTGTTGCTGATACTGAACCTGGAGACGGTGCAGATCCAGCCTGAACCAGATCATACATTACCCCCAGTCCTTCTAATGCTTCCGGACTTGATAAATTGGATTTTCCATCAGCAAACCAATCTGCTCCATAATTTCCCATCCAGTTAATCCAGTCAGCACGATAGTTATTAATTGCGGTACCATAAACAGTTGTACGGTCTCCGCTTTTCTGTGTCAGTTCCGCAGCAATTTCTTTGTAATCTTCTACTGTCCAATCATTCGTTGGAACATCCACTCCTGCTTCTTCAAACATATCCAGGTTAAGGTACATAACATAAGATGTCCAGTCTTTCGGGAATGCCACCTGCTGTCCATCAATATTACCAAACTCCAGAACACCATCAATAATATTTTCTGTAAGCTGTGGATACTCTTCAATTACACTGTCCAACTCTGAGAGCATGCCTGCATCTTTATATTTTTTTACTCCGGATTCACCTACCCAGAACAAATCCGGCAGATCGTCTGCAACTGCCAACGTCTGAAGTTTTGTGTCGTAATCAGACGGTACATACATCTGCTCTACCTCTACATTCGGAGCATACTGCTGATACGTACTGAATACATTTGCATACATTTCTCTCTCATAGTCATCACCCGAGTGCATATACGTTACTTTACCACTCAGATCTGCTGCTTTTTCAGCTCCTTCCCAGTTTGTGTCTGCTGCTGATTTTGTAGCCTTTTTTTCTTGTGTGTCATCTTTGCCGGATCCACCGCATCCTGCTACTGATAACGCCATCGTGGCTGCCATAATGAACGCCAGTGTTTGTCTAATTTTTTTCTTTTTCATGTAATTCTCTCCTTTCTTTTCTGGTGTTCTATCATTGATGCCAGAGCATAAATGATTCGTGATTTAACGGAAAATTTCCACATTCAGCTTTGTTCCTTTTCTTAAAAACAGTGGAATTCTTTCCAGTGGTGCCTCTGCTGTTATCAAGCAGCCTCCCACATATTCTTTTCCCGTGGCGGTATCAATCCAAATCTCATTTGATGGCAGATACACCCGCCTCTCTCTTTTTCCTTTTTCATAAACCGGACATACCATAATGTCCGAACCAAATAAATATTGATCAAAAATTTCGTAACAGATTTCCTCAGGGAAATCAAAAAATAGTGGTCGCATAACAGGCATTCCTTCCTGAGATGCCAGATGAAACTGTCGGCAGATATATGGTCTTAAACGTTCACGAATCTGCACGTAATGTTTCATAATAGAATATGCTTCTTTGCCATAACTCCAAATCTCATTTGGTCCGCCGGAATAACAAACTCCATCCATCGTAACCGGCGGTGATTTTGGTCTGTCCTTTTTATCTCTGAATCCATGCATTCTGAAAACCGGACAAAATGCTCCGAACTGGAACCAACGTATCATGCATTCACGGTATTCTTCCGAATCCGGATCTCCTCCATGGAATCCGCCAATATCTGTAGTCCACCATGGTATGCCACTGACAGCAACATGAAGTCCTGTCTTAATCTGGCGGCGCAGACTGTCAAAATCCGAACAGATATCTCCTGACCAAAGCACAACGCCGAATCTCTGACTTCCAAGAAATGCACAGCGTATCAGATTTAAAATTTCATCCTGCCCCGCTTCTTTCTGACCGTCATAAAATGTCTTTGCATAATAAAATGGATATAGACTACTGACCTCCATACCATTTCCAATCCAATAACGAAGGTTGTCATAATCATATGGACCAATTTCCGGCTCTGCCTCGTCGAGCCAAAAGTTCTGAATTCCTAGGCTGTAATAATTTTCTTTTACTTTATTCCAGACAAATTGTCTTGCATCTGGATTTGTTGGATCATAATAAGTTTCTGGTCCTCTGCAGTACACCAGTGCTCCCGGTCCTCTTTCCGCACGTATCAGCATATTCTGATCCCGCATTTCAAAATAGTTTTCACTTCTCGGATCTACGGTAGGCCAGATCGATACCAGAAGTCGAACTCCCATTTCTCCCAATTCTTCCATCATTGCAGCTACATCCGGCCAGTATGTCTTATCAAACTTCCATTCTCCCTGCTGAGTCCAATGAAAATAATCACAGACGATCATAGACAATGGAATCTCCCTTCTCTTGTATTCCCGTGCAACATCAAGAAGTTCATCCTGCGTTTCGTAACGGAGTTTTGACTGCCACAGTCCGGTCGCCCATTCTGGGAATTCCGGAGCGAATCCTGTAAGTCTGCAATAACGGTTTTCAATCTCAGCAGGTCTATCTCCGGCAATAACCAGATAATCGATCTGTCTGGCCGCTTCTGACACCCAACGGGTTCCGGAAGTACCAAATTCTACTCTGCCTATTGCTGGATTGTTCCATACAAATCCATAACCTCTGGATGAAAGTACAAAAGGAATAGTACTTTTTGTGTTCTGCTGGCACAAATCCAGTGTTGCTCCTTTGAGATCAAACAAATCATGTGCTTCCTGTCCTAATCCAAAAAAATGTTCTCCATCTATAGATCGAAAATGTTGTTCTAGATGAAAGAGACCTCCTTGCTTCCCCCGAATCACTCGTGCACCAATATCCCTCTCATTTCTCCACAACTCTGATAAAAGCAATTCTCCTTTTCGGTTCCAAAAAGAAATTTTTCCTGTCTTTGTCACTCTGACGAGAATATTGCCATTGACCAGAACCGTATCGTCTTCTTCTTTTCTAATCTCACTCTCTGAATCTTCTGGAGGAAGCAGGGTCCATGCTAAGTCCTGAATCTCCCCTGCAGAAACACGTATACGTACTACATGCTTTCCATAAGGTTCTATCTGCACATGTTCGCCTTCATTCAAAATGTTGATTTTCTGATCAACTGTCCTTACCATCCTCTTTCCCCTTCTCTTTTGAAAAAACCCTGATTACTTGATTTTATCGATTTCATAGAGCTATTTACTCTGCGAAA
>CAUWJP010000003.1:0-124960 GCA_963559135.1 uncultured Sellimonas sp.
AATAGTGCTGTTGATGTCCTTTTATAAAATTTCCACGATATTTATATACAGTAACAGGATAGTATTTTTTTTCAATTTTCTGCCCGTAGTATAGCACCATTGACTTGATCCTTCAAAATAATATCGCCAAACTGGATGAGTTCTTCCGGTGTCCGGTCAATTTTACCCAGAAGCCGGCTTTCGATAATTCCGGCCAGAGCAACTACATAGAAATGAGTCAGCATCTCCACATCAACAAAAGAAAAATATTTTCAAAGTGATAGTAAAAGTTCTGACGTCGTATTTTGCAGAGTGTTGTCAACTCCGAAATGGTGATCCTATCCAGAGGCTTTTGTATCATCCGTGTCTTCAGGGCATCTGCCAGCTGGTGTTTGGCTTGTTCGGAGACGGAAAGATTCTCTTTATTCATTTCTACACACTTACACATTATGAATTATAGCAGTTCTTATCATAAAGATAAAACACCATATACAATTGTTTGTAATACATTTACTATCATTTGAGGATAGATATAATTGATTTGAGTATTAGGTGTTGATAGTATCTGATTCTAGGCATTTACATATTTACATGATAAAATATCTATAAGAAACAATAGAACAAAAGCCTTGATTTGAGAAAGAGATTTACTGTATATGTGAAGTGTAAGTTTATGGCAAAATTGGAACAAATACTTTATGGAGATTTTGAACAATTACTTCTTAAAATTGAAGATGGTATTTTGAATGGAAGCAGTTCTGCTTCATTGGAGGATTCAAGTGATTTTCAATGTGGAGACGCACGTTGCAGTATTCGTGTCTTTGAACGGTACAGTTGGTCTGGAAATAATCGGGTAAGCATGAATGTAACTTTGTTTCAGGGAAACGATGGAAGAATTCATCTTTCTGCGATAACAGCAGGAGGAAGCCAGGCTATATTCTTTAAAATGAATACTTTTGGAGAAGAGGCTTTCTTAGATAAGCTCATAGAGCTGATCCAAGAGGACTTATCATGAATACTGACGGATGGGGATATAAAGTCTGAGATTTTTGCTTATATCGTAAGGGTGATAATATAAGGAGTGAACGGAAGTGGGAATTACGATTAAAGATATCGCGAGAGAGTGTGGAGTTTCGGTGGCAACGGTTTCTATGGCGTTGTCAGAAAAGCCTACACGCGTATCGGAGAAAACACGTTTGAAAGTACGGGAAGTCGCAAAAAAATATAATTATAGACCGAATAACGCAGCTGTAAGTCTTGCAAACAAAAAGAGTAGATTGATAGGAATTGTATTTAACGATTTGCGGAATACGCACATTTCTTCCTTGTTTATGGCCATTAACAGAGTATTGGAAAAGAATGGATATTCTCTTGTGTGTCATATTATTGAAGATGGTCAGAATATAAACCCGGATTTAGTCAGGGATATTGTGGCAGATAATATAGGGGCTTTGATATGGGCGAAGTCTTTGGAAATAGATATGAATGAGAATGCGCAGTTTGTAAAAGAGGCGCTCGATAATCTTCAAATTCCGATTATAACTATGGATAAATACGATTTTACCTGCCGAGGTGTGGATGTGCTTTTTGATTATAAAAAAGGTGCTTATATAGCGGCAAAACATTTAATCGAATGTGGTCACAGACGAATTGGCTGTGTGGCTGGAAAAGAAAATTTTTATGTTACACAGCAGCGGATTGAAGGGTATAGGAATGCGCTGGAAGAAAATGGAATTTGCTTTGATCCGGATTTGGTGTATTATGGTGATTATACAATGAAGAGTGGTTATGATGCATTCTCCTATATTATGGGGCAAAAGGTAACTGCTATTTTTTCTATGAATGATGAAATGGCATTTGGACTTTATCGTGCAGCCAGATTGTACGGAGTTTCAATTCCGGAGGATATTTCGATTATTGGATTTGATAATGTGCCTTTTTCGGATGTGATGCAGGTTCCCCTTACAACGATTAGTGTTCCGGTTGAGGAAATGGGGAAATTCATGGGTGAAAAAGTTATTGAGATGCTTGATGATAGAGAACTTTATCAGAAAAGAGAAAAAGCATGTTATCTTCCCAAACTTCTTGTTCGGGCAAGCACGCGTTCGATAAGTGTATAATTAATATACATAAAGAAAGTAAAAAAATAAAAAACATACAAATTTAAAACGCTTCAACAATTTGTTGAAGCGTTTTAAATTATGCAGAATATACGAAAATATATATTGTTAAAAACGGAATATTGATATTTATTACCATAAATGATATGATTATTTTACGAAAAATGAAAAAGAAAAAATGCAACAGTTAAAACGGTTTAACTAAGGAGGGATATGAATTGGATAAGGAAACAATTATCGAACTGAAAAATATTCGCAAAGAGTTTCCTGGGGTAGTAGCGTTAGATAATGTCAACATGAAGATTTGCACATCTGAAGTACATGCGTTGGTTGGTGAAAACGGAGCTGGAAAATCAACATTGATGAAAATTCTGTCTGGTACTTATTCTAATTATAAAGGTCAGATTTTGTACCATGGTGAGGAGATCCATATGAAATCTGAAAAAGATGCATTTAAATATGGAATCTCAATTGTGGCACAAGAACTTAATTATGTAGCGGAACTAAGTATTGCAGAAAATCTGTTCCTTGGAAGAGAACCTGTAAAAGGAGCAGTTTTTTTAAATAAAGCTGCGAGGCTTAACGAGACTAGAAGACTGTTGGAATATATGGGATTGGATTATGATCCAGAAGAAAAAATGGGCAATCTAAATGTAGCGCAGCGACAGATGATTGAAATTTTAAAATCATTATCTCGAGACAGTAAAGTGATTATTCTTGATGAGCCTACTTCAGCGCTTACATCCAAAGAATCAGAAGTACTTTTTGCCAAAGTCAAGGAATTGAAGAAAAAAGGAATAGCATTTGTATTTATTTCTCACAGGTTAGAAGAAGTTTTTGAACTTTGCGACCAATATACAGTGCTCAGGGATGGAAAATGGATTAATTCAGGTCAGATATCTGAT
This sequence comes from uncultured Sellimonas sp., assembly GCA_963559135.1. GTDB lineage: Bacteria > Bacillota > Clostridia > Lachnospirales > Lachnospiraceae > Sellimonas. Next base: position 3,005 of record CAUWJP010000003.1, read on the forward strand.
GTGGATACAGACCAGCTAATTGCAATGATGGTTGGAAGAGACATCCAGAATATTTATCCGAAACTGTTACCTCCTAAAGAAAAAGTACTTTTGGAAATCAAAGATCTGGGACGGACAGATGTATTTTCGAATATATCTTTTTGCGTGAGGCAAGGTGAGATCCTGGGGTTAGCAGGAATGGTGGGAGCAGGACGAAGTGAAATAGTTGAAACACTTTTTGGAATGACAAAAGCGGATCAGGGCGAAATTCTGCTAGATGGGAAAAAGATAAAGATACGTTCGGTTAAGGATGCCATACGTAATGGCATAGCAATGGTAACCGAGGATAGGAGATATTATGGTTTTGTAGGAGTGAGGTCTGTAAAAGACAATATTATTCTACCTAATGGAGATCTTTTTTGCAGGAAAGGATTCTGGAATACGAAAAAAATCAAAAAGGATGTGAATGAAATCTGTTCTAGATTGTCCATAAAAACACCGGATATTGAAACACAAGTCGCTAATTTAAGTGGTGGAAATCAGCAGAAGGTAGTTCTTGCAAAATGGTTAGTCAGAAATATCAGACTTTTGATTTTGGATGAACCGACCAGAGGAATTGATGTGGGAGCAAAGCAGGAAATCTATTCATTGATTACCGAATTTGCAAAGCAAGGATTAGCGATCATTCTTATTTCTTCGGATATGCCCGAAGTGCTTTCCATGAGCCATAGAGTAGGAGTGGTAAATGGAGGAAAGCTTCTTGGTATTTTGGAGAAAAATGAAATATCACAAAATAGAATCATGAAAATGATAGTGGAGGCAAAAGATGGTAAATAAGAAAAAAGTAGTATCTTCCGGAGAACTTTATAGAAAATATGGAATTGTAATTATAATGATTATTCTGTTCATTATTTCAGCAGTAATCAATCACAATTTTTTGAAACCCCAGAATCTGATTAACATTCTTAAACAGATTTCGGTTGTTACGATTATAGCATGTGGAGAGACGATGCTGATTGTTTCAGGAATGATCGATTTGTCGGCAGGATTTTTATGTACAACATCAGCGTGTATATCAGCCGGAATTCTTGCAGCAACAGGAAATATGCCACTGACCATTCTGATAGGAATAGCAATCGGATGTTTATGTGGATGGGTAAATGGATTTCTGATTACACATTTTAAACTGCAGCCATTTATTGCGACACTTGCCATGACATATGTTTTAAAAGGAATTGTTCAACTTTACACAAATGGCCAGACTATAGGAGGTGTAGACAAAGCAAGGAATTTGGGGCATGGAACAGTTTTAAATATACCTGTACCTGTCATAATTATGTTGGCGTCAGTAGTGGTAATTGCCATATTGATGAAAATGACAAGATTTGGAACGTATATTTACGCGATTGGTGGAAATGAGCAGACGGCTATTGCATCCGGAATTAATACAAATCGTATTAAAAGGCTGATCTTTACATTAAGCGGTGCTCTTACCGGACTGGCAGGAGTTGTTTTGATGGCAAGATTGATGGCAGGAATGCCTTCAGTTGGTGAAGGGTATGAATTTGATGCAATTACAGCAGTTATTGTGGGAGGTACAAGCTTCCTAGGAGGCATCGGAACGGTAACAGGAGCTTTGATCGGGTCTATTATTGTGGGGTTGATTAATAACATATTGAATTTGCTTCATGTTTCCACACAATATCAGTTGATTGTGAAGGGAGTTTTAATTGCAGTAGCGGTAATTATTGATATTAAGACAAAGGAAAATAAAAAAAGTAAATAAAACAAATAAAAAGGAGGAAAACAATAATGAAAAGAAGAATGTTAGCAACATTAATGGGAGTTGTATTATCGATGTCGCTTCTGATTGGCTGTGGAACAGATGGAACAGAAAGTGGTGGAGAAACAACCAAATCAGACGGAGAATATCTGGTTGGCTTTGCAAACAACAGCGATATGTATAACTACTGTGCAAAGTTTCGGTCTTATCTTAAAGAGGCTACGGAAGCTAAGGGGATTTCTATTACGGTAACAGATGCCGGAGGAGATACAAATGTGCAGAATGGACAGATTGATGATTTTATTGTACAAAATGTAGATGTTGTTTCTGCAATCAGTAACGATCTGGATGGATCGGTTCCGGCTTTGGAAGCTGCACGATCGGCAGAACTTCCTTATGTTTCTTTTCTGACATCTGTATCTGGAGGAGATGATTATGACGGATATATTTATGTAGGATCTCCTAACTACGATGCTGGTAAGGCTCAGGGAGAATATTTATGCGAAGCATTTCCGGAAGGTGCATCAGTCCTGTACTTTACGGGTGCACCGAATGACCAGCAGTATATTGATCGGAAGCAGGGTCTGGAAGACGCTTTAAAGGAAAACTCTGCTATTAAAATACTTGATGAGTATAATGTGGAAAATTCAAAAGATCTTGGAATGAGTACTACAGAAGACTGTCTGATGTCTTATGATAAAATCGATGCAATCATATGCCAGAATGATGATGCCGCTCTTGGTGTGATCGAAGCATTGAAGTCTGCTGGAAAAGTGGGCGATATTCAAGTACTTGGAGTAGATGGAAGTGACGATGCGCTTCAATCCATTTTGAATGAAGAGATGACAATGACAGCTCTTCAGGATGCTAAGGCACAAGCTGAAGCAGGAGCGGATATTTTTGAACAACTGAAAAACGGAACGGATCCGGCAGATATCGAAGACGTAAATATTCCGTTCAAAATTGTGACGAAAGATAATGTAAATGATTATATGGAATAAAAGCTAAGAGGTCAATAATCCCCCTTGTTCTGTTTCTTGACAAGCAAAACAGGGGGGATTTGGTGAAAGGAACTTATATGGAGAAGTATAAAAACAGGGAACTCCCGGTATCAGAACGAGTAGATGATTTGATGAGTAGAATGACTTTTGAAGAAAAGATAGATCAAATAACCTGCTTAGTAACAATCACAGATACTATACCGGATTTTTCAGAGTATATTCCAAACGGGATAGGAAATGTGGGCGCATTTACAGTAGCGGATTCGGTAGAACCTATAATTGAATATGCAAAACAACTGCAAGAATATCTGGTGTACCATACACGTCTGGGGATTCCGGCATTGATACATTGTGAGGCGAGTGCAGGAGCACAATTTACAGAAGCGGATGTGTTCCCAAGTGCGATAGCTCAGGCATCCACTTTCAACATTGATGCTATTGAGAAAATGGCTGATATTATTGGAAAGCAGATGAGGAATGTTGGATTTCATCAGGCACTTTCTCCTGTCGTTGATATTACGAGAGATCCAAGATGGGGGCGTATGACGGAGACTTACGGAGAAGATGCAGCACTTACCTCTGCGATGGCATCAGCCTTCGTACGTGGGATACAAGGGAAGAGTCTGAAAGATGGAGTACTTGCAACAGCAAAACATTTCGCTGGACATGGAATTACGGAAGGCGGGCTGAATATGGGACGAAATATGGTTTCAGAAAGAGATATGCTTGAAATACATTGTAAACCGTTTCAATGTGCCATTACAGAAGCTGGACTAAAAAGTGTAATGAATTCTTATTGCAGTGTAAATGGGGAACCGGTTGTGGGCTCAAAAAAAATGTTGACTGATATTTTGAGAGGAGAATTAGGCTTCAGAGGATTTGTAGTGTCGGATTATCTTTCTGTTGACCGTTTAGTTGATCCGTTTGCAGTAGCAGATAGTTATGAGAAAGCAGGAGTGAAAGCATTGATGGCTGGTCTGGATGTTGAATATCCGAGACCAAAAGGCTTTGGCTACCATATGAAAAAAGAGGTGGATGCAGGAAATGTTTCAATGGATGTGATAGACCGTGCAGTAAAACGGGTATTGACTCAGAAATTTGAATTGGGTCTTTTTGAAAATCCTTTCCCGAATGAGGAGAATTTGAAACGACATCTGCATATGAAAACAACTGAGGAGTTAAACGAGAAAATTGCAGAAGAAAGCTTCACTTTGCTGAAAAATAAAAACAGATTGCTCCCACTTCAACGAAATATTTCAAAAATAGCAGTGATAGGTCCTCATGCAAATAGTATTCGTAGCCTGTTTGGGACATTTTCATATCCGGCAGTTCTGGATATGACCATGTCGAGAGAAGAGGATGGACAAGAATTTGAAGAACCAGGTTTAATTATCTATGATATTGAACAGGAATATACCGGAAAGATTCGGGAGGTATCGCCCCGCGTGAATCAGAAGATTCAAAGGGAATTCCCAGGCTCGCGTACACTTTATGCAGCTGTAAAGGAGTATCTGCCGGAAACAGAGGTTGTATACGCCAAAGGAATAAACTGTTCCGGTGATGATGTAGGTGGAATGGAAGAAGCACTGCGCGTAGCAGCGGATGCAGACGTAATTCTTCTGACACTTGGCGGAAAAAATGGATGGGGCGATACTTCAACTGCGGGAGAAGGTGTGGATTCCACTAATATTGATCTTCCGGGAAGGCAAGAAGAATTTGCCAGAAGGGTATATGAACTTCATAAAAAAACGGTTGTTCTTCATTATGACGGAAGACCGATTTCAAATGAATATGTGGTGTCTCATTTTGATGCTGTGTTGGAAGTATGGCAGCCGGGAGAACGGGGAAGCCAGGCACTGTGTAAAGTGTTATTTGGAGAGATATCTCCATCGGGGCATCTTCCGGTAACAGTTGCGAGAAATGCGGGTCAAATACCAGTATATTATGGACTTCCTCGGGGAAGTGGCTACGTATCAGCTGGACATACCGGGATGATACGAAATAAAAATGGTTATATCAATGATACGGCAGAGCCATTGTTTTACTTTGGACATGGTCTTAGTTATACGGATTTTACATATTCGGGATTAGAGATCTGTATTAGGGAAGAGAATCCAGATCCAGTGATAGATATTTCTTTCTGTGTTAAGAATACAGGAGAATATGATGGAACTGCGGTTCCACAATTATATTTTTCTGACCAAATTGCATCGATGGTAAGACCAACAAAGGAACTTGCCGGGTTTGTAAGGGTGAATTTGAGAAAAGGAGAAGAAAAGAAAGTCGTATTCCACTTACGTGAATCACAGTTCGCTTTTCTTGACGAGGATATGCAATGGAAAGTGGAAGAAGGGACTATGGATATTTTACTGGGTTCATCTTCTGAGAAAATTGAACTATCAGGAGCTTTGTATATTCCGGAAAGTCGGATTATAGATGGAAAAACAAGAGGATTTTATGCGCAGGCAGAAATATATTAGAAAGGTATAGAAAATGAAATTTACAGAAGGATACTGGGAAAAAAATGAAAGAGCCAATGCTTCGTATGTGGTACAGGTTGATTCTGTAGAACCTATTGAAAATGGAATACGTATTCTTACAGTATTTAAGGCAGTAAACAGTAGAGCCAATCAATTGGATAACGGTATGATGGAACTGGTATTTAATGGTTGCGATAAAGAGGTTATTAAAGCAGAATATACTCATTTTAAAGGATATGATTCAAAAGAACCTAGATTTCATCTCCGACATTCACAGTCAAAAGACGACTCATTTTTGGAAAGATCAGAGGAAGAAGTAGTTTGGAAGTGGGGAAGACTTTCAGTTCGTGTAGGATTACGAGAATTTTATATTCGATTTGAAAAAGATGGGAAACTGATTACAGAACAATCTTCAAAAAATATAGGATATATGCGTTATAACAGAGGGTATTCCACAAAATTTCCCGGGCGAGATTACATGGTTGAAAATGGAACCCCTTATATATTAAGTGAATTACTACTGACGGCAGGGACAAATGTTTATGGTCTGGGAGAAAGATTTACGGCATTTGTAAAAAATGGACAGACAGTCGAATGTTGGAATGAAGATGGTGGAACTGCATCGCAGGTAAGTTACAAAAATATTCCGTTTTATGTAACAGATCGCAATTATGGAGTACTTGTTGATCATTCTCTTCCTGTTTCATTTGAGATTGCAAGTGAGAAGGTAGAATATGTTGGTGTATCAGTAGAAGGAGAAAGTCTGCGCTATTATCTGATTGCGGGAGAAAATATGAAAGAGGTTTTGATGCGTTATACAAAATTAACGGGCAGACCTGCGCTTTTGCCGGCATGGTCTTTTGGACTGTGGTTGAGTACCTCTTTTACGACGGAATACCAAGAAGAAACGGCAATGTCTTTTGTTAAGGGGATGGAAGAGAGAAAATTGCCTCTAGAGGTGTTTCATTTTGATTGCTTTTGGATGAAAGCGTTTCATTGGTGTGATTTTGAATGGAATCCGGATATTTTTCCTTGTCCAGAGAAAATGTTGGAAAGGTACCATCAGAAAGGCCTTAAAGTCTGTGTGTGGATTAACCCTTATATTTCGCAAAATTCTAAGCTCTTTAGTGAAGGAAAAGAATATGGCTACTTCCTGATGAGAAAAGACGGATTGGGAATCCGGCAAATGGATAATTGGCAACCGGGTATGGCAATTGTGGATTTTACGAATCCGGCAGCTGTAGTCTGGTATCAGGAAAAGCTAAAGAAACTTTTGGATATGGGAGTGGACTGTTTTAAGACGGATTTTGGGGAAAGAATTCCTATCGATGTCAGTTATTATGATGGAAGTAATCCTTATGGAATGCATAATTATTATACCTTTTTATATAACAAAGCAGTTTTTGAACTTTTGAAAAGAGAAAAAGGTGAGAATGAAGCAGTACTGTTTGCGCGGAGTGCAACGGTAGGAAGCCAGCAGTTTCCTGTGCATTGGGGTGGTGATTGTACCGGGACTTTTGAGTCTATGGCAGAGTCGCTAAGAGGAGGCTTATCTTTGGCACTGTCAGGATTTTCGTATTGGAGCCATGATATTGGAGGATTTGAAGAAACCGCAAAACCGTCTGTTTATAAACGATGGTTGCAATTTGGGTTGCTTTCCACTCACAGTCGACTGCATGGTTCAAAAAGTTACAGAGTACCATGGATGTTTGGTGAAGAAGCTGTAGAAGTCTGCCGAGAGTTTACGCAATTGAAAATAAACTTAATGCCATATTTATATGCACAGGCTGTTGATGCACATAATACAGGAATTCCGATTATGCGGCCCATGATTTTGGAATATCAGACGGATCCGGCAGTTCGCTATCTGGATCAACAGTATATGTTGGGAAAAAGTATTCTTGTTGCACCTATATTCAATGAAGAAGGCAGAGGGGAGTATTATCTGCCGGATGGGACCTGGACTCATTTACTCAGTGGAGAAGAAAAACAGGGAGGCAGATGGTATACAGAAACGTATGATTTTCATTCACTGCCTGTATATGTAGCAGAAAATACACTTCTTGCAATTGGAAACGGGCAGATGTCGGCTAGTTATCATTATCCGGAAGCCGTGCAGATAAGAATCTATAGTCTGAAAACAGATCAGGAAATTTCGTGTATAGTTCCAGATGAATATGGAAGGAATGCTTTGTGGATTAATGCAGTAAGAAAGCAAAACAAACTTATTTTGGAAAGCCATGGGGAAAATCAGAGGATGTCGTATTGTCTGGTTAATTGCCATAAAATCAAAAGTGTAGATGGGGGAACTTACGAAAATAAAGAAAATGGTATTGAAATATATCCGAATAAGGGGAAAATAGAAGTTATTTGGGAGGAAGAAGCTGAATCCAAGTGTCTTTAATCGTGGATTAAAAAAAGAAGATCTCTATATCAGAAATGATGTAGAGATCTTTTTTAGCACATGGTGTTTTGAATGTTGGTCAGAAAGAGAGTGTACATTGAAAAGGTACGAATATTCGTATACAATATAGTGTATAAAGAAAAAGTAAATTTATATATCACAAAGTCATAAAAAGGATGTGAGAGTAGGTATGGAAGGATATTTGTCCATCAAAGAGACAGCCAAAAAATGGGGAGTATCAGAGCGCAGGATTAACCAATATTGTACAGAAGGTCGTATCCCGGGGGCTCAGAAGTTTGGAAAGTCCTGGGCGATTCCGGAGAGTGCCGAAAAGCCCGATGATCCAAGAAAGAAAAGGGAACGGCCGGAAAAGAAGGTGAAGGAAAAATCAGAAAGGAGACCGTGGGAGCACAGTAATCTCATGCCGCTTATGAATACCGCTTTTGCTCCGGGACAAGTCAAAGAAGCGGTGGAAGCTATGAACAAAGGCATCCAAAGAGATATTGCATGGTCTGAGTATTACTATTTCAGCGGACACCCGGAAGAAGCAGCAAGAGAGGTGGAGCCTTATCTTACAAGTTCCGATAGGGGGGCGCGCCTTTCGGCTTGTCTGATTTATGCTTATTCAAATCTTTCTCTGGGAAATATACAAAAGGCGAGAGTTGCTTTAAATGAATTGAACGCAACTCTTGAGGCTGCCGGAAAACAATCTCCCAATTTTCAGGCTGCATCGGCTTTTGTGGCGTTATCGGGAGCAGTGCTTCTGCACCTGCCATTACCGGAGGGAATGCCAAAAACAGAAGGCTTTTTTCCTTTGCTTCCGCCTGGATTGAGAGCCTTTGCCCTCTACGTACAGGCACATTACCTTTATCTGAAGGGAGAGTATGCACACAGCGCCGGGAGTGTGGAAGCTACGCTTTCTATGGGGGCAGCGGAGTATCCGATTCCGGCTATATATCTGCATCTGGTAGCTGTAATGGATTATATGAGTCTGAAACAGATGGACCGGGCAAGAGAACATCTTCTTTCAGCATGGGAACTGGCCCGGCCGGATGATCTGATAGAAGGATTTGGTGAGCACCACGGACTGTTAGGCGGGATGCTGGAAGCAGTGATCAAACAGAACTGGCCGGAGGATTTTAAGCGGATTATTGATATTACTTACCGTTTCTCTTCCGGTTGGCGTAGAGTTCATAATCCGATTACCGGCCATGATGTGGCTGATGACCTTAGTACAACTGAGTTTGCTGCGGCCATGCTTGCTGCCAGAGGATGGACGAATACGGAAATCGGTGAACACATGAATATCTCGGTGAATACTGTGAAAAAACATATTTCCCAGACAATGAAAAAGCTGCACATGAAGGACAGAAAAGAGCTGAAAAACTATATGTTGCGATGAGATACTATTTTCGGGAAGAAATGTTGGCAGTACCCAATTGAGGGGGCGAAATGGGTAATAGAAAATTATTATATTTTTCTATATAATGAAAGTGTGTTTTTTTCCTGTGTGTGGAAATGTGGTATGGCTAAATTTACTCATTTCAATATTAAGGGAACAGAGTTTGATGTTCCCGCTTTTTAGGATGAACGGTTAAAGCCGGATATTGAAAGAGATCCGGACTTTTTAGGAAATTCTGTATATACACCCAAAGGTGGCGGGTAATGATTACTATTGAGGATGCCTGCAGATACAGTAAACCGTCAGAAGGAGAGAAAGAATGTATCGATTGCGGTTTCAGCCGCTATGATCGCCAGACAGAAGGGACTTTGTTTGGGGATGCGGCAATAAAAAATGAAATTCGGAAGAGAAACACAGGAATCAGAAACCGAAGGAGGAATGAATATGAAAAAACGACTGACAGCGGTGTTCTTATGCCTGTGCTTGTTGTTTATGCTGTTCCCTGCAACGGCTTTTGCCAGTGGAGAGGATAGCAACCGTACATTTACGGATGGAAGCGGGCTGTGTGAACACCACACCCAGCATGACGAAAGCTGCGGCTACACTGAGGGGACAGCGGAAATTCCCTGTTCCCATGAACACAACGAGAGCTGCGGCGGGTTGACCGACCCAGAAGTCTGCAATCACAGCCATGATGAAACCTGCGGATATGTTCCCGCCACAGAGGGAACACCTTGCACCTTTGTTTGTGAAGTCTGCAATGCACATGACAGCGGGAACCCTGTAACTCCATCCGACGCACAGCCGGAAACATGTACCTGTGAAACCCTCTGCACCGAGGAAGAAGTCAATGCGGATTGCCCCGTCTGCTCTGCGGAGGGTGCCGAACTGGACAAGGTTTGTGTCGGTGCAGCTCCTATGCTGCCCGTCATGCCATTGGCGGTAGATGCGCCTGCTACGCTTTATGTGGGTGAGACGGACATTACTACGGGCGGCTATTGGAAAACAACTGCTGATGGAAAATTGGAACCTGGTAGTGAAAGTGACTACAATGTCCACTACGACGGCAACAGTATCCTAACACTGAACAATGCGAAGATTCAAGGCAGGGGTAATTCAGGAAATCCGCAACCTGAAGACTACGGAATTTATGCTGCGCCCACAGGCAATCAATCGGTCTCTCTAACAATCAATTTGATGGGCAGCAATACAGTCAGTGGGTACTGTGGAATTTGTGTTGAAACTACAACTGCGGATAACGCAAGTCTTGTCATTCAACCCGCCGAAAATGATCCGCAGGGTAGCCTTGAAGCTATTGGCAACAAGTATAACGGAATTACCATCTCCAGTGGGTCAGGCAATGCCTCTCTGACAATCAACAATGCTCCTGTTGTAGCAATTTCTAAAAGCCCGGCCCCGAATTCTTATCACGGAGTCTGCATAAAGACCGGCAATGCTACTGCTCCTGCACTTTCTCTTTTGGTTAACGGTGGAAGTTTGACCGCTCAGGGCGAATCGGGATACGGAATCTATTTTTATATGGGATATCGTACTACCGACCCAAGCACTTCCCTAACGGTCCAAAATAACGCATTGGTCAAAGCCACACCAAGTATCGTTACATCCAACAATTTAAGTAAACCAGACACAACAGCCGGGAGTGAAAGTGGAGGTATCGTCTTTGACGGCAAGAATGGTACCGTGTATGGCGATGTTGAATTGCAGGATGACTTGGAGATCGGTACGGACGAAACTCTGACCATCCCGGATGGTTCCTCTCTTGACACCAATGGCAATCTGACCAACAGCGGCACCATCATCAACAATGGTACGCTGACCGGTGAGGTGGGCGGTAGCGGAACAGTTACTCCGAAGATTACCACCGATAGCCTGCCAAACGGCACGGTGGGCGAATCTTACACTGCAACGCTGGAAGCCACCGGCAATAACATTACATGGAGTTCCAGCGGTATGCCTGAATGGATGACATTGGGCAGCAGCACCGGCGTGATCTCCGGCACCCCCACCACGGCGGACACCTACACCTTTACCGTGACCGCCACCAATGCCAGTGGCAGCGACAGCAAGGAATATATGCTGAACATCAAGGCTGTCTCCGTCACCAGCTTGAAGCTGAACAAAGACAACCTAACCTTACAGGAAAAAGGCAGCGATACTTTGACTGCTACAGTAGAGCCTGCGGATGCCACCAATCAAGATGTGACCTGGAAAAGCAGCGATACCAGCATTGCCACGGTAAGCGCAGATGGAACAGTGACTGCCATAAGCGCAGGCACCGCTACGATTACCGCCACCGCTCAGGACGGAAGTGGGGGTCAGCGACTCTTGCTCCGTGACAGTGACACATGGCAATATGGTACATACTCCAAAGAAAGAGGCTACCTGTACAAAATCAGGAAATACTGAATATTGGACCTGTGATACCTGCGGTAAATACTTCAGCGACGCCAACGGTGATACCGAAATTGCAAAGGATTCCTGGATTATTAGCGCAATCAATCATGATTGGAACGATGCGGTTTACGCATGGAGCGATGACGGAAGCACCTGTACTGCTACCCGTACCTGCAAAAATGACAGCGCTCATACGGAAACATCCAAGGCAACGGTAACAGACACACAGACCAAAGCGCCGACCTGCACAGAGAAAGGCGAAACCACCTATACGGCTACCTTTGAGGCTGATTGGACAATGACACAGACAAAAGTGCTTGCAGACATTCCGGCCACCGGCCACAGCTATGGAAAACCGGAATGGAACTGGTCGGAGGATGGAAAAAACTGCACCGTGACATTTACCTGTGAAAAGGATGAAACCCATAAGGAAACTCCGGTGGTAAAGGTTACATCAGCAGTAAAGACGCCAGCCACCTGTACGGAAACAGGCGTAACCACTTATACGGCAACTGTTGAATTTAATGGCCAGACTCACACGGCTACGAAGGATGTGGCAGACATTCCAGCCACGGGTCACAGCTATGGCGAACCGGAATGGAACTGGACAGAAGATGGAAAGAGCTGTACGGTAACATTTACCTGTGAAAATGATGCAACCCATAAGGAAACTCCGGAAGTAGAGGTGACACCGGAAGTAAAGAAGGCAGCCACCTGTACAGAAACCGGCGTAACCACTTATACGGCAACTGTGAAATTTAATGGCGAGACCTACACGGATAGCAAGGATGTGGCAGACATTCCGGCCACGGGTCACAAGCTGAGTAAGACAGAAGAGAAAGCAGCGACCTGTACGGAAACAGGAAACAAAGAATACTGGACTTGTGAAACCTGTGGTAAGCTTTTCAGCGACGCCAAGGGCGAGAAAGAAATGAGTCCGGAAGAAACGGTAATCCCGGCAACAGGCCACAAGCTGAGCAAGACGGAAGCGAAAGCAGCGACTTGTACAGAAGCAGGTAACAAGGAATATTGGACCTGTGAAACCTGTGGTAAGCTTTTCAGTGACGCCAAGGGGCGAGAATGAAATCAAACTGGCTGATACCGTCATTGATGCAAAAGGCCACGGAACTACAGAGCTGAAAAATAAAAAGGAAGCCACATGCACGGAGGAAGGTTATACCGGCGATAAGGTATGCAAGGATTGTGGAACAGTACTTGAAAAGGGTAAGGTTGTTTCCAAGATTGCACACGACTATAAAAACGGCAAATGTAGTGTCTGCGATGCTATTGATCCGGGATTTAAGATTTCCATTACCACCGGGGCAGACAGTACATGGAAGAAAGGAAGCAAAGAAGGACTTTCCTTTACATCCAATGCAGTATTTGCAGATTTTATAAAAGTTCAGGTAGATGGTAAAGATCTTGCCAAAGAAGAGTATGATGTCAAAGAAGGAAGTACAATCGTAACATTGAAAGCTTCTTATCTGGAAACACTTTCTGTCGGCAAACATACCATTGCAATCGTTTCTAAAACAGGCACGGCCAAGGCTGAATTTACAGTGGAGGCACAACCTGCAGCTGTCAGTGAGGGTACAGACTCTCCGAGGACAGGAGATCCGGCAGATCTTACCTTGTGGAGCATAATGTTTTTAGCTTCTGTAGGAATTTTAGGAATTGCTGTTTATAAAAGACGTAACAAAGATATCATGCACTAGAGAAGTTTAAATAAGGTATTTTAAAAGACGGAAATTGTCAGCAGAAATGCTTGGCGGTTTCCGTCTTTTTATTTTCTTATATCTGCTTAAAACTCCCGTACTCCATAGCGATCTCGGTATTGCCTCAGAGTGAGACCGGTGAGTTTTTTGAATACTTTCCCGAGATGGCTCTGGGAGGAAAATCCAAGGTAGGCGGCGATTTCGCTGTAAGTATAAGGAGAATAGGTGAGAAGGTTTTTCGTAAGATTGACCTTCTCTTTTAATATAAAATCTGTGATGGTGATTCCCTCATGCTGATGAAATAATTCGGAGAGATAGTTGGCATTGAGATAGAGTTCATCCGCCATGTTCTGTACGGAAATCTTTTCATGGAGGTGCTGGAAAATGTAATCTTTGCACTGCTCAATTCTTGCATTCTGATCTTTTCGCGGACGTCCGACTTTCTGGGCATTCAGTTCCGCTACCATCTCCGTATACTGGAATTCAAACTGATGCATCATATTCAGAAGCACTGCAGGATCGGATTCCTCCTCCAGCTTCTGGATAAAAATATCGCTGAGAGAAAAAGATACTTCTGGTAGAAGTCCGCCGCGTATGGCTGCGCGGCTTGCCAGAGTGATGACAACGATACCACGGTTTCGCATATGCCGTACTTCATCTTTCGCCAGAGTCCCGATTTTTCCCGTATAGTCTTCCTGCAGACTCTTCCGAAGCATCTGTATATCACCTAATTCAATGCTCGTAAATTCCCGTAGCTCCTGATCGTAAGGGTTATGTGGCTGTGACTGTTCACGACGGTCAAACAAAAGAGCAGAGTAGTCCTCCATGATGGCAGAGTCCATAGAATTATCCATACAGCTTACCTTTACCAGGTCGTCCAGCTCCAGAAAACTGGTATGCAACAGATTGTAGGCGAGAAGGACCTGGGAAGTGAACATGGAGAACTCGCAGACAGGAACAGCCGCCAGATCTTCTTTGCCGAAATGGATATTTTCTACATTACGATTCATGTGGATCGAGGATGAGAAGCGGACCGGACCGATCAGAAAATCTATCTCCGATGAGGGAACAAAGGCATAGTATATTGTCCCTGACACGGAGAAGAGAATGGGAAGAGAGTGGAAAGCTCCGTCTTTCTCCAGATCTCCTAAAAATGAAAGAAAATACTCTGTATTGAAATAATTATCATGGAAAGCATTTCTGCCGCAGAAAATATCCGGTTCCTTTGTTTTGAGAGCAGGATGTTCCCATGTCTTGACGATCGTGTGCAGGTTGTAGGAAATATGTCTGATCAGATAAGAAAGATTCATAATAAAGTTCTCCTTTCGACTTATTCCTAGCATATCACAAAAATTTTCCCGTGAAAAGTGATAAAATGCTGAGAATTATAATATAAAAAGCAGGTATTTCAAACTAAAATAATCATCAACAGCAGAGATGAGGATTGATTTCAGAAGAATAGAAAAGAAAGGGAGAGGGATTATATGATGGTAAAAGGAGTAAATCTTGGAAACTGGCTTGTACTGGAAAAATGGATGAGTCCGGGACTGTTTGAAGGGACTACAGCAGAAGACGAGTATTATCTTCCTACACAGCTTTCAAAAGAGGTGTATGAAGCCCGTATCAAGATACATCGTTCCGAGTACATTACAGAAAGAGATTTTACAAGAATCAAAGCGATGGGGATGGATGCAGTCAGGATTCCGGTTCCTTACTTTATTTTTGGAGACAGAGAGCCATTTATCGGCTGCGTGGAGGAGCTTGACCGTGCATTTAACTGGGCGGAGAAATACGGACTTCAGATTCTGATCGATCTGCATACGGCTCCGGACAGCCAGAATGGTTTTGACAACGGCGGAATCAGCGGGGTATGCAAATGGTCACAGGAGCCGGATGAAGTGGAATTTGAATTGACTGTCCTGGAAAGACTGGCAAAACGTTATGGAACGAGAAAAGGTCTTTGGGGAATTGAAATTCTGAATGAGCCTATTCTGGAAGATATGTGGGAGTCCATGAATGTGGCAGAGCGCTATCCGGCAGTAGATCCGGAGAAAGCCAAAGGAACAAAGCCGAATACAATCGAGTTTATCCGTCAGTTCTATCTGGATGCGTATGACAGGATCCGTAAATATATGCCGGAAGAGAAATATGTCGTGTTCCATGATGCATTCCGCCTGAAGGCATGGAAAGATTTTATGAGGGAAGACAAGTACAAAAATGTTGTGCTGGATACTCATCAGTATCTTATGGTAGCAGAGATGAGCGGCTGTGACCAGACGGTTGAAAGCTATGTAGAGTACGTGAAAGAACTCCAGAAAGATATTGAGGAGATGCAAAAGTACTTCCCGGTCATCTGTGGAGAATGGTGTCTTTTTAACTCTCTGGCAGTAGGACAGGATACAAAAGGTGGACAGACTGTACTAAATGGAGTGGAAGGTCTGGATCAGGAAGTTGTAAGCGAAGAGCGGAAAAGAGAAATTTACCGTGCCGTAGCTAAGGCACAGCTGGATGCATGGCATGCAGGAAGTGGTTATTTCTACTGGAGCTATAAGCTTCTCACAGATACGGTGAACACACCTGGCTGGGTAGGCTGGGACAGCTGGGATCTGGGAAGATGTGTAGATTTTGGATGGTTCCCGTTAGAGGAAGCTTAAAAACGAAAGAGAAAGAAAAGGAGAAAGAACATGAATCAGACAGATATGAACCCGAATGCAAAACTGTCCTTCCTGGAACGGTTTGCCTATGGTATTGGAGATTATGCAGGAAACCTGGTGTATTCAGCTATCAGTGCGTTCCTTCTGGTATATTATACAAACGTGGTAGGAGCAAGTGCGGCGGCAGCAGCCTCGATTATCGCCATCTCAAAAATCCTGGATGGAATATCAGATCTTGCGATGGGATATATTGTGGACCATACTCACAGTAAATGGGGAAAAGCCCGTCCGTGGATTGCAAGACTGTGTATACCACTTGCAGTATGTACGGTGCTGATGTTCAGTGTTCCGTCAAGCTTTGCAGGTCCTGTACAGATTGCGTACATGTTCCTTACATATAATCTTGTTTCCACTATTTTCTATACAGGAATCAATGTACCTTACGCTACCATGCAGGGGCTGATGACAAGAGATCAGTATGAAAGAGGACTTCTTGGAAACTTCCGTAATCTTCTTGCGACAGCAGGAACAATGACAATTAATACCGTCGTATTGAAAATGACAGGATTTTTCGGCGGCGGGGATAAATATACACAGAAAGGATGGACCGTGACATTTATCATTCTCATGATTGTCTTTGCCGTTCTCAATATGTTCATGTTCTTTACATGTAAAGAAAGAGTTGTAGAAAATGGAGAAGGAAGTAAGAACCAGAATGTATCTTTCATAAAAGGACTGGTCGGACTTCTGAAAAACAAGTACTGGATTCTGATGGTAATCAGTGTATTTGCAATGTATTTCATGATGTCCACATTCTTTGGATCAGCGGTATATTTCACAATGTACAATATGGGAGATGACGGGTATTACGCAATGGTATCCAATCTGTTGTCCATTTTCCAGATTATTACATTGTTTATCACACCATTTATTATGAAAAAGGTGGGCAAACGATATCTGTTCCTTACAGGTATGGCGATTGCCGGCATTGGTTTCCTGATTTCCGGTCTGTCAACAGATTATACGATGATCTGTGCATCCTCCGTAATTAAAGGAATCGGCTTTGGATGCGGCGGAGCGACGATGTTCGGATGTCTGCAGGATGCGATCACATACGGAGAGTGGTATAATGGATATGGAACAGCAGGTATGGGAAATGCGGCTTCCTCCTTCTGTATGAAGGTTGGTTCCGGAGTAGGTACAGCTGCTCTTGGATGGATCCTTGCAGCAGGCGGCTTTGATGCTGATCTGACTGTACAGAGCGAGTCTGCTCTTACAGCGATCAATATTTCATTTGCATGGATTCCAGTCATCACATCAGTGATCTGTATTATCTGTATGTTACTGTTCGATCTGGATAAGTACTACGGACAGGTTGTTGCGGATCTGGAAGCAGGAAAACACAGAGGAGACAAATAAAATAGAGAAGGAAAGGATGGCGTTTGGGCGGCATCCTTTCTCTGCAATCATGGAGGGATTATGAAACAGAATGAATTGCTGTTTGGAACAGCATATTATCCGGAATATATGCCATATGACAGAATCGACCAGGATTTTGACATGATGAAAAAGGCAGGGATGAACGTCGTACGTATTGCGGAATCTACCTGGAGTACACTGGAAAGGGAAGAGGGCGTATATGATTTTTCCTACATCGACCGTGTACTGGGAAAGGCGAAGGAAATGGGGATGTATGTGATCGTCGGGACTCCTACCTATGCGGTCCCGTCCTGGCTTGTCAGAAAGGAGCCGGATGTGATGGTCACGACGAAAACAGGGCAGGCGCACTACGGGCACAGGCAGCTGATCAATATTTTGAATCCGGTGTTTCGAAGCTGTGCAGAGAAGATGATCTGCCTTCTGGCGGAGCATACGGCATCCCATCCTTGTGTGATCGGTTTTCAGATCGACAATGAGACAAAGCATTATGGAAATGACGGATGTCAGATGCAGGAGCTTTTCAAGGAATATCTGAAAGAAAAGTATCAGGATACGGATACGTTCAACAAAGCCTTCTATCTTGCCTACTGGAGCAATTCCATCCATAGCTGGGAAGATCTCCCGGATATGAGAGGATGCATTAACGGAGGCCTGGTGGGCGAATACGAAGCTTTTAAAAGAAGAATTGCAGCGGAATATCTCGGGTGGCAGGCAGAGCTGATCCGCAGATATAAAAGAGAGGATCAGTTCATCACCCATAATTTTGACTTCGAATGGAAAAAGTTTGGCGCGGATATTGCTCAGGACGGATATTCCTATGGCGTCCAGCCGGATATAAATCATCTGGAAGGAGCCCGCTTTGTAGATCTGGCAGGGACGGATATTTATCACCCGACACAGGACGAACTGACCGGAGCGGAGATCGCTTTTGGCGGGGATTCGACACGTTGTCTGAAAAATGAAAATTATCTTGTACTGGAATGTCAGGCGCAGGCTTTTAAATACTGGACACCTTATCCGGGACAGTTAAGGCTCCACGCTTACAGCCATCTGGCAAGCGGGGCAATAGGGACGATGTACTGGAACTGGCATTCCATCCACAATGGTTACGAGACTTACTGGAGAGGACTTCTGAGTCATGATCTGGCAGAAAATCCGGCTTATGACGAAGCCTGTGTCATTGGCCGGGAATGGAAGGAGTATGGCACAAAGCTTCGTGGACTTGAGAAACATAATAAGGTGGCACTTCTTGTTGACAATCGTTCTTTGACAGCATTGAAATGGTATCCGATTGACCGGGATCTGAGTTATAACGATGTAGTACGGTGGATGTATGACAGTCTGTATGAAATGAATCTGGAATGTGATGTGGTCGATGTAAAAGCACTGCAGGAAGAGAAGTACAGCATGATCGTCGTGCCGGCGCTTTACTGTGCGGACGAGAAGCTGATTCAACGACTGGATGCATTTGTAAAACAGGGCGGTGTCCTTGTAAGTTCTTTCCGCTCTTTTGTGGCAGATGAACATGCAAGTGTCTATTCAGATGCTCAGCCTCATCATCTGACCGAATGTTTTGGTATGAGTTACAATCAGTTTACAGAGCCGGGAAGGAGCAGACTTGGCGGAGAAGAGCTGAGGTATTATATGGAGCTGTTGAAACCTGACAAGGCGGAAAGCCTGGCCTTTTATGAGCATCCATACTGGAAGAAGTATGCCGGAATTACACGAAATTCTTATGGAAAAGGTGCGGCTTTTTATGTAGGATGCTTTGCAAAGAAAGATATTTTAAAGGAGATATTCGGCCAGGCTGCCGAAGCGGCAGGTATTCCGCTTTCACCTTTCGCATGGCCTGTGACGGTGAGAAGTGGAAGAACCAAGGAAGGGACAGAGCTTCATTATCTTCTGCATTATAGTGAGAGTCCGAAACAGATTGCATGTCCTTACGAGGAAGTGAAGGATCTTCTGACTGGCACCTGCTATCGAAAAGGTGACAAGATGGAACTGAAGGACTGGGATGTGATGATTCTGGAAGAAGCATAAAGGGGAGACAGAATATGAAATTGCATATGATACAGAGCCCGGAAACTTGTTATCCGGAGAAAATGGAAAAAGAGCTGATTTTTACAGCAGACGATGGAACTGAAAATGAAGTGATCAATCTGTATCCTTCCGTTACATATCAGAGGATGGAAGGATTCGGAGGAGCCATCACCGATGCGTCCGGCTATGTATTCTCTAAGATGTCCGAAGAACAGAAAGAAAGAATGGTAAAGACCTATTTCGGAGAGGACGGGCTTCAATATAACCGGGTACGGCTGCATATGGACAGCTGTGACTTTTGCACAAGACTCTACTCTGCGGTGGAAGACGAAAAGGATGTTGATCTGGAGACATTTGATTTTTCCTATACGGAAAAATATATGATTCCACTTCTGGAGGAGGCAGAAAGAGCGGCCGGGAAGAAACTGAAGGTGATGCTCTCTGCATGGTCGCCGCCGGAATTTATGAAAACAAACGGAAGCCGGCTTGGAGGGGGCTCTCTGAAAGAAGAATATTACGGAAGATGGGCAGCATATCTGTGCCGTTATGTTGAAGAGTTCCAAAAGAGAGGCTATGAGGTAGAGAGGATCTCCATTCAAAATGAACCTGCAGCAGTGCAGACATGGGATTCCTGTGTCTATACTGCTAAGCAGGAGAAAACATTCCTGCAGGACTACCTATATCCGGAGATGCAGAAAAGAGGGCTTGGACAAGTAGAAATTTTCTGTTGGGATCATAATAAGGAGCGACTTTTTGAAAGAGCGGAGCAGCTGATCGATGCCCGGACTGATTCTATGATAGCAGGGTTTGCCTTTCATTGGTACAGCGGAGATCATTTTGAGGCACTTGATCTTGTGCGGCAGAAGTATCCGGAGAAAAAGCTGATTCTTTCGGAGAGCTGTCTGGAATTCGGAAAATACGATAAAAAGCTGGAATCTGAAAATGCAGCAAGGCTGGCGCATGATATGATCGGAAATCTGAATCATGGCATGCAGGCTTTCTACGATTGGAACCTTCTGCTTGACCAGGACGGAGGACCGAACCATCAGAATAATTACTGTGATGCACCTTGGATGTACCATGAGAAAGAAGGGCGTCTGGAAGAACGGAAAATTCTGAGATATTACTGGCATTTTGCGCACTTTATAAAGCCGGGAGCTGTGCGGATTGCCCATTCAAAATATACCGACCGGCTGGATGTGACGGCATGGAGAAATCCGGAAGGAGAGATTGTCTGTGTCTGTATGAATCGATCAGATAAGAAGCTGCCTGCCGTGATCAGGATGGAAGGTTTACTGTGCCGGATAGAGTTGGAAGCGAATTCTATCGCATCTTGTGTAATCAGACCGGCAGACTAGAAAAGGAGAAGACTTATGATTAAAAATCCAATTATTCCGGGATTTAATCCGGATCCATGCATTTGTAGAAAAGGGGAGGATTATTATCTGGCTGTATCGACTTTTGAATGGATGCCGGGACTTCCTATTTATCATTCAAGAGATTTAAAAAACTGGGAGCTGTATACCCATGTACTGACAGATGATGAAAAGGTAGATTTGAAAAAACTGCCTTCGGCAAAAGGAATCTGGGCTCCGTGCCTGACTTACTGTGAGGAAGAAGACCTTTTTTATGTTGTGTACGGCGTTATGAATTCCATGAATGCAAGATATTTTGATGTGGATAATTTCGTGATTACGGCCAAAGACATTAAAGGACCATGGAGCGAACCGGTATATCTTCATTCTTCAGGATTTGATGCTTCCATGTTCCATGACGATGATGGAAGGAAATATCTGGTGGCCCTGGAGTGGGAGACAAGAGAAGGATATGAGAAGCCGGGAGCAATCTGTATGGTAGAGTATGATCCGGTAAAGAAGGAGATCAAAGGATATCCGAAACGGATCTGGAGAGGTGGAACCGACAGAGGTTGCATAGAAGCACCGCATCTTACGAAGAAAAATGGGTTTTATTACATCATGTGCGCAGAAGGTGGAACCGGTTATAACCATTGTGTCACGATGGGACGTGCGACTGATGTATGGGGACCTTACGAGAAAGATCCGGAAAATCCGATTCTGACATCAGTTCCGGGAGAATCATATGAAAGACACAATCCGGATCATCTTAAGCCGAAATATTACAATCCGGAATCCGTGCTTCAGAAAGCCGGACATGGAAGTTATGTGGAGACACCGGACGGGGAAGTCTATATGGTGTATCACACATCCAGACCTTTTGTGCCGGAGCTGTGCTGTACATTGGGAAGAGAGACAGCGATCCAGAAGATGTTCTGGACGGAGGACGGATGGCTCCGATCTGCTTCGGGCAGCAATTTGGCTGAGGAGGAGACACCGGAAAGTTCTCTGCCGGAGTGTGTACTGCCGAAAGTTCCTGAGTTTGATGACTTTGACAGTGAGACGCTTGGAAACTGGTATTATGCACCGAGGATTATGCCTGGTCGGTTTGCCGATGTGAAAGCCAGACCGGGATATGTAAGAATCCGGGGACAGGAATCCAGAACGTCTCTGAACAAGGTAAGTATTCTGGCCCGGAAGCTGACCAGTGTATACGCGAGAATCACAACAAAGATGGAATTTACACCGCTTGTCCACCAGCATAGTGCAGGACTGATTCTGTATTATGACAATATGAATTATATTAATCTTCGCAAGTATTACAGTGAAACACTTGGAGGAAGTGCACTTTCCATCATCCATCTGGAAAATGGTGTGAAGACAGAATTCCTAAATACAAGGATACCAGTAGAAGACTGTCCGATCTATATGAGATTATGGATCCAGGGAAGAAAATCCTGGTTTGAATGGAGCTATGACGGAGAGACGTACACCAAAATCGGCCGTGTAATCGACACGGCAAAATTCTCGGATGAGTACTGTCAGTACGGAGAATTTACAGGTACTATGGTAGGACTTACATGTGCAGACAGAGTAAGACATCAGCATTATGCTGATTTTGATTTCTTTGAATATATTGCAGATGAGACAAAGCCGGTTGATTAAGTCGGAAGCGAAAATGAAATAATGATTTACAAAGCCGATTGATTTTATAACCAGTCGGCTTTTATAATTAAATTGATAGTAGATTTTGTAAATCTGGAAAAATCAGGATTTTGAAGCAGGATTAAAAAATGCAGGATGGGGTGATTTATATGGAGCTGCGAGTATTGGAGTACTATTTGATGGTAGCAAGGGAAGAGAATATCACGAAAGCAGCAGAGCTTCTTCATATTACCCAGCCAACGCTTTCAAGACAGTTAGCGCAGATGGAGAAAGAATTAGGTGTCTGTCTTTTTACCCGTGGAAAACGAAGTATTACTCTGACAGAAGATGGTCTGCTTTTGAAAAGACGTGCGCAGGAAATAGTAGAACTGGTAGATCGAACAAAGCAGGAACTCAGTCATGATACAGAGACTCTAAGTGGAAAAATAGTTATCGGAAGCGGAGAAACGAAAAGTATACGTTTTCTGGCAGGCTGGATATCGGAATTTCATCAGAAATATCCACAGGTGACATTTGATATTCATAGCTCAACTGCAGATGAGATTAAGGAACAGCTTGAGAAAGGGACGACTGACATTGGTCTTCTGACAGAACCGGTGGATATAGAGAAATATCAGTTTATCCGGTTGCCGGAAAAGATACGGTGGGGAGTTCTGGTAAGAAGAGATGATCCACTTGCCGGAAAGGAATATGTGACCGAAAAGGATCTGTGTAAGCGACCGCTTCTGGTTCCCAAAAGAGATTCCGTTCAGAATGAACTGGCGAACTGGTTTCAAGATATGTATGAAAAATTAAATATAGTAGCGACTTATAATCTTTTGAATAATGCGGCTGTTATGACGAAAAGTATTCGAGGTGCTGCACTTTGTATGGAATATGACAATACGTATGAGAATCTCGTATTTATTCCTTTAGAACCGAAACTTGAAACAGGATCAGTTTTGGTTTGGAAAAGAAGCCAATTTGTATCGACTTTAATGAAACGGTTTATAGAGTATTTAAGAAATGCCGAAAAAGCATTTTATGATATATAAGGCAGGTATTTCACATAAAAACAAGAAGGGGTTAGAATGTAGATAGGGAAAACTTATCTACATTCTTTTAGGGGAAGAACTGTTAAATGAGATCTATTTTGGGGAAAAGAAGTTGAGTCGTTTGGATTATTTGAGATATGGATTATTTGAGATATGAAATTGTGGAAAATAATAAAGAGGGGGCAAAGTAAATGGAATATACAAAACTTGGCAGTACAGATATTGAAATTTCCAAACTATGTGTCGGATGTATGAGTTTCGGTAAGGCGGGAACCATGCATGACTGGACGTTGGACGAACATCAGAGTGAAGAAGTGATCAAGCATGCATTGCATTTAGGAATTAATTTTTTTGATACTGCAAATGGATATTCCGCAGGAACCAGTGAGGAATATTTGGGAAGAGCAATTAGAAAAAATATATCCAGAGATAAGGTTGTACTTGCGTCAAAAGTGTATTTTAACGAAGGACGTTTGTCAAAAAAAGCAATTTTAAGAGAAATAGATGGAAGCCTGCGGCGTCTTGGAACAGATTATCTGGATTTATATATCATACATCGATTCGATTATGATACACCAATAGAAGAAACGATGGAAGCATTACATGAAATTGTAAAAGCAGGAAAAGTACGTGCCCTTGGTGCGTCGGCAATGTATGGGTATCAGTTCTACAATATGCAGATGACAGCGAAAGAGAATGGATGGACGCCATTTTCGGCAATGGAGAACCATTATAATCTGCTTTACAGAGAGGATGAACGTGAGCTGATTCCAATTTGTAAACAGATGAATATTTCGCTGATGCCTTACAGTCCTCTTGCTGCAGGGCATTTGGCGAGACCTGAGTGGAAATCTGATTCCAAAAGAGCTAAGACAGATCGGGTTGCAGTTGGAAAATATGATCGTATGGAACAACAAGATATTCAAATCGTAAAACGGGTTCAGAAACTAGCTGAGAAATATCATTGCACAATGGCACAGATTGCCCTTGCGTGGCAGTGGGAAAAAGGAGTAGCCGCCCCGATTATAGGAGCTACAAGAGCAGGGTATCTGGATGACGCGGTGCAGGCATTAGATGTGAAACTGAGTCGGGAAGACATGACATATCTGGAAGAACAGTATGTTCCTCATCCGATTGTAGGAGCTATTGATAAAAATCCTGAGCAAGGTGTGATGTTACTGGATGAAAAAAAGTAGGAGGATAAAATATAAAGCAGCTTGTGGAAGTGCCTTTATTGAATGGATTCTTTTAATTGGACAGTAAAATAGAAATGGCCCTTTTTCTTTTAGGTGATATAGAAGGAGAATATTCCTATATATCCCGGGAAAGAAAGAGGGCCTGTTTTTTTAATATAGAGTGTACTCATATCTGCTGAAGTGATCATCAGCTAAATGTTCGTCTTCTCCTTGAATTTCCATAATCACGGGAAGCCCGAGTTTGATGGACATGACTCCGAGCAGGGATTTTCCGTCTATCCGAAAATGACGGCCGGTTGTGTCGGACAGATCAATATCAGACTTCATATTCTGGCAGCACTTACAAAATGACAGCATCTGTCCGGAGGACATAAAGCGGATTGTTTTTTTTACCATACGGATTCACTCCTTTGCATTAAGATATTACTAAGTATAAAAAAATATTTGATAAAAGTATAATGTATAGTTACAATAGTAAATATATAAAAATGACATAGGATGGTGAGGGAATGGATATTACATATGATTATTACCGTATTTTCTATTATGCGGCGAAATATTGTAGCTTTTCAAAAGCAGCAGCGGTCCTGATGAGTAATCAGCCTAATATTACAAGAGCAATGAATAATCTGGAAAGTCAGCTGGAATGTAAACTTTTTGTCAGGTCTAACCGGGGAGTTACCCTGACGGTGGAGGGGAAAAAGCTATTCGCCCATGTGGCTGCAGCTTATCACCATCTTCATAGCGCAGAATTGGAGTTATTAAGCGATAAAAGTCTGGATAGCGGGACGGTTACGATCAGTGTCACGGAGACAGCTCTGCATCTGTTTCTGCTTCCGATTTTGAGTAAATTCCGTAAGGAGTATCCAGGTATCAGACTTTGTGTGTTTAATTATCCTACAGCTGAATCTGTGAAGGTGGTAAAAGACGGAATGGCTGACTTTGCCGTCGTGACTTCTCCTGTCAGGTGTGAGCGGCCTTTGAAATCCGTTCCTCTGCGCAGTTTTGAGGACGTTCTGGTCTGCAGCAGCACGAGAAAAGATATCGGAAATGAAAAAGTACATTTAAGAGATGTGGCGGATCAGCCGTTCATCAGCATGAAAAAAGGAACAGCTTCGTATGACTTCTTTTCTGAGTTTTATCTTAGAAATGGACTGCCGTTCGAGGTGGATATTGAAGTGGCTACGATTGACCAGATTCTGCCTATGGTGATGTATGATCTGGGGACAGGATTTCTCCCACGGGAGATTGTCCAGGGTGCTGTCAATCATAACAGAGTAAAAGAAATACCGCTTATCGAAAAAATTCCTAAAAGAGAGATATGCTTGATTGAAGGAGAAAGTATTTCTATGGGTATGGCAGCTCGTAAGTTGAAAAAAATGCTATATGAACACAGAGTCAAAGATCTGAACAAAGAAAATGACAATCTACAGGGGGAATCAAAATGAAAAAGGTAAATCAGATGTCTGAATCAATCAGACTGGGAATGCTTCTTGCCATATCAGGTGGATTCATGGATGCATATTCTTATATAGAGCGGGATCACGTTTTTGCAAATGCACAGACAGGGAATATTCTTCTTTTCGGAGTACATTTATCAGAAGGGGACTGGATTATGGCGGTTCGGTATTTTTGTCCGGTTCTTGCTTTTGTACTTGGAATAGCAGTTGCTGAAGCGGTCCGTACATATAATACGCCTAAACTTCATTGGAGGCAGATTTCCGTTTTGGTAGAAGCGGTAATACTTGCCGGGGTTGCTTTCATACCGCTTTCCATGAATCTTTTTGCCAATGCTTTGACTTCTTTTGCGTGTGGAGTTCAGGTGGAAAGTTTTCGTAAAATCAGGGGAAGTGGTATAGCAACTACAATGTGTATTGGAAATCTGAGGAGTGCTACACAGAATTTCATGGATTATTGGAAGACAAGAGATAGAGAAAAGCTGGAGCAGTCAGTTCTTTATTATGGCATTATTTTATGCTTCGTTCTTGGAGCAGTCGGTGGGAATCTTCTTATTTCATTTTGGGGACAAAGGGCAATTCTTTGTTGTTCTTTGATGCTTTTAGTAGTATTTTTCATTATGTTTATTGATTATGAGCGTGGAAAGGAGTAGATTATCATAGGGATATAAAGTTTGGAATGTCAAAAGGTTGGGAGAGTACAAATGATATGAAAGAAAAGAATTATAATCTTGAGTTGATCAGGATGATTTCTTTTATTCTGGTCATTACCATTCACGTGAGTAACTATTTCTGCCGGGCATATGGGGAAATTCCGGAAGGAGAGTATCTGTTTGCCCTTATAATCGACACCGCTGCAAGAGTGAGTGTTCCTTCATTTTTTATGATTTCCGGAGCTTTGTTACTGGGGAGAACGGAGACATTGGAAAAGCATGGAAAAAGAATTATACGTTTTTTAACAGCATTGGTTGTGTGGAGCATTATCTATTATTTCTGGAATACATGTTATATGAAAACAGAAGTAGATTTAAAACAGATATTTTATGTACCGGCAGAAGCGCATCTTTGGTACTTGTATGCTATGATACCGATTTATCTGGTGCTCCCGTTTTTGCAGATCATGTGCAATAATATGTCGAGACGATTGGAAAAAGCGTTTCTGCTAGTCGCCACAGGCGCAGTGCTCATAAATTTCCGAAGTTCACTGATCAATGAAGAGCTTTACTATGATTTGCCTCTGATTGGGGACAGAGTTTACACATATTATCTTTTCCTTGGATATTATATATGCAAGTACAGGAAAAAAATTCCGGTCAGCCAGAAAATGACAGTATTGATTGGTTTGTTCAGCGTTGCAGTGTCCTTTGGTGCAACATTGGGAGCGACACTGGCAAAAGGGAAACATTTTGAAAAAGAACTTACCTACGGTTCTCCTTTTATCATTCTGGCTGCAGCAGCATTTTTTCTATTTATGATACGAATGAAAGACGGAAAATACAAGCCATCAGAAAAAATCCGACATGTGATTGATTTGTTCTGCAGCTGTTCATTTGGAATTTATCTGATTCATATTCTGTTTCTGGATCGTTACAAAAAGTATATGGATCCTGCGGATTTATCGGCATGGATTGCGATACCGGGACTGGTACTTATCATCACGATACTATCCTTTATAAGTGTCTGGATTATCAGGCGAACAAAAATTGGAAGAAAAATTACATAAACAAAAAAGTGACGTCAGAGAGAAACGTCACTTTTTTGTTTATGCTGTTTCAAATTTGGCTCCGATCAGTTTATGAAACAGCAGAGCAAATAGCATTGCGAATATAATACCAAGAATAGTATCGGTGATTCTGAGAAAAACGGCATTTTGTATTCCGTAAATTCCGGTTGCAAGCATAAGGGCACCGAAACAATTCATGGCAGTTTTATAGCGATAATCAGTACAAAATCCAAGGCACAGGCCCCCAAGAGGTCCCATCAGGGAGTGGAATGATTCTGGTGTTATACAAAAAATCAGATAAAAGGCACCGGAACCGGCTAAAACGCCAATGACTCGTTGACAAAACCAGGAAGTCACATTTTTGGAATAAGGATAATCACAAAGCAGAGAGGCGCAGGCAAATCCCATCCACATAAACCGTTCCACTCCGAAAAACTGCCCGGCAGTTAAGATCAGGCTGACACCGATTGCCATACGTAGCTGCCACAGATGCACAATGTTGTGAAGGTCAAATTTGAGAAGAACATGGTGGAAGCGGACATCGGTATGCATGTGGCGGTGTTTTCTGTATAGAATGACTGCGCACAGAATGTATCCGACAAGTGCCATTAAAGCTCTTTTTTCAAGTGACACGCCGAAAACAGGATTTCCTGAAAGGTAAACGTAAGCGAAGCTGTAAAGACCGCCGTTTCCAAGTTCCGGTCTCTGTGAAGTAATGTAGAGCAACAGGAAAAAACTTACAAAGTGAAGAACGGCAGCAGCAAAAGGCGGCAGAACTGACACTGCGGGAGGAGCCAGCAGTAAGATGCCGATAGCAACAGCCAAAGTTGCGAGAGAATCTCCAATACAGTATTCAAAATTGACAAAACGGATTCCCAGCAAAATACAGAATAAGGCAACGGCCAAAGGTGTATTTTCCTGTCCGAAGAAGTTGGAAAGAGTGCTGATAAACAACACCGCAAAGGCTACAATCAATGCGGAGCGTACCGCCATCGCGGTCCAGTAAAATATTTTTTCTCCGGAAGTACTACTTTGGGAAATTTTACATTTCAAAATAGAAGGGTCCAGTTGTAACGCATTATAAAAACTCATTCATCGATCACTCCTGTTCTGCTTTTTTGATGTGGGCAACGATCTTACATGTGCATTGCAGAAATTCTTCAAAATCATCACCAGCTGTCCGCCATAAGTCATAGAACGGCTGCAGAATGATTTCATATCCTTTTTTCAATTCGGAGACACCTGTGTCGGTGAGAGAGATTTTATAACTCCGCTCGTCATGGGGCTGTTTTTCCTTGCGTATACAGTCTTTTTCAATCAGGCTTTTCAGGCATCGGCTCACAGCCTCTTTTTTCATTCCGCTGCGCTGGCTTAGAAGCACAGGGGTATTCTGATCCGGTTCCAGATAAAGCCATGCAAGAAGCTCGCATTCACTGACTGTTAAATTTGTATGTTTGGCAGGGAGAAGCAGCCTGGAAAGCTTCTGAACCTGCTGTTGGTAATAAACCATATCCATCCAGTCGATATTCATGTGTTACACCTCGCTATAATATTAACAACGTTAATTAACAATGTTAATATTATAGCGGGATTTACAAAATGTCAACAGGTAACATTTTTTTTCTGACAGAAGAAGGTGTGCAACCATATACTTCTTTGAAAGTACGGTTGAATAACTTCTGGTTTTGAAAGCCGTTTTGTTCTGCTATCTCATACACAGGTGCATCAGTGCGTATGAGATCCTGATAAATATGGGAGATCCGGACTTCATTTACATACCGAAGAAAGGACATGCCCATGTTTTTCTTGAAAAAACGGCAGAAGTATTCTTTTGTAAGTCCCAGATATCCGGAAATATTTTCCAATGATACTGGCTCTTTGAAATGTTCTTCCACGTAAGAGATAATCTTTCGGATACGGTCCAGAGTTAGCTTGTCAGTAGAAGTGATCTGGGTCGCTGAGCGGAGGGAAAAGTGCCGGATCAGATGTGCCAGTATCTGAAGAATGATGCCTTCGGCTTCCATCAAAAAGGCGGAAGCATTCTCAATATAAAGCCGGGTAAGATTTTCCAGCATCTGGCAGATTACACGGTACTCCGGGAACTGTTCATCCGAAATCTCATCCGGGATGCAGTGTATCTGATACAGGTCGATATCAGGAAGATACCGCTCCATATACTGTCTGGATATGTGAATACAGATAAACATAGATGTGTCGCTGTATGTGTAAGTGCTGTGCACCTGACGGGAATCAATGACAGTCAGATGTTTTTTGGGGATATGATAACGCCGCCCTTCGATCTGGATGGTAGCTTCCCCGTTAAGCTGATACAAAAGTTCGATTTCATCGTGCCAGTGCAGAGGATGGTAACCGCCTGGCGCAGTGGAATATGCCAGGCGGCTGCCCAGACTACTGATCTCCTGAAATGTTTCATAATATGGTGTTTCCATTCCATCATCTCCTTACATATAAAGATATAAAAAAGAACACCGGAAGTCAATATCGACTTAGAAAAGGTTAAAAATCATACTGTTTTTTTGATAAAGAGCACGCTATTATAATAGATGTAAAGAAAAAGAAAAGGAGAACAAAGATATGAAAAACTGGATGAATAAAGTAAAAAAATATTTCGTTGAGAATGCAACTGTTTTTTCAGATGGAATGGCTATTATGAATGGAAACGTTTATGGCTACTCTTTATACCGTAACCGTAAATAAAGTGCAGGTCAAAGAAAATGAAGAAATACAAAAATAATAAATGGTATTCATAGTAAGAGGATGGAAAGATATTATCAAACCATCCTCTTTTTTGTTTTCACTTTCTGAAAACCTTAAAAATTTCAATGTGCACAGGATAATTTTCTATGTTTAAAAAAAACGGGTTTCGCTATAATGCACTCATAAAGATTGATACGGACAAAAAAGTGTCAGGGGAAAGGAGAAACAAACTATGAAAAAGAGAAAAGTAATCGCACTGGCAATGACAGCAATGATGGCTCTTTCACTTGCAGCATGTGGTGAATCAGGAGGATCTTCAGGCGGAGATTCTTCAGGCGGAGGATCAACTGTTGCAAACAAAGACAAACCATTAGTATGGTTCAACCGTCAGCCGTCAAACAGTTCTACAGGGGAACTGGACAAGACAGCATTGGAATTCAATGATGCTACGTATTATGTAGGATTTGATGCAAATCAGGGTGCAGAACTTCAGGGAACAATGGTCAAAGAATATATCGAAAAGAATATTGATAAGATTGACCGCAATGGTGATGGTACGATCGGCTACGTCCTGGCTATCGGTGATATCGGACATAATGACTCCATCGCACGTACAAGAGGTGTTCGTAAAGCTCTTGGAACAGGAGTAGAAAAAGATGGCGCAATTATCAGCGAACCGGTAGGAACAAATACAAATGGTTCTGCAAAAGCAGTACAGGATGGTTCCATTGAAGTCGGAGGCAAGAAATATGTTGTTCGTGAGTTGGCTTCTCAGGAAATGAAGAACTCTGCCGGTGCTACATGGGATGCAGCTACAGCAGGTAATGCTATCGGTACATGGACATCTTCTTTCGGAGATCAGATTGATGTTGTTGTTTCCAACAATGATGGTATGGGAATGTCAATGTTCAATGCATGGTCAAAAGACAATAACGTTCCGACTTTCGGCTATGATGCGAATAGTGATGCAGTTGCAGCGATTGCAGAAGGATACGGCGGAACAGTCAGCCAGCATGCAGATGTTCAGGCTTATTTAACACTTCGTGTTCTTCGTAACTCTCTTGATGGAGTAGATATCGACACAGGTATCGGTACAGCAGATGATGCAGGAAATGTTCTGAGTGAAGACGTATATGTATACAAACCGGAAGAACGTTCTTACTATGCTTTGAATGTTGCAGTTACAGCTGACAACTACAAAGAGTTTACAGATTCCACAAAGATCTGGGAACCTGTATCTAAACAGCTTGATGAGAGCAAACATGCTAAGAAGAAAGTATGGCTCAACATTTACAACGCAGCTGATAACTTCTTAAGTTCTACATATCAGCCGCTTCTTCAGAACTATGACGATCTTCTGAATCTTGATGTTGAGTATATCGGTGGAGATGGACAGACAGAGTCCAACATCACAAACCGTCTTGGAAACCCAAGCCAGTATGACGCATTCGCAATCAATATGGTTAAGACAGATAATGCAGCTTCATATACATCTTTGCTTCAGTAATGTGAGTCGCCCGAAGTAAGATGTGAAGGCTATTAGGGAGAAGAAATTCTCCCTAATAGTATATTAGAGAGCAGGACGTGTTCTATGCGTCTTCGTAAAAAGGATATCAATAACAGATACAGGAGTAAAGAAAATGGCAGATAAGAAAGAGGACATCATCTTATCGATATGTGGTATGAGTAAGTCATTTGGAAGGAACCGGGTTTTGGATCACATTAATCTGGATGTAAAACGAGGAACCGTTATGGGGCTTATGGGTGAAAATGGTGCCGGTAAGTCAACCATGATGAAATGTCTTTTCGGTACATATCAGAAAGATGAAGGAAATATCTTCCTGGACGGCAGAGCTGTAAGCTTCTCCGGACCAAAAGATGCTCTTGAAAATGGCATTGCGATGGTTCATCAGGAATTGAACCAGTGTCTGGAAAGAAATGTAGTTGATAATTTATTTCTCGGACGTTACCCAGTCAATGCCATGGGGGTAGTGAATGAAAGTATCATGAAAAAAGAAGCATCCGAGCTTTTCAGAAAGCTTGGAATGACTGTTGATCTGACTCAGCCGATGCGAAATATGTCTGTGTCTCAGAGACAGATGTGTGAAATCGCAAAAGCGATTTCTTATAACGCAAAGGTTATTGTTCTGGATGAGCCGACATCTTCACTGACAGTGCAGGAAGTAGATAAACTGTTTGAAATGATGAGAATGCTGAAAGAACAAGGCATTTCTCTGATTTATATTTCCCATAAAATGGATGAAATTTTTGAGATCTGTGATGAGATCTCAGTACTTCGTGATGGAAATCTTGTCATGACAAAACGTGCTGAAGATACCAACATGAATGAATTGATAGCAGCTATGGTTGGTCGTTCTTTGGAAAACAGATTCCCGGCGGTTGATAACACACCAAAGGATGTGATTTTGTCTGTTCGGCACCTGTCTACAAAGTATGAGCCGCATCTGCAGGATATTTCTTTCGAGGTAAGAGAAGGAGAAATATTTGGATTGTATGGTCTGGTTGGGGCAGGGCGAACGGAGCTTCTGGAAACGATTTTTGGAGTTCGTACAAGAGCCGCAGGACGTGTTTATTTTAATAATAAACTCATGAATTTTAGCAGTGCCAAGGAAGCAATGGATCATGGATTTGCAATGATTACCGAAGAGCGAAAGGCCAACGGACTTTTCCTCAAGGGAGATCTTACTTTTAATACGGCGATTGCTAATCTGGACCAGTATAAAACGGGACCGGCACTGTCTGATTCCAAGATGATCAAAGCAACTGCAAATGAAATTAAGATTATGCATACGAAGTGTATGGGACCGGATGATATGATTTCCAGTCTTTCCGGTGGAAATCAGCAGAAAGTCATCTTTGGAAAATGGTTAGAGCGGGAGCCGCAGGTGTTCATGATGGATGAACCGACCAGAGGAATTGATGTAGGTGCAAAATATGAAATTTATGAACTGATCATCAATATGGCTAAACAGGGAAAAACAATTATCGTTGTTTCCTCTGAGATGCCGGAGATTCTGGGTATTACGAACCGGATCGGAGTAATGTCGAACGGACATCTGTCAGGAATTGTAAATACGAAAGAGACTAATCAGGAAGAACTTTTGAGACTCAGTGCAAAATACCTATAATGAGGGAGATTAAGAGATATGGCTAGTGGAAATAATAAAATTCTTACAGCTGAAGAGGAAATGCAGCTGCGTCGGCCAATTGAGGAGTATGTCGGCAATATACAGAAGAAGATTGACAGCCTCAGAGTAGACGGTACGGATAAGGTTGTTTCACTTCAGAACCTTATGAATAATGTAAAGAGAGACCGTACGCTTTCCAAGGAAGAGAAAAACGCAAAAATTTCAGATATTCAGAAAGAATTAGGGAAAGCGAAAGCTGTAGAACAACAAAATAAAGGTGAAATTTCAAAGCTGATTGCTGAAGCGGAAGCTTATCTGAAAGCACATTTTGATAAAGAGTATTATCAGCCGGTTCAGGAAAGCTGTGCACAGGAGAAAGTAGCTGCAAAAGCAAAGTATGAAAAAGCAGTTGCAGAACTTGAAAAACAGCATAAGGAAACGCTTGCGAAACTTTCCAACAATCAGGAAATCAAAGATGAAAATTATGTTCACAAAAACAGACTCTTTGATGCAAAAATGAACCTGCAGAAAGATTATCAGCAGATCAAAGACAGAAGACACGCGGCATTTACATATCGTTATCATCTGATTGATATGCTTCGGATGTCCAAGTTTACCTTTATGGAAACGAGAGCTCAGAGATGGGAAAATTATAAATATACATTCAACCGCAGGTCTTTCTTCTTGAAAAACGGTTTGTATATTGCGATCATTTTCATTTTCATCCTGCTGTGTATTATCACTCCAATTGTAAAACATTCACCATTGCTTACATATAACAATGTTTTGAATATTTTACAGCAGGCATCTCCTAGAGTGTTCCTTGCTCTTGGTGTTGCCGGACTGATTCTTCTTACCGGTACAGACCTTTCCATCGGACGTATGGTCGGTATGGGTATGACTGCAGGTACAATTATTATGCATCAGGGAATCAATACAGGTGGTGTGTTCGGACATATCTTTGATTTTACAAAGATGTCAATTCCGGCACGAGTATTTCTTGCACTTGTTGTCTGCATCGTTTTATGTACATTCTTTACAACAATTGCGGGATTTTTCACAGCAAAATTCAAAATGCATCCGTTCATTTCTACAATGGCGAACATGCTGGTAATTTTCGGACTCGTAACTTATGCAACCAAGGGTGTATCATTCGGTGCGATTGAACCTGTTATTCCGAATATGATTATTCCGAAAATAAACGGATTTCCGACTATTATCCTCTGGGCAGTTGTAGCAGTTGTAATTGTGTGGTTTATCTGGAACAAGACAACTTTCGGAAAGCATCTGTATGCTGTGGGAGGAAACCCGGAAGCAGCAGCAGTGTCAGGTATTTCTGTGTTTAAAATAACAGTAGGCGCATTTATTTTGGCAGGAATTCTTTATGGATTTGGTTCCTGGCTGGAATGTGCGAGAATGGTTGGTTCAGGATCTGCAGCTTACGGACAGGGCTGGGAGATGGATGCGATTGCAGCCTGTGTAGTAGGTGGTGTATCCTTTACAGGTGGTATCGGTAAGATTTCAGGTGTAGTAGTCGGTGTATGTATTTTTACAGCACTTACGTATTCCCTTACAATCCTTGGTATCGACACAAACCTTCAGTTTGTATTTTCCGGTATCATTATTCTTGTTGCAGTAACACTGGACTGTCTGAAATATGTTCAGAAAAAATAAAAAATATGTCTAAAAAAGCCGGACTGTTATGTCCGGCTCTTTGGGTTTGAATTAAGGGAAGATTAATTTACTTGCCATTTGCGATTTGGTATAATAAAACAAACTAAACAGGAAAAATATATACGGAGACAGATATGGATAAATACACAGTACTTTTGGTAGATGACGAAGAAGAAGTAATTCAGGTCATTATGAGAAAAATCAATTGGGAAGGGCTTGGATTCTCGGTCATCGGATATGCCAATAACGGTGTAAAAGCGCTTGAAATGGTGGAAGAATTCCAGCCGGATGTTGTTATGACCGATATTAAAATGCCATACATGGATGGAATGGAATTGTCCAGACATATCAAGACAGAATTTCCGGCAACAAAGATTTTGCTTTTTACCGGATTTGACGAATTTGAATATGCAAAAGAAGCAGTGCATATGGAGGTTGAAGAATATATTCTGAAGCCTGTCAATTCCGTAGACATTACAAATGTGTTCACGCAGATGAAAATAAAGTTGGATCAGGAGATCAGTGAGAAGCGGAATGTGGAGACATTGAAAAAGTATTATCTGGATTCCCTTCCTATTCTTCAGACAAATTTCTATTCCACATTGATTGAAGGAAGGATTCAGAAAAAAGATCTTGCCCGATATCTTTCGGATTATCAGATTTCATTTACAGGGCCTTATTATTGTTGCGTAGTGATTCATGCATCATCGGCAGATGAGGCGCCGGAAGATATCAAACCACTTTTAATGTTTACGGCAGTTCAGAAGCAGTCGCAGGAACGTCTGGGGAAAAAGTGGATGGCGAAAAGCTTTACATATCTGGGCAGAACAATTCTGATTGTACAATTGAAAAATAAAAGTGAAATATCGGAACTGACGGATGAATGTGACCGATTTTGCAAATATGTTCGACGTATGATTGGAGTAGATATTACAGTAGGAATCGGAAAAGTATGTGAGGATATTCTGGACTTATCACAATCTTATGCAAGTGCCAAAGAAGCAGTTTCCTATCGGGCGATATATGGAGCGGTACGGGCGATTAATATTCAGGAAATTGCACCGAAAAAAGAGGATGGCGTGGAAGCTGCCGGTGATACAGAGCTGGCCAATCTCTTTAAAATTATTCGATTAAGCACTACAGAAAAAATTGAGAAAGCAGTAGATCAATACCTGAATAGTATTTCTGTTCCGGCAAAATCTCTTCAACAGCACCATATTGATATGATGGAATTGGTCAGCTCATTATATAAGTTTGCTATGAACAATGGAATTTCGATGGAAGAGCTTGGAGGGGACATGAGGAAGTTGTATGTGAGACTCCTTGATTTTGAGCCGGAGCTTTTAAGAAACTGGCTGATTAATATGAGCCGCTATTTCAGCGAAAATATTGTCAGTGAACGAAGCAGGTCCAGAAAGTCATTTGTCTTAAGGGCGAAAGAGTATGTTTATAACAATTATGGGGATGAACAACTTTCTCTGGATTATGTTTGTGAAGTGCTGGGAATGTCTAATTCCTACTTTTCTACGATATTTAAGAAGGAGACGGGACAGAATTTTACGACATATTTGACTGATTATCGACTGAATGAGGCATCGAGGCTTTTGATGGAGACAAATGAAAAGAGTTATATCATTGCCAAGAAGGTAGGATATACAGATCCAAATTATTTTAGTTACGTATTTAAGAGAAAATTCGGAGTGTCACCATCGAAATACAGAACGGAGCATACGCAAAGTGAAAAATAACTGTTTTTCTAAATTAAAGAAATTGAAGCCCAGAGGAATGCAGTCTACAATTATGATTGCAATTTCCGTCATATCGATTTCTATCATGCTGATTCTGGGAATAGTCATGTATTTTCGCTTTTCGGCCCTGTCCAGACAGGAGATTGTACAGAGTACGCAGACATTGATGGAGCAGACGGGAGAAAGCCTGGAAGACTATCTGGTCAGTATGCGGCAGATATCGGATACGGCTTATTATAATGTAATAAAGGAAAGTGATTTTTCCAGTCAGAATGAAGAAATCCAGAGAGGAATGAATCTTTTATATGAAGCAAACCGGGACAATCTACGAAGTGTGACGGTTTATAATAGTTATGGACGTTTGATGGCGGCGGAACCGATTGCTTCTGAGAAGGAAGATCCGGATGTGACGGAACAGGGCTGGTACAAACAGGCGATGGATGAAATGGAGAATATGCATTTTTCTACTCCGCATATCCAGAATTTGTTTGATGATGCAACGTTTCGATATTACTGGGTTATTTCTCTTAGCCGTTTTGTCGAACTTACAGAGAATGGAGATACACAGCTGGGAGTACTGCTTGTAGATATGGATTTTTCGAGTATCGCCCGAATGATGAAACAGATCAATTCCATCGATAACGGACAGTACTATTATCTGTGTGACAAGAACGGACAGATCATCTATCATAACAGACAAATACAGATTGAGAATGGATATGGCAGTGAAAACAGCGAAAAAGCTTCAAAATATAAGGATGGGGTTTACGATGAAAAATTTTCCGGAGAAAAGAGAAAAGTCATCGTAAAAACAATCAGCTATACCGGATGGAAACTGGTTGGTGTGATCCCTTATTCGACGTTCACGCACGGGCTCGTTAATTTACGGTATTTTATTGTTATGCTGATGCTTTTGATGGCAATGATGCTTGTTATTATCAACCGTCTGGTTTCCGTGCGGATCTCAAGACCGATTCTCAAATTGAATAATTCTGTGATGAAATATGAAGCAGGAGAAAAGCCGGATATTTACATCGGGGGATCCCAGGAAATCAGGCATCTTGGCCATTCAATACAGGCATCCTATGAGCAGATTGATTCACTGATGAAAAAGATTGTTTTTGAACAGAATGAACGAAGAAAAAGTGAATTTGATGTTCTACAAAGTCAGATTAATCCACATTTCCTGTATAATGCACTGGAATCTATTACATGGATGGTGGAAGGGGAACGAAATGATGAAGCGGTCTTTATGATTTCGCAGCTGGCGAAACTTTTCCGAATCAGTTTGTCGAAAGGACGGACAATTATAAGTATCCGGGAAGAGTTACAGCACGCACAGAGTTATATGAACATTCAGAAGATACGATATAAGAATGCATTTTCTGTTGTTTTTGATGTGGATCCATCGTTGTATTCTTACTGCACGGTAAAGTTAATTTTGCAGCCGATTCTTGAAAATGCAATCAGTTATGGTGTGGGAGGTATGGATGACAGCGGAGAAATCAAAGTGACCGGACGAAAAGTTGGCGAAACAATCATACTTTCTGTTTCGGATAATGGGATAGGAATTGCGGAAGAAGAGGTCGGACTTCTGCTGACTGACAGTAACCGGGTAAAAAAACATGGTTCGGGTGTTGGACTTGTAAATGTCAACAATCGGATTCATATTTTTTATGGGATGGAATATGGGCTTGTTATAGAAAGTGAGCCGGATGTTGGAACCACCGTTTCTATTTCTATTCCTGCGATTCCATATACGGAAGAGAACCAGAAGAGTCTGGAAAAGGGATATATGTTCAGCAAAGAAGAAACAATCGATAAAACAAATGGGATAAATGAGAATGAAAAATAGCAGGAAAGTATTCATTTTGGTAGAAGCAGCTTTGACGGTTATGGCTTTAATAGCTATTATGATCATGCTGGGGGAAAAGGATGGAAAAGGGCTTCAAAAAGTTTCCGTTATTGTTCAGGAATCTGATGACGGTGAATGGAATGCTTTTAAATACGGACTTCGAATGGCAGCAGAAGATCAAGGGGTTGAAATGTTTGTTGTCAGTGCAGATGAAATGACGACGGAAGAACAGGAAGAGCTTATAAGGCAGGAAATAGACAATGGAGCAGATGCCGTGATAGTTCAGCCGGCTCCGGGAGAAAAGACAGAAAAAATGCTGAAGAAGCTTAAGAAGAAAGTTCCGATTATGCTTGTTGAATGTGCGGCGGGAAAAGACGGGAAGAAATCTGAAATCCCGGTAACGGAAGCGGACAATTATGAGATAGGAATCGCATTGGCTGATGAACTTATCAACGATTGTGGA
Organism: uncultured Sellimonas sp.; assembly: GCA_963559135.1. GTDB lineage: Bacteria > Bacillota > Clostridia > Lachnospirales > Lachnospiraceae > Sellimonas. Next base: position 42,355 of record CAUWJP010000003.1, read on the forward strand.
GAAAATTTAAACGGGAAGATATTACAGATTTATTCACAGAAAACGGATTCAGAGGGAATTATCAATTGCGAAAAGGGGCTGAAGAAACGTCTGAAAGATTCTGGAATTGAGGTGCAGTGGAGCCGAGCGGAGTCTTTGGACGAAAATGTGGAAAACTCGTTGAATGAGCAGGAAAAAGCAGATTTTATAATTGCACTTGACGACAGCAGTGTTGTACAGGCGGGGGAATATGCACAGGCTGGAAAATTGAAAGGTGCAGTAGTGTACGGAGTTGGCAGATCGACAGAAGCTGTATATTGGCTTGATACAGGGAAAGTAGAGTGTCTGGTGGTACCGGATGAGTTTAATATCGGATATCAGAGCTTGACGGAGACTGCAAAAACTTTTAAGAATTCTTTTTATAAGATGAACAGTAAAACAGTATCTTATACAGTGATTCGTCAAGATACGTTGTTTTCAAAAGAGAATCAGAGAATTCTTTTTACGATGAGTCAATAGAACCTGCGGATCGGGAATAGAGGTTATATAATGAAAGGGAAAAAACTTTTAGCAGCTGGGATTATTTTTTGCATAGTGACAGTCGGGATTTGCGCCTGCAAACAAGAGAAGGAGGATACAACAAAAAAACTTTATGTAGGTGTCACATGTTACAACCAGAACGATGAATTCATTGGTGAACTGATTGACTGCTTTAAAGAAGAGGTGGATCAGTTGCAAAGTGATGAATTAAAAACGACTGTAACCGTAAGAGATGCTGCGGGTTCGCAAAGGACACAGAATGATCAGGTAAAAGAGCTGATCGGTGCGGGCTGCAATGTACTTTGTGTCAATCTTGTGGAGCGGGCAGACCCATCGGAAATTATTGATACGGCAAAGAAGAATAATGTTCCGATTATATTTTTTAACAGAGAGCCTGTTGCAGAGGATCTTATGCAATGGGAAGAGCTTTACTATGTTGGAGCAGATGCAAAACAGTCTGGTGTGATGCAAGGAGAGCTGGCTGTGGAGCTGATCAAGAAAAACAATAAGATTGATCGAAATAAAGACGGAAAAATTCAGTATGTTGTGCTGGAAGGAGAACCGGGACATCAGGATTCTATCATACGTACGGAAAATGCAGTTAACACATTAAAGGACCATGGAGTTAAAATGGAAAAATTAAGTTACGGCATTGCGAACTGGAGCCGGGCACAGGCACAGAACAGGATGACACAGATTATCGGGCAGTACCAGAATCAGATAGAACTTGTTCTTGCAAATAATGATGATATGGCTCTTGGAGCAATTGATGCATATGAGAAAGCAAACTTTACGGAGTCCACAAAACCTGTTTTTTTAGGAATCGATGGAATCCAGAATGGGTTAAAAGCAGTGGTAGATTCTAAGATGGCCGGTACAGTATATAATGATAAGGAAGGCCAGGCAGAAGCGCTGGCAAAACTGGCAGGAAAAGTTGCTCTCGGAGAAAAACCGAAAGAAAAATATATCTATCTTTCGTATTCTAAGGTTACAAGAGAGAATGTTCAGGAATATCTGGAAAAATAAATACGGGAAAGTTCAAGTTGAAAAAGACAGTATATCGGTTTCGGATACTGTCTTTTTTTGGATATAAGTTTCTGGGATGTGTAAAAGTAATAAAAAGTTGTCTTACAGTCTGTGGTAAAAAGAGAGGCAGCAGTTCTGAAGAAAAAGAATCAGTTCTTCGGCATCAAATACTTTTAGTTCATTGATAGCGTTGGAAGGAATCTTTTTATATGTATCAAGTTCTGCCATTACTTTATCCAGATTTTGAAAGTCTACTTCTTCGATCCCCGGATTTGGAACGGGGGTGAGGCTTTCGGGTAAATGGAAATGTTCCATGAGATAAGTGTTCATTCGTGTGTAATCGCCATAGTAATATTCTTCTGACAGATATGTTTCGAGAGGAATTTCTTCACCACTTTTTTTCAAAAGCACATGATCAACTTTCTCTCGGAGTTGAACAATGGCATTGTTGACATCGTAGTATTCCACAACTTGAGGCAGATAATATTTGAAAAACATTTTATCGATATATAAGTGCAGGTAATATCCCAGGCAGACCGGTTTATCCAATAAAGATGCATATTTATGCAGGAAAAAATCCAGATGAGGCCATTCTATAAAATAGTCACGGTATAAGGGATCCCGAAAATGGGATTCTTTTTTCTGTGTTACAGCATCCGGGAGCAGGTTACCGGCAAAAAAATCATTTTGTAAATCAAGGTTGTATTTCAATGGATCAGTTGGAGGAAGAAGATCCAGATACATACGCGCAGCCGTCAAGTGTAAGATATATCCTGGCATATATAATTCTCCTATATATTCTTTAGCAATAAATTTATTTTGAATAATAGATTACCAGAAAATTTCAAAAGAAACCAGAGAAGTTGAAAAATCAACTTGAAAACGGATGTAAAATCAACTTTGAAATGATATCATAATTCTGAGTCGATTTCATGACAAATGTTGTGTAATATGAGGACAGAGAAAGAGGAAGTCGTAGATGAATCTAAAACAGGTTTATGAGATTTTTTATCCTGGTAGAAACAGCAATACTGTTTCCGTGTGGAATAAAAAGCCGCCGTATCGGTCTAAAAAAGATTTTTTTGAGGAATTGATTCCTATGGAAATACGGTGGTTAAACATCAAACTCTGGAACGATAAAGCGAGAAGGAGTAGATTCTGGGCAGATAGTAAAACTGAAAACAAATACACTACGGAAATGAAAAAATTTATCCTCCAGTCCCCGTCAAGTATTCCGCGAATGGAAGGAAAAGGCAAACAGCTTTTACAGGAACATATTTCTGAGGAAGAGATTAATAAGGTGTTTTTCGAAATCCTGGAAAGGGAGCAGATAGAACTTGCTTCGGATTTAAAGAGACACCTTATCGATATAAACACAGGTAAATTAAATCGAGAATGGGGAAATGTACTTGCTTTTTTATTTTTGGTTGCTATTTTCCCGGAAGAAGTGAACCAGCTGTATAAGCCATATCTTTATTGGAAAGAGAATGGGATTTCTTATCAGTCGGAAAAAAGGGATGAGAAAAAAAGAAAAAAGGATGCTGCTTTATTTCAGTATGAATATCCACCGGATATGAGCGTTTATCGGCCGGGAGAGTTGATTCATCATACCTGGGTGGTGAAAAATGTAGGTGAAATCCCGTGGAAAGACCGGTATTATGAGTGTCTATCGTTGCCATTTCCGATTGGTGAGGAGAACAGCAAAATTCGAATACCAAGGGTTGTATATCCAGGTGAACTTGTTTCGGTATCTGTTCGTTTTACAGCTCCGGACAGACCCGGATGTTACGTTATGAACTGGAAGATGAAAGACCGTGATGGGAATCTGAGCTTTCTTGATAAGCTGGGAGTGGGACTTCACTTCACTATTCTGGAAACGCCGGATTGTGAAGGGGAGACTTGTAATGGTGATAATTATAAGATATTAGAAGAGTCACCTGCTATTCCGGCTACTTTGATAGCAGGAAAGATCTATTCGCACAGTTGGGTCATTCAGAATACAGGGACAGTTACATGGAAAGATTACTATTGTGAATGTATCAATGGGGAGTGTTTTCGTTATACAAAAAATGAACTTCGGGTTCCATTGAAAAAAAGAGTAGAACCTGGAGAATGTATCACCGTGAATGTGGAGTTTGTGACACCTCCGGTAGAGGGGATTTATCATTTTATATGGAAAATTATGAAAAAAGATGGCACCAATGCCTTTGGGGAAGAAAGACAATTGGAAATCTTACTTAATCTCATATAAAAATTATATTTAGCGGGAAAGGAAGGAATGAGAAATGTACAGGAAAGGATTGGGAAAATCAAAGCAGATTGCGGCATTTTTACTTGCCGGTGCAATGATTTTCGGAAACACGACTGTTTTTGCCCAAGAGGGGAACGTGGAGCTGCCTGAGCAGACAAGTGTACAGACAGCTGGTGAAGCAGTCTCTTTTACAGATCGCTCTTATCCGGCAGAATGCATGACAGGAAAAACGGATTATGTATGGATCACTTTAGGGAATGCCGGGGCGGAAGAAATCAATTTGTCCGATTATGAATTTCGAGTGAGAGGGACAAAAGGGACAGAAGCTGTGACGTTAAAGGTGAACCGCGTGACAGGAGATTCTATTCAGCCGGGAGAAAACACCGGTACAATCGAGGTTGGGTATACAATCCCGGAAGATATGACAGAGCCTGTGGTTAAGTTTGTCGTTGATATTTATGCCAAGGATAATCCGGACACGCCTGTTTATACAACAGAAGAAGTTACGGTATATCCATATCAGATTGTGGAGACGGCAGAAGGTAATGTGCTGAGATATATTGACACAACGCAGGGTGAAAAATACGAAATCAAAGTAAAGACGGGCGAACATATCACTTTTACCGGACTGATTGGCGGAGGTGGTGGAGATGCCACAGAGATCTGGGAGGAAACTCCATCCGGGACAGTGGAGTGTACAGGAATTTATCTGAGACCTGGTTACGCCAGCAGTTTTGGTTTTGAAGCGGATGAAGGATATGTTCTTGGTACGCCAAAACTTACTCCTGCCGATGCAGGTGTTATACAGCGCCCGGTAGGATCTAATTTTTGCTATACAGTAGATATACATAAACCGGCTGTTCTGGAGATCAGCGGAGAGCCGGAAACCGTCATGGAGGATGCTTCCGGTATCAAATTTGTTGCCGATGCAACAGATCTAAACAGTGAATACAGAAGTGTGCTCAGTATGGATGTGCAGGACTATACGGATGAAGAAACCATAGCATATGTCAGAGAGAACATTGAACCTGTGGGAGAAATTCAGGCATACTCGGTGAAAATGGCCCTGAGTGGAGCGATTGGAGACGAGTATTCTGTAAATTTCGAAGGCACAGATCCAAGACTTTATATCCCTGTTCCGGAAGGATGGGACAAAGATAAATTAGGATTTTTTGTTATAACTTCTCAGGGAGATAAGACATTTGTTTATGAAAGCAGTATCGAAAAATTCAGTAGTGATGGAAAATATATCATTTATACTCCGTGGGAATTTTCCAATGAATTTCATGATGCAGAAGCAACCTTTGGTATCTTCCAGAAATCTTCTGCGACAGAGGCGAAAATCTGGAAAAATATTGCGCAGGAATTTATTACAAACATTCGTTATGTAAACTGGGGAAGCGAGCTTACATTCGAAGATTACTTCTTTGATTTTGAAGAAGAATTACCTGCAAATGCAGCAGGTATGATAACACGTCAGATGGAAATGGAAAATTATACTGAAAGCTACAGGGTGGGAGATAGTTATACTTTAAATATTCCATACGATGTGTTTGTAAAAGATGCGGCAAAGTATATGAAGAACGTACCGGATCTGAAGAAATGCGATATGGAAATGTTACTGTATTACGATGAGACAAAGAATGTATTTGTAGTTCCGGAAGGCGGAGTAGGTGACGAGTTACCTGTGATTACTGATGTGAAGACAGAGGAACTTGGAAATGACACATACGGAATCCGATTCCACTTTGATGACCGTGGTACATATGAGTCTGATGCGACTCTTGTTGTAGAAGACAATGGACAGGGAGAATGGAGATATCTTGCATTCTTAAAAGGGCATCCGGAATTAGAGCCGGTTGTACCGGAAGAACCAGACCAGCCGGAAGAGCCAGATCAGCCGGAAGAACCGGATCAGCCGGGAACATCCGAAGATACGCTTGTCAATCCGAATCCGGGTTCAGAGTTATCTTAGGAATTTATCGGGCAGGTACAGGAGAGTCTGGCGAGTGCAGCTGCCGGATCTGAAGTGGTTATTGAGATGAAGGGGGCAACAAAAGTGCCTTCTGAAGTTTTGAACACTGTAAATGGGAAAGATGTGGATATCGTTCTTGAGATGGGAACCTATACGTGGACAATCAGCGGAAAGAGTGTGACAGCGGATCTGAAATCGGATGTGGATCTTAAAGTTACCGTAGACACAGATGTGATTCCGGAAAATATACTGGAAAAAGCAGCAGACGGCAATCCGGCAATCCAGATTTCCATTGCTCATGATGGAGCGTTTGGTTTCCAGGCAGAGTTAAGTATTTGTGCAGGAGAAGAATATAACGGGAAAACCGCAAAGTTATATTATTATAATGAGGAAGACGGTGATCTGGAATTTGTTCAGGAAAGTACTGTTGATTCAGATGGTTTTGTAGTATATACATTTGAACATGCCTCTGATTATGCGATAGTCATTGAAACAAAAAATGAGGAAGATGAGAACCAGAAGCCGGGAGCGGAAGATACAGAACAGGGATCTGATACAGGAAATGTAAATCAGAAGCCAGAATCAGATCCGTCGGATAAGACGCCGCAGAATGATAAGATAGAGACGACAGAAGATCATACGGAGAGTGCGGGGGGACCAGATACAGGTGATTCATCTGATATCGGCGTATATGTTATGACCTTCTTGTCAGCGGGCGGAGTCATGGTCTTTCTTGGAAAAAGAAAGCTCTGGAAATAAACAGAGTGCATAACAGAGCGAAGTCACCGAGCGCTCTTTGTGACCATCCGCTAAATTAGGAAAATTGAAAGTGCATCTATATCATTAAAAGAAATACAAAAGCTTTTCGTGCCGTCAAAAAGGAAGAGTTGTCGGCAAGGAAAGTCGATTTCGGTGACGATACCTGTAATCTCCAAATAGATTCCAAGAGGAGGGGAGGAAGGATGAAGAGCATCTTCTTTAAAAAAATGTACGGTGATCGTCATGTTTTTTCTTACATGAAGAAGAAGGTGAGAAATCCGGTCGGTATCTTCTTCACAGAGAAGTCTTCGGGATACCCGGAGCCTTTTTTTATTTTCCTGTGCAATTTCCTCATCATATCCACGAAGTGCAGAGAAAGGGGAAAAGATTTTTGCACGATCCGGGATGGGCATCCGAGGATGCCGATAAGAGGGTGTCGGACGGGAGAGAGAAAATATATCACGGTATTTCTCCAATACATGGCAGTTTGCTTTGGAATCTTTTGTATCCATTTTTGTCCTCCTTTCAGGCTTTGTGACCGCCAATCTGTCCGTTGCGTTCACGCATCGTCGCACCTTCCAGCAAACTGGTGCCTTTTAAGACAGAATTTTTTCCGAACCGCTTTTTGATATTCAGCATTGCTTCCTGAAGTTTTTTCTCTTTTTCCAGTTTCTGCAAGTCGGTAAAGAGATCCAATTGAACAATGCCGGTATCCGGAATGACTTTGTTGGCGGTGATTGTAATTCTTCGTATCAGAAGAAGGGGATTGACAATCTGCTCGTAAAGCCGGGTGGCAGCTCTGGTCAGAGATGCCTCAAGATTGCTCAGAGTATCCAGGCGTATCGTTCCGTGAGCACTTTTTGGTACCTGGCGTCCATAGTGATTGGTGTGAACGGGTCCGTGATAAGTTCCGGCATCACAGTTCTGCCGGTCATATCCGATATGTAAGGTCAGGGATTCGGTGACCATGTTTTTCTCCAGGAGTCTCAAAGAGAGGCTTTCGGCCATCTCGCGGACGATAAGCAAGGCTTTCCGGTACTCATAAGGAGAGGAAAGAACCTGCCCTTCACAGATACTACTGTCTGAGGGACGGTAGGATTTGATATCCTGCATTGTACAAGGTTCAATCCCCCAGGCGTGATCGATGAGAATTTCAGCATCGATACCGAATTCTTTGAAGAGGATTTCCTCGTCGGTCAGACTGGCACGTGCAAGCTCTCCCATTGTGTGGATTCCATGTTTTCCGAGACGACGGGCAATACCGGATCCGATCTGCCAGAAATCAGTCAGTGGCTGGTGGTCCCACAAAAGATAGCGAAAAGAACTTTCATCTAATTCTGCAATGCGGACGCCGTCCGAATCCGGAGGGGTATGTTTGGCAACGATGTCCATGGCAAGTTTGCTCAGATAGAGATTTGTGCCAATACCTGCGGTGGCAGTGATGCCAGTCGTATACAGCACTTCACGGATGATAGTCTTGGCAAGGTCATGTGCGGACATTCGGTAATGTGTAAGATAGGAAGTTATATCCATAAAAACCTCGTCTATGGAGTAGACGTGGATATCCTCAGGAGCAATATATTTCAGGTAGATGGAGTAGATCCGTGTAGAAAGTTCCATATAATAGGCCATGCGGGGAGGAGCTACCAGATAGGAAACTTCCAGGAGCGGGTCTCTGGCGATGGCCTCAGCATCAAAGGAAGGAGAACTAAGAGAAGGAAGTCCGTTTTTTGTCAGAGCTGTACGATTGCGTATAGCCGCCTGAAGACGGCGGGAATTTACTTTCTGTATCTTCTGAATGACTTCGAAGAGACGGGCTCTCCCTGGAATCCCGTATGCTTTTAAAGAAGGTGAGACAGCAAGACAGATAGTCTTTTCCGTGCGGGATTCATCTGCCACTACCAGATTGGTGGTCAAAGGGTCGAGCTGGCGGGCTACACACTCGGCAGATGCATAGTAGGATTTCAGATCGATTGCTAGATAGGTTTTCATCTTGCATTGATTCCTTTCTTTTCAGAGTGACAGATTATACAGAAGTACTTCTTTCTACAAACCATCTTCCAACACGACTTGGGAACAGAGGATCCGTACGCTCAAAAAACAGATGTTTTTCCTGGCCGTGGATGACTACAGTATAACAGTCGGTGCGGGATGAAGTGGATGCAGGTCTGAAGTTCCGGACGCTTTCGATGGGAAAAGTACGGCCGTCAGACCACGTGATGGCGGTCGGCTGCATATAGCCGGTGGCGTCAAAAACGGAAGAAACACTGACATAAATACGCTTTATGGTATGTGGATTTTGGATCATACAGAACATCTTCCCCTCTTTGAATTACAAAACAAACATATGTTCGAAAGCTTAAATCTATCATACTATAAAAGAATAAACGATGTCAAGGAAAAGAAAGTTCCAGATTCTGGTTGCTTATTGCCGGCTCTATCAGTGTCACATATTTACCAGCGGTTTCTTTTTTAAACAAAAGTTTAAAAAGCAGTTCATTGCCTTATGTAGCGGCAGATTGATATAATCAAAGTAGAAACCAGAAAACAGCCAGAGCGTATAAGGGGAAAAGGAAAATGAAAATCAATGACATCATAAAAACACGGCGAATGGAGAAACATATGACACAGGAGCAGATGGCAGGATATCTCGGAGTGACGGCGCCTGCAGTCCACAAGTGGGAGAAAGGCACTTCCTACCCGGACATTACCCTGCTTCCGGCGCTGGCAAGGCTTCTGGATACGGATCTAAATACGTTGCTTTCTTTTAAAGAGGAACTTTCAGATCAGGAGATTGTCTTGTTTTTGAATCATCTAAGTGAAGTGAGCAATACAGATGGAGTGGAAAGGGTCTATGAAGAGGCGATGGAAAAGGTGAAGGAATATCCCTCCTGCTATCCACTCATTTTGAATATTGCACTGTTTCTGGACGGGGCGGTTCTGATGAATTCCAAGGTAAAGGAAAAGGAGCGATACCGGGAGGAATGTGAAGAGCTGTACAGGAGAGCGCTTCAGAGTCCGGATGCACAGATACAGAATCAGGCGCGGTCCATGCTGATAGCCAGGTACCGGGGGCGGAAAGAGTATGATAAGGCATGGGAGCTTCTGGAAGCTTTGCCGGATGAAAGTCCGGTGGATAAAAAGCAGGTACAGGCAAATCTGATGATTGATTGTGGAAAACTACAGGAGGCTGCGAGGTTGGAGGAGGAAAAGCTACTTGCTGCCATGACAGAGATCCATGCGGTACTCATGACGTTGATGGAAATTGCCATCAAAGAAGAACGGTTTGAAGATGCAAAATACATTGCGGATGTATCCAGGGAGGCCTCGAAACTTTTTGATCAGTGGGAGTATACCTCGTATGTGGCGCATTTTCAGTTATATTCAGCGCACAAAGACTGGGTAAATACTTTGAAAGTGCTGGTGCCCATGTTGAAGTCAGTAACCAAGCAGTGGGATCTTAAGAAATCTCCTCTATACCGGCATATTCAGACAAAGAAAGGGCAGCCGGAGGCTGGATCCGGGATGAAGCAGATGTTGTTAAAAATGATTAAGGAAGATGAAGATACCGCTTTTTTGCGGGAAAGAGAGGAATTTCAGGAGGCCGTCAAAGAAATAGAAGACGATAACGGGAAATCATAAAAAGACCTTCACAAACCCCCGACCACCCGATACGTATGGATCGGATGACCGGGGGCATTTTTTAATTTTGACCGTTGTTTATGCCTGTTGTCCGCGTTCTTGGGAACGGATTTTGATCAGATCATAAATAGATACATAATGAAGTTCGTCATTATAAGCTACTTCAGCATGAAGGATGATCGGTAACAGTCCGTTTGTCCCATTGTGAATTTCCACGCCGCGTTTCAGCCGTTTCAGAAACAGTTCTGTTTTTTCGTGGGAGTTTCCCTGGAAAATGGCAAGGAAAGTCCGGCCGCTTTTTCTTCCGATAAAACACAGATCTTCTGCAGAAATCCGGAGGATATCCGCAAATTCCCGCAATACGGTATCCCCCGCTTCATGTCCGTAAGTGCGGTTTAATTTGTGGATATTCTCAAAGGAAATTACCGCGCAGGAAATATCATCTTCTAGTATTGTTTCAGAAAGCTTCATGAGTTCCTTTTTGAGTGCGGAAGTATTCGGAAGCCGGGTCAAAGTATCTGTTTCGGCAAGCAGGGAGAGTGTCTGCGTTTTCTTTTGCTGACGGTTCCAGGAAATCAGATCGAACGCCAGAAACGCCAGACATCCCAAAAGCCCGGAGAAAAGAAAGATGGAATATTCCGCGGATAAAAAATGTTCTGCGCGAAGCAGAATACAAAATGTCATAAAAAAGAATACGATAAAAATGCCTTGTATCCATTTTAAAACTTTATAGGATTTCATTATAAATCATCTCCTTCGGTGTTCCAATATCAAACCAAGTATTATAATTAAGTATAGAAGGGAAAAGTAAAAAATATGTGTCTTTTCTTTGGATTTTATGAAAAGTGCATCATAGTCTTGTGTCAAGTGAAATTTTAGATACAGGATGTTGATAACTATGTGGAAAGAGTGGATAACTTTGTGGACATGTATGAAAATCGCTTGGATAAAGGTTGGATAAGCAGGGAAAAAAGTTGGTTGGTTTTCGACACAAAAAGGTGGATAAATGGTAGAAATGGAGAATAAAAAAGCAGAATGAAGAAAAAGTTATCCACGCAATATGGAAAAGAGGGGATAAAAGGAAATAAGGTGGATATAGTATGAAAACGCTTGATTTTTAGGGGAAATTGAAGGATAGGTACAGCAGAATCATGAAAGAAAAAGGCATAAAAAGAAAGTTATCCACAATTTTATCCACACAAGGTGGACAGTTTTTCTTGTGGAGAAGGCATGTGTGAATAGAGTGGAAAGCAGAATGACAAATGTGAAAAGAAAAGTTTATGGAAAAGATCAATTTTTTTACTTTCTATGCAGGAGATATGGTAAACTATAGGGTACGAAGAAAAACAGGGGAGAATTACCATGAAAAGAAAAATGAAAAAGATACTGTCAGGATTACTTTGCTTCGCTGTAGTCCTGATGCCGGTGACAGTGGTTATGGCTGAGGACGTGGAAGAACAGGCAAAACAGGCATACGAACTTCCGGTACAGAGTAATGAGATTAAGAATTGGCCACAGGGACCTTCTGTCTATGGAAAATCCGCTATTGTCATGGACGCAGATACGAAAGCGGTACTCTATGCAAAAAACATAGATGATGAGCATTATCCTGCAAGCATAACTAAAATTATGACAGCCCTTCTGGCTGCGGAAAATGGGAATCTGGAAACGGACAAGGTGCTGATTTCACAGGAAAGTGTGGATTTCCTGAAGCCGGGAGACGCATATATCGGGATGCGGCCGGGGGAAGAAATTTCGTTGAAAGATGCGCTGTACGGTGTTCTGCTTGCATCAGCAAATGAAGTTTCACATGCGGTTGCAGAGAATATAGGAGAGAAACTTCCGGGAACAGGAAGTGGATATGAAAAGTTTATTCAGGCTATGAATGACAGAGCAAAAGAGCTTGGAGCTACCCACACGCATTTTGTAAATTCCTATGGATTGCAGGATGAAGAGCATTACACATCTGCTCACGATATGGCATTGATTTCAGCAGAGGCTTTTGCACATCCGGAATTGCTTGAGATCATGCAGACATATGAATATACAATCGGCCCTACGAATCTGGAGAAAGAGTCGAGAACATTTCAGCAAAGACATGAAATGCTTGTTACATGGAACGAACATTATTATGAATACTGTGTTGGAGGCAAGACAGGATATACCGATGAAGCAGGAAATACATTGATCACACTTGCGGACAATGGAAAGATGCATCTTGTATGTGTGGAGATGGAGACACGAGGGCAGCATATTTACGATGATACAAAGAGCCTTTTTGATTATGCTTTTGCGAATTTCGAAAAAGAGGAAGTAGACAGTGCTGTTCTGGAAAAAGCACAAAAAGAGTGTCAGGTTTCCATTACGGAGCAGACACCTGTATATGTCAACATTCCAAAAGATGGATCCCAGGAAAAACTGAAGTATGAGACCGGAGAAGAAAACGGAGAGACCATGTTGTATCTGACATATGAAGGACAGCGTGTAGGTAAGGTAAAGGTAGATTTGGAAAAAGGTGCCACAGTGAAGACAAAGTCGGAATCGGAGGAAAAGGCATCAATTGCATCAATTATAGAAAGTGTTGTGAAGTTCCTTCAGGAGAAGCAATGGATTTTGATTGCGGCAGCGGCCGTAGTAGTGGTACTTCTTGTAATTATAATTTTATGGATTCGCCGGAGAAAAAGAAGATCTTTCCTGAGAACGACCAGACGGCAGAAACGGCAGGAACGCCGGAGAAAGAGGCGATTGCGGAAGGCAGCTTCCAGGAGCAGAAGGCGTCGGATGAAAAGATGGTAAAAATACTTGACTTGCATAAATTTTATAAAGTATAATGATGAAGTATGGTGATAAGTCATACCAATACATTCAAAAAGCAATGACGAAGACAGTAAAACAGATGTCAAAAGCGATCAGCGAGCCGGAGATGGTGCGAGTCCGGTGTGAGTAGATGCTGTTTGAAAATCACTTCCGAGCTGCAGACGCTGAACGGGGAAGCTTATTAAGCGTTGCCGGTATTCTGCCGTTACCAAGAGCGCATATAATATGTATGTAGTAACAGGTGGTACAGCGAAAGGTTATACTCTCGTCCTATTACGGACGAGAGTTTTTTGTTACAGAAAAATCTGTGGCACGACAGTAAACTTTATGAATGGGAAAAAATTCTAAAAGGAGAGAAAAGCATGTATCAGAAAGTTTCAACCGATTTGAAATTTGTTGACAGAGAAAAAGAAGTAGAAAAGTTCTGGGAAGAAAACCATATTTTTGAGAAGAGTATGGACAACCGGAAAGAAGGGGAGACCTATACATTTTATGATGGACCTCCTACGGCAAATGGTAAGCCGCATATCGGCCATGTCCTTACCCGTGTAATTAAAGATATGATTCCGAGATATCGGACGATGAAAGGGAAAATGGTTCCAAGAAAGGCCGGATGGGATACACATGGTCTTCCGGTAGAGCTGGAAGTGGAGAAGCTGCTTGGCCTGGATGGAAAAGATCAGATTGAAGAGTATGGTCTGGAACCGTTTATTGATAAATGTAAAGAAAGTGTCTGGAAATATAAAGGAATGTGGGAAGATTTTTCCGCAACTGTTGGTTTCTGGGCAGATATGGAGCATCCATATGTCACATATGACAATAATTTTATTGAGTCTGAATGGTGGGCATTAAAGCAGATCTGGGAAAAGAAGCTTCTTTATAAAGGCTTCAAGATCGTCCCTTACTGCCCGCGCTGCGGAACTCCGCTTTCCGCACAGGAAGTGGCACAGGGATATAAGGACGTAAAAGAGCGTTCTGCAGTTGTACGATTTAAAGTCAAAGACGAAGATGCGTATATTCTTGCATGGACGACCACACCGTGGACACTTCCGTCTAACGTAGCGCTCTGTGTAAACCCGGATGAATCTTATGTGAAAGTAAAAGCAGCTGACGGCTATGTGTACTATATGGCAGAGGCACTTCTTGATCAGGTACTTGGAAGCCTTGAAAGAGAAGAGGGCGAGGCTGCATATGAAATCCTGGAGCGCTATACAGGAAAAGAATTAGAAGGAAAGGAATACATCCCGCTCTATGAAGGAGCTGCAAAGGCAGCAGACAAGCAGCATAAAAAAGCATTTTATGTACTGTGCGATACTTATGTTACATTGACAGACGGAACCGGTGTTGTTCATATCGCGCCGGCATTCGGTGAGGACGATGCCAAAGTGGGACGTCGCTATGACATGCCTTTTGTGCAGTTCGTAGACGGAAAAGGACAGCTGACAGAGGAAACTCCGTTTGCAGGAGTATTCTGTAAAAAAGCCGATCCGATGGTTCTGGAAGATCTGGAAAAACGAGGACTGCTTTTCTCGGCGCCGAAGTTTGAACACAGCTATCCTCATTGCTGGAGATGTGATACTCCGCTTATTTACTATGCGAGAGAGTCCTGGTTCATCCGGATGACAGAAGTCAAAGAGGATCTGATCCGCAATAATAATACAATCAACTGGATTCCGGAAAGCATCGGAAAAGGACGATTCGGTGACTGGCTGGAAAATGTACAGGATTGGGGCATCAGCCGTAATCGTTACTGGGGTACTCCTCTGAATATCTGGGAATGTGAATGTGGACACCAGCATTCAGTGGGAAGCATTGAAGAGTTGAAATCCATGTCTGACAACTGCCCGGACGATATCGAGCTTCACCGTCCGTATATCGATGAAGTGACGATCAAATGTCCAAAATGTGGAAAAGAAATGCACCGTGTGCCGGAAGTAATCGACTGCTGGTTTGACAGTGGATCTATGCCGTTTGCACAGCATCACTATCCGTTTGAGAATAAAGAACTGTTTGAGCAGCAGTTCCCGGCAGATTTTATCTCCGAGGCCGTAGACCAGACAAGAGGATGGTTCTACTCCCTGCTTGCAATTTCTACACTGCTCTTCAATAAGGCGCCTTATAAGAACGTTATTGTCCTTGGACATGTACAGGACGAGAATGGCCAGAAGATGAGTAAATCCAAAGGAAACGCAGTTGATCCGTTTGAGGCTCTTGAGACTTACGGAGCTGATGCGATCCGCTGGTACTTCTATGTCAACAGCGCACCGTGGCTTCCGAACCGGTTCCATGGAAAGGCAGTTCAGGAAGGACAGCGTAAATTCATGGGAACACTGTGGAATACGTACGCATTTTTCGTATTGTATGCGAATATTGATGAGTTTGATGCTACAAAATATAAACTGGAATATGAGAAACTGTCCGTTATGGATAAATGGCTTCTTTCCAAGCTCAATACGCTTGTAAAGACGGTAGATGACAATCTTTCCAATTACCGGATTCCGGAGACTGCAAGAGCACTGCAGGAATTCGTGGATGACATGAGTAACTGGTACGTCAGAAGATGCCGTGAGCGTTTCTGGGCAAAGGGAATGGAACAGGATAAGATCAATGCATATATGACATTGTATACAGCACTTGTGACAGTATCAAAGGCAGCAGCTCCGATGATTCCGTTCATGACAGAAGAGATCTACCAGAATCTTGTAAGAAGCCTTGATAAGGAAGCGCCGGAAAGTATCCATCTGTGTGACTTCCCGGAAGTAAATGAAGCGTACATCGATGCAGAACTGGAGCGGTACATGGACGAAGTTCTGAAGATCGTTGTAATGGGACGTGCCTGCAGAAATGCAGCCAACATCAAGAACCGCCAGCCGATCGGCAAGATGTTTGTCAAAGGTGTGGAGGAACTTCCGGAATATTACAGAGAGATCATCACAGAAGAGCTCAATGTAAAAGAAATGGAGCAGACAGAAGATGTCCGGGCATTCACAACCTACACATTCAAACCGCAGTTAAAGACAGTCGGACCGAAATACGGAAAGTTGCTTGGCGGTATTAAGAAAGAACTGGAAAATCTGGACGGCAATCAGGCAATGGATGATTTGGAGAATCATTCCGAACTGAAATTTACAGTCGATGGAAATGAAGTTGTCCTGACAAAGGACGACCTGCTGATCGATATGACACAGACCGAGGGCTATGTATCCGAGAGCGATTACGGTATTACTGTTGTTCTGGATACCAACCTGACACCGGAACTTCTGAAAGAAGGATTCGTACGTGAAATCATCAGTAAGATCCAGACCATGAGAAAAGAAGCAGATTTTGAAGTGACAGACAAGATCCATGTGACATACACTGGAAGTGAGAAGGCAGAAACCGTCTTTTCAGAGAGCAGACAGGAGATCTCAGATGATGTACTTGCCGTATCTATGGAAAAGGCAGAGCCGGCCGGCTATGTCAAAGAGTGGAAAATCAACGGCGAGGCTGTTACGATTGGAGTGGCAAAAGAAAATTAATCATCAAGAATTCAAAATGTTCAGGAAGGAAAAGGAAGATGTACAGTAAAAGATTTGAGAAAGAGGCTTTTAAAGAGGAAGTAAAGAATAATATAAAAAACCTTTATAGAAAAACAATCGAAGAAGCAACCGGACGGCAGATCTTTCAGGCAGTTTCCCTTGCTGTAAAAGAGACAATCATTGATTACTGGCTTGCGACGCAGGCAGAAATGGATAAGGAAGATCCAAAGACAGTATATTACATGTCTATGGAGTTCCTGATGGGAAGAGCTCTGGGCAACAACCTGATCAATATGACAGCTTACACAGAAGTCAAAGAAGCATTAGATGAGATGGGAATCGATCTGAATGTAATAGAGGATGAGGAACCGGATCCGGCTCTTGGAAACGGAGGTCTCGGAAGACTTGCAGCCTGCTTCCTCGACTCTCTTGCAACACTGGGATATCCTGCATATGGCTGCGGAATCCGTTACCGTTACGGTATGTTCAAGCAGAAAATTGAGGACGGATATCAGGTGGAGGTACCGGATAATTGGCTCAAGGACGGAAACCCGTTTGAGATCCGCCGGGATGAATACGCAAAAGAAGTCCGCTTTGGCGGAGATGTCCGGATCGAGTATGATCCTGTGACAAAACGGAACAATTTCATCCAGGAAAACTACAGCTCTGTTCTTGCAGTACCATACGATATGCCGATTATCGGATACGGCAACCACGTAGTGAATACACTCAGAATCTGGGATGCAGAAGCAATCACGGATTTCCATCTGGATGCGTTCAACCGTGGTGACTACCGTCATGCCGTAGAGCAGGAAAACCTGGCAAAGATGATTGTAGATGTACTTTATCCTTGCGATGATCATTATGCTGGAAAAGAGCTTCGTCTGAAACAGCAGTATTTCTTTATCTCTGCGAGTCTTCAGGCACTGATCGTCCGCTACAAAAAGAAACATGACGACATCCGCAAGCTTCATGAAAAAGTAACGATTCAGATGAATGATACACATCCGACACTGGCAGTCGCAGAGCTGATGCATCTGCTGATTGACGAGGAAGGACTGGACTGGGATGAGGCATGGGATGTGACAACAAAGACGGTCGCATATACGAACCATACGATCATGGCAGAGGCACTGGAAAAATGGCCGGTTGACCTGTTTTCAAGACTTCTTCCGCGTATTTATCAGATCATCCAGGAGATCGACCGCAGATTTATTGAGCAGATCCGCTCAAGATATCCTGGCGATGAAGGAAGAGTAGCAAGAATGGCGATCATCCGCGACGGTCAGGTCAAGATGGCACATCTTGCAATTGTGGCAGGATACTCCGTAAACGGTGTGGCAAGACTTCACACAGAAATTCTCAAGCATGAGGAACTGAAAGATTTCTACGACATGATGCCGGAGAAATTCAACAATAAAACAAACGGAATCACACAGAGAAGATTCCTTATGCATGGAAATCCGCTCCTTGCAGAGTGGGTAACAAAGCGCATCGGAGATGGATGGATTACCGATCTGTCACAGATGAGCAAGCTGAAAAAATATGTTGATGATCCGAAAGCGCTGGCAGAATTCCAGGATATCAAGTACCAGAACAAGCTGCGTCTGGCAGAATATATTAAGAAGCACAATGGAATTGAAGTAGATCCAAGATCGATCTTTGACGTGCAGGTAAAACGTCTCCATGAATACAAACGTCAGTTTTTGAATATTCTTCATGTGATGTACCTGTACAATCAGATCAAAGATCATCCGGAAATGTACTTCCATCCAAGAACGTTTATCTTCGGTGCCAAGGCGGCAGCAGGATATGTCCGTGCCAAAGAGACAATCAAACTGATCAATTCCGTTGCGGATGTCATCAACAATGATAAGAGCATCAACGGAAAGATCAAAGTTGTATTTATCGAAGACTATCGTGTATCCAATGCAGAGATCATCTTTGCGGCAGCAGATGTCAGCGAGCAGATCTCTACTGCATCCAAAGAGGCATCCGGTACCGGAAACATGAAATTCATGCTTAACGGTGCTCCGACACTTGGAACCATGGATGGAGCCAATGTGGAGATTGTCGAGGAAGTGGGAATGGAAAATGCATTTATTTTCGGTCTGTCTTCCGATGAAGTTATTAACTTTGAGAACAACGGCGGATACAATCCGGCAGATATCTACTTCAATGACTGGGATGTAAAACGCGTCGTTGATCAGCTGATCGATGGAACCTACTCCAATGGAGACCGGGAGATGTACAGAGATCTCTACGATTCTCTTGTAAATACACACGGCCAGGAACGTGCGGACAGATACTTCATTCTGAAAGACTTCCGTTCTTATGCAGAAGCACAGAAACGTGTGGAAGAAGCATATAAGGACAGAGAAGGATGGGCTAAGAAAGCACTCATGAATGTTGCATGTTGCGGCAAATTCTCTTCTGACAGAACGATTCAGGAGTATGTGGATGACATCTGGCATCTGGATCATATCAAAGTAGATGCATAATTTGTCTATAAAAAGGACAGGAATAAGAATAAAAATCCTCTCATACGTTGTATGGGAGGGTTTTTTATGCTTCGGAAATGGAAAAAATATGGCTGTATTCTGTTTGTTTTGATTGCGCTGCCCTACGTAATCACGATTTTTATTAATGGACCGATGCGTCTTGCGGCCCCACAGCAGGAGGAAACAGAAGTGACGGTACAAGGCGGGGAAGATGACAGGCTTCTGACTATGTCCCTGGACGCATATGGCATGGGCGTACTGGCAAAAGAGATCTCGATGGAGATGGATATAGAGACGATCAAAGCGCAGGCAGTCATTGTGCGAACCGGGATCTATAAAAAGATGACTGAGCAAAAAGAGGGAGAAGAACTTGTTTTTACAGATCATTTTTATACAGTGGACGAAATGGAAAAAGAGTGGAAGAGCCATATGCAGGAATATTACGAGAAGCTTTCAAAAGCGTGGAATGAGACGAAAGAAAGAATCCTCGTCTACGAGGACCAACCGGCTTATACGCCGTATTGCCGTCTGACAAACGGAAAGACAAGAGACGCGAAAGAAGCACTGGGAACTGATCAGTATCCGTATCTGAAAAGTGTGGAGTGTGCGGCAGACAAGGACGCCAAGGATGCGTTTCAGTCAAAAGAAATTGACGGAACCGGGTATGAAATCACAAAGCAGGACAGCGCCGGATATGTGCTGGAGATCAAGCAGGGAGAAGAGACGATGGATGGAGATACCTTCCGGGATCAGTGGGAGCTTGTTTCGTCCTGTTATACATTGAAAGAAGAAAGTAAAAAGACGACAGTCATCACTCAGGGTATCGGGCATGGCCTTGGAATGAGTCAGAATATGGCGGAATCCATGGCGAGCGATGGAAAAGATTACAAAGAGATTCTGAATTATTTTTTTGAGGGAACTGTATTAAAAGAAGTTGCGGAAATTTTAAAAGACACAGAATAAGCTTTCTGGTTTCTGGCAAAGATAATGCCAGAGGTGATGAAGATGAACAACAATAAGCGAGCTCCTAAAAAACGGCGGGGAGCAAAAATCGGGATGGCAGTCTGCATGGCGGCAGCAGTAGCTTTGACGGGTGTCTATACATTTCAGCAATACAAAAGCAATGTCAAAAATGAGATGGCAAAGATTGAGGAGGAAAGCCGTCAGGAGCTGGAAGAATATCAGAGCGCAGATGCGGGCGATGTGATCAATGAATCCACAGATGATGTGACGGAAGAAGGTGTCTCTGATTTTTCCGGCAGTGGTATTTCGGAAGAGACAGAAGATCCGGCATCTTCCGGCTCAGATGCGGCAAATGACGGTACTTCATCCGGCGGCCTGTCATCCCAGAACAGCGGTGCGACAACTGATCAGAGTGCGGATGTAACAGTTCCGGATACTGCTTCCATTGACTCCGCAGAAACCGCAGGAGGCGGAAGTGAGATCAATTTCAGCGAAGGGGATAAGCTGATCTGGCCGGTCAGCGGAGCAGTGCTGATGAACTACAGCATGGATAAGACTGTATACTTCGCAACACTGGAAGAATATAAATACAATCCGGCTTTGATTATCGGAGGTGCAGTTAACGATCAGGTCATCTCCGCAGGAAAAGGAATTGTCAAGTCCATCGACAAAACCCCGCAGGAGGGAACCACAGTTACGGTAGATATGGGAAACGGATATGAAGCAATTTACGGACAGCTCCAGAACGTTCAGGTAAAGACCGGAGACAGTGTAGAAGCCAAAACTGTACTTGGCTATCTGGCAGAACCGACCAGATATTACAGTGTAGAAGGATGCAATCTTTACTTTGAATTCCGTAAAGACGGACAGCCGGTTGACCCGTTACAGTATTTAAGCGAATAGCATCCAGGGGCGGCTCTGACGGAGAGAGTGCCCCTGGATTTTTTTTGGATTTCTCCGCAGAAAATATATTTGACAGTCCCGCCTTGGTGTGATAACATAAATTGGTCAAAATTGAAAAGCGAAGCAAAGATCATATGGTTTTCCTGTTTCAGAATTAAACAGGCATATGGTCTTTTTTATTCTGTGAATGAAGGAGAGAGAAAGAATGGAAAAGACGAATGAGTTTATGAAGACCGGAAAGGTATTTCCGCTTCTGATGTCTATGTCGGTACCGATGATGCTTTCCATGCTGATCCAGTCGTTGTATAATATTGTCGACAGTATTTATGTATCAAGGCTTGGAACGGACGCTCTGACGGCGGTTTCGCTTGCCTTTCCACTGCAGAACGTGGTGACATCGGTGGCAGTCGGAATCGGAGTCGGAATCAGTTCGGCCATTGCGATTCATCTTGGGGCTGGAAAGCAGGAGAAAGCGAACAGGGCTGCAACGATTGGAATTGCGCTGACGGTGATTCATTGTATTTTGTTTGTGATTCTTGGCCTGCTTGTGACAAGGCCGTTTCTTGCAATGTTTACAAAAAATAAAGCGATTGTGGATCTGGCATGCGACTACACTTATATTGTACTGTGTCTGTCCTTTGGGTGCCTTTTACAGATTGCCTTTGAGAAGATTTTTCAGGGAATCGGGGAGATGAAGATTACGATGATTCTTCTCGCAACCGGGGCGATCATCAATATCATTTTGGATCCGATTATGATTTTCGGACTTTTTGGCTGCCCGGCCATGGGAGTAAAAGGTGCGGCATTCGCTACGGTGATAGGACAGATTGCAGCATTTCTGCTTTATATTGTTGTATATAAGAGACGGCGGTTTGCTGTTCAGCTCCATCCGAAGTACCTGAAGCTGGATACGGCAATGATCCGGCAGATTTACAGTGTAGGAATTCCATCCAGTATTATGCTGACACTGCCGTCCATTCTGGTCAGTGTACTGAACCGGATTCTGGGAGGATTTTCGGATGTGTATGTGGCAGTTCTGGGTGTTTACTTTAAACTTCAGACCTTTATTTACATGCCGGCTAACGGAATCGTGCAGGGAATGCGCCCGCTGATCGGCTATAATTATGGAGCGGGAGAAAAAGAGCGAGTGAGAAGTATTATCCGCTACAGCCTGTTATCCGCAGGATGTATTATGCTGATTGGTACGGTGCTGTCACTTGCCATCCCGGGACAGATTTTTGCGCTGTTCGATGCGGAAGAGTCGCTTCTGCAGGCGGGAATTGAGTCGCTTCGGGTTATCTGCCTTGGATTTCTGGTTTCCACTATCGGTGTAATTTATTCCGGAGTCTTTGAGGCGATCGGAGAGGGAAAACATTCTCTTATAATTTCGCTTTTACGGCAGTTTATTATTACAATTCCGTGTGCATTTGTGCTGTCTAAGATCTGGGGACCGACAGGTGTATGGGTATCCTTTCCGCTTGGAGAAGTCTGTGCGGCAGCAGCAGGGCTGATCCTTCTGAAGCGCTTTAAAGGAGGAGCCTATTCACCTTTTTAGGAGGAAGCATGGAAGAGAAGAAGGAAACGACACGGAGCAATTATACATATATTCTGAAGTGCAGTGACGGGACACTCTATACAGGGTGGACCAATGATCTCACAAAGCGTCTGAAGGCCCACAACGACGGCAGAGGCGCCAAATATACGAAGACGAGGCGCCCGGTTGCGCTTGCCTACTATGAAAGTTTTTGTTCAAAAGAAGAGGCGATGAGGCGGGAATACGAGATCAAACACCTGACACGGAAAGAAAAGGAAAAGCTGATTCAAAATCAAGAAGAAAACCCGGTCTGATGTCAGATCAGAGCCGGGTAAGAAGACTGTGCGTCATGCATAGTCTTTTATTTTGCAATCAGGTTATTATAGTACGAAGGCGTACATCACGATAAAGTGGCACATGCTTCCGCCCATTACAAAGAGATGGAAAATCTCATGGGACCCGAAATTTTTGTGACGGTTGTTGAAGATCGGAAGCTTCAGCGCATAGATGACACCGCCGATTGTATAAATGATACCGCCTGCAAGAAGCCATCCGAAAGCTGCCGGGGAAAGGGCATTTAAAATCTGGGTGAAAGCAAGGACGCAAGTCCAGCCCATTCCGATATAGAGAACGGAAGAAACCCATTTCGGACAGAATACCCAAAAAGCTTTCAGGATAATTCCGACAATAGCAATACCCCATACAAGAGCAAGAAGGATGGTGCCGGTCCGCCCTTTTAATGTAATCAGGCAGATCGGAGTGTAGCTTCCGGCAATCAGGACGAAAATCATCATGTGGTCAATTTTTTTGAGAATTGTATTTGCCTTCTCAGAGAGATCAAATGTATGGTAGGTGGTGCTCGCTGCATACAATAAGATCAGGCTGAGTGCGTAAATACTCAGGGAAATGAGATAAATATGATCCGGCTCCCTTGCGGCCTTGATCAGCAGCGGAACTGCCGCAAAAATAGCCATCAGCATTCCGATAAAATGTGTAATGGCGCTTCCTGGATCCTTTAAATGTCTGCTATGTCTATTCATAAAACTACCTCCTGTCTAAACATGCTGGCGAAACAACATGTAGTTTTTAAAACTACATAATATATATGCTAATATTATATCCAATATTCCAAAAAATCAATAGTAAAATTGTGAAAGATGGAGAAAGATTTGTGCGAATAATTTGTAAGATTTCTGACTGGACTGGTTAAAAACAACAGAACTGGATATTTTAAAGAATCCAGTTTGGTGATACTATGAGTCAAGAAACAGAGGAAAGAGGGCAGAATTATGAATCAGAGACATCAGAGAACAATCAAACTTGCACAGACTGCAATTTTTGCGGCGTTGTGTTATGTAGCATTTGCGTTTTTACAGATAAAGATTCCGGTTCCGGGGGGCGATGCGACATCGATCCATGCCGGAAACGCATTTTGCGCGCTGGCGGCATTGATCCTTGGAGGGAGCTACGGAGGGCTGGCCGGAGCAGTTGGTATGACGATCGGAGATCTTCTGGATCCGATTTATATTGTAGGAGCACCGAAGACGTTTGTGCTGAAATTTATGATTGGACTGATTGTAGGGATTGTGGCACATAAAATCGCAAAGATCAATGACAGCACTGATAAAAAGTATGTACTGAAATGGAGTGTTCTGGCATGCGTGGCGGGGCTTGGCTTTAATGTGATCGCAGATCCTGTTGTGGGGTATTTCTATAAGCAGTATATTCTCGGACAGCCACAGCAGATGGCGGAGACACTGGCCAAGATCAACGGAGCAGCGACATTGATTAATGCTGTTATATCGATCGTGCTTGCCGGACTGCTTTACAATGCGGTTCGTCCGGTTCTATTAAAGAGCGGGCTGATTACCAAAGAAATAAGAAGGACGAAGGCGGTATAAGAGATGAACGACCGGAAAATCAAAACAATAGTAAGCATGGCATTTTTTACTGCCATTACCTTCCTCGGAATTCAGGCATTCCGGATCCCTGTTCCGGCTGTAGTGGGGACACCGTTTATCCACTTCGGGCACGTATTTGTGGTTATGGGGATGCTTCTTCAGGGCGGCAGGAAAGGAGCCGTTACCGGGACAGCGGGACTTGTTATTTTTGACCTCCTCAATGGATATGTACAGTCTATTCCGCAGGTTTTTGTGGAGACGATTGTGAAATGTCTTCTTGTGGGAGCGCTGTTCGCATGGTTTAGGAAAAGAGCAGACGGTGATCAGAAAAAGGAGTACCACGGTGTTGTAATCTGCAGCATTATCTATGCAGTTTTAAATATTCTCATTGAGTGGGGAATGGGAATCCTCGGACTGGTCATTACAGGAAGCGGAATCAGTGCAGCAGTGGCAGCATCCACCGCTTCGATTCCGGCAACCGTATTCAATGCAGTCTTTATGGCTGTGGTGGTCAGCATTCTGTATCTGCCGGTGAAGCGGATTTATCAGAGAGTTATGTAAAAAGAAAAGGAAGATTCCTTTAATAAAAAGGGGATGTGAAAAAACTCAATCGAGTTTTTTCACATCCCCCTAAATTCATGAATATCGGGTGTATCTTAGCCGAAGTATCTCTTGAGAAGGCCTTCGAATGCTTTTCCGTGACGAGCTTCGTCTCTTGCCATCTCATGAACTGTGTCATGGATTGCGTCAAGGTTAGCAGCTTTTGCACGTTTAGCAAGATCAAATTTACCAGCTGTAGCGCCGTTTTCAGCTTCTACTCTCATCTCAAGGTTTTTCTTTGTGCTGTCTGTAACGACTTCACCTAATAATTCTGCGAATTTAGCAGCGTGTTCTGCTTCTTCCCATGCCGCTTTTTCCCAGTATAATCCGATCTCCGGATATCCTTCTCTATGAGCAACTCTTGCCATTGCAAGGTACATACCTACTTCGGAGCATTCTCCTTCGAAGTTTGCTCTTAAATCAGCGATGATATCTTCGCTGACACCCTGAGCAACACCTACTACATGTTCAGCAGCCCATGTTCTTTCTCCAGCCATTTCCTGGAATTTATCTGCAGGAACGTGGCACTGAGGACACTCTGCCGGCGGATTTTCTCCTTCATAAACATAACCACATACTGTACATACCCATTTTTTCATAACACATATCTCCTTTTCTTTTTTAGTTCCTTGGTTAAAATTAATAATAATTACTGATATTAATATAACACTTTTAAGTGTGCTTGTCAATTCCTATTTTGGAATTAATGAATTATTCATAATTATATGGCGGCAGTTTCTGAATACTTTTGAAGGCACCGACTGCATTTCCCATAAAACGTGATAGTATGTGATTCCACAATACCGTCGAATGATTCGTTAGCAAGCTGGTCAATCTGTTTCATACATTCCATGTTCATATCTTCCATGCATCTGCATTCAGTACAGAAAAAATGATAGTGTGGAACAGTGCGTCCGTCAAACCGGTCTGCTCCGTCCGGAGTTGAGATCTTGATGATCTCACCCATGTCAGAAAGAAGATTCAGATTCCGATATACAGTCCCAAGGCTGATATTAGGAAACTGCTCTTTGACATGGAGGTAAACCATATCAGCAGTTGGGTGCGCATCTGTATGCATCAGGTAGTCCTTAATTGATTCTCGCTGCCTGCTGTATTTCAATGCTGTCAACCAAACCCCTCCCTTCGATTGATAATGATAATAATTACTATATTTATAATAAAAAATTTCGTGGATTTTGTCAAGAAAAAATCCAAGGAAAGTTCGTATGGAAGGAAAAGTGTCTTGACAAAAAAACGAAGTGTGTTAGAATACAAAACGTAACATTTGTAACAAAAATGTAATAAATACGAAAGAAAATATACATAACTATAATAGAAGGAGGATTATGTTATGCATACTTATTTCAGAAAGGGACTGATGCTTGTGGCGTCTGTCGGAATTATTGGAGTTGGATCCGGGATTCATGCAAAGGCTGCGGAACTTCCGGTTCAGACAGGAAATCTTGCAGTCAATGCGAATGTACTGCTCAGACAGGCCCAGGAGAGAGAAGATCAAACATCTTCTATTATAATAGAAGAAACAGAGAAAAGCGGAGAATTCGTAGTAAAAGAACAGAATGGAAAATACAAGGATACAGGTTTTGTTAATATTTCTTCTGATTATATTTATGTCAGGAGCACCACTTCGGATGACAGCGACTGGACAGGAAAGCTTTATCCGGGAGATGCAGTGACATTGACAGGGCCGGTTGGAGAGTGGACAGCAATTCAGTCCGGAAATCTTACCGGATTTATCCGGTCTGAATATCTGATGGATGCAGAGCAGGCACAGCAGAGGGTATGCCAGATGGAGGCAGAGGCTCTGAAGAACGGGACAGAGGTCACGTTTTCCTACGGAGAGACAAAAGAAGAGGAAGCCGCAAGGCTTCAGGCGGAAGCAGAGCAGCGGGCAAGAGAAGAAGCTGAAAGAAAGCAGGCTCAGAGGCAGGCTGTCGTGGATTATGCCTGTCAGTTTATTGGGAATCCGTATGTGTGGGGTGGTACAAGCCTGACAAACGGAGCAGACTGTTCCGGTTTCGTACAGTCTGTTTATGCCTACTTCGGCGTTTCACTGCCAAGGACATCTTCAGCGCAGAGAAGTGCAGGGTATGAGGTATCCTATTCGGAGGCACAGCCGGGAGACATTATCTGCTACGACGGCCATGTCGGCATTTATGTCGGAAACGGCCAGATTGTCAACGCGCAGGACCCTGCACACGGGATTGGAATCTCGCCTGCCACATACACGAGTATTTTGACAGTACGCCGAATCTTCTAAACAGGTGCAGAAAGAAAAAAATTGCGAATTAGCAAAATGCACAAATTTGTAATAAATTGTAGAAAAATGGAAAATATGTTAAAAATCCTTTTCCACATAGGAATTACGAAAAAAGGGTAAAATAGCGTTGTTTTCAAAAGTTATCCCCACTTTCCACAGAAAAAGTTGTGAATTGTGGGGATAACTTTTGGCTTTTAAAAGAACGGATGTTTTGTAAAGAAATAATAAAATTGGTTTTTTGTCAAAAAAACCGAAAAAAAAGGTTGACTTTTTCATAATCAAACTATGGTTCTGAAAGGAGAAAAAATTATAGAAAATTCTGACAATTATTTCCGGGACAGAAGACTGCTTTTGGGTTGCGTATTAGAAAAAAAGGTATTATAATAAGGAATACGTAAATCCAAGTAAATAAGGAGGAATTCAAAATGGCTTATCAGGTAGAAAAAACTACGACGATCGGCGAAGTTGTTAATACACATCCGGAAGTAGCCCCGATCCTTATGGAAATCGGAATGCACTGCCTTGGATGTCCGGCTTCTCAGATGGAATCTCTGGAAGAAGCAGCAATGGTTCACGGAATTGACGTCGAATTATTAGTAGAGAAAATCAATGCTTTCTTAAAAGCAAATGAATAAGCCGTAAGGCTATAGAAAAACACCGTCTGCAGGTGAGTAAATTCTGCAGACGGTGTTTTTTAGTGCTTTGTTTTATAAATTGGCAAGATGCTGTACAGCTTCGCGGGAAATGATCGTCTCACAGTGCTCTTCCAAATATGCAAGAGACGCCGGAGTACTCTTTTCCAGAATACCGTATTCAGTCAGCATATTGCAGATTTTGCTGAAATCACTTTTGGAATGCCCTGACTGTGTGACGGCCAGGATAAAGAATCCATCGGCCGGATCTTTGTAGAGCGTATTGACACCCTGATACATCGGAGAGAGAAGATGTGCTGCTTCAATCACCCGGTCAAGGGAGCCAAACGAGAACAGCCGGACTGCCGGGCGGATGACCGCTTCGGGCTTTCCGTTCTTTCCGGGCATTTCTGCGACCGCTTCTTTGACTTTATTGAGGAGTTGCAGAAACTCTTCCGCACCCTCCAGCTTGTCTGGAACAGCCTTTTTGGATGTATCTGTATCATCAAACGGAGAAGGAGCAAATTTGGAAAACCGTGTATCCAGCTCTTCCGGATCTTCTACCTTTGTAATGATGAGCACGATGGAATCCGATGATGATGGAATCGCTTCGATCATGAGCGGAAGATCGTCAGCCTCGAATCCTAATTCAAAGGCGGCCTGCTGCATCATGTCATGGAAAAGTGATTTCGCTTTTTCGGTACCGTAGGCAAGTTCGCTGATCTTTAAATGTCTGTCTTCAAGATCGGCGCGTGTCAGGGTACAACGGATTTGATTTTCATTGATCTTTTCAATTTTCATATAATCACTTCCTAGCTGTAAATAATCTTATACTTACTCAATAGTAGTATAAACAAAAAATAAAATTCTGTAAATAAAATTTAGAAAAAAATGCTTGCATTCAAAGAAAACAAGTGTATAATATCAGGGCAGAGGTAGTATTCCCGAATGACTGTGTACAGTAGCAAAGGAGGGGATATTCACGAATCTATTTTCCGGTCAGCATTTCTGCATATAGTTTATGCAACGCAGTCCATGATTTATCTCACTAAAAGCATTTCTGCAATCAGTTCGATAGAATCAAAATAGAGCATATCATAATTATTCTCAGTTTATATTCATTTAATCAAAAAAAGGCACCCACCAACAGATTCAGACGATTCATGATTTTGAAAAATAACGGGAACAATGCTACCTTTTTCAGCATATGGGGTATCATAAATAATATATCGCGATCAAGAACCTTATGCACTTCACAATGGGATACTCCAGGCCGCAGTCATCGAAAAGGTTTTTCAAAGTTCTGTTTCAGGTTATAGGAAGAAAGAAAATGGAAAATAGTATAGAAAGCGGAATTATAGAAGACGAACAATACAAGAATCTGTTTGTAGAACTTTCGGAGTACGAGCGGATGGGAGTCCGGATGAAAATGAACGGGCATCCGGCCAGTCCGCTGCAGATTGCGTCCGCCCATGCAGTGAAGGAAGAACTTTCCTATATGAGGGATTATGTGGCGGATGAAAACGGTAAAGTAAAAGAAGTCAGATTTGTGGAACTGTCAAATTCAAAGTAAAAATGCGCTGATCCCCCTCTACGCAGAAAACAGGTAACGAATAGAGTCGAAAATATCAAAATTATTAATGACGTGCAGAAGAAATCTTGATATAATGTGAGCGTATACAGGAGGTATGGACATGGATAATAGAAGAGGCAAAAGGAGACCGGATGGCCGGCCGGCCGCAAGAGGCCAAAGGCCGGTACAGCAGCAGGATCCAAGACGCCGAAATCAGGAAAGCAGACGCCGAAAAGAGCTTGCGATGCGCCGACAGATCCGAAGGCGGAAAAAGAGAAGAAAACGCATCCTGATTCTTCTTCTGCTCTTACTTGTGGTAATGATCGCAGCAGGAATATTATTATGGATCAGATATGGCCCGTCGAATGAAGAAGCCGATAAAAATGAGTATTTTGGTATTACAGACACCAATCAGGTGGGGCTTGCGATCGACAATCAGATTCCTGATGTAAAGAGCATGAAAGAAGGAAGCGAAATTTATCTCGATTTCGATTCTGTACACGATTATGTGAATCAGAGATTTTACTGGGACTCTAATGAAAACCGACTGCTTTATACTTTACCGGACAGGACGCTCAGCATCTCGGCTGGCGCAACAGAATTTGAGTCCGGGGATGGAACGCAGACCAGAGACTATGAAATCGTAAAAGTAGAAAATGACACCGTCTACCTTGCGCTGGATTTTGTAAAAGAATATACGGACATGTCGCTGGATGTCTATGAAAATCCGGACAGAGCAGTGATTGTAACCAATGAAGAAGAAAACCACGCCCAGGTGAGTAAAGACACCGAGGTCCGGATTTTAGGAGGCGTAAAGAGCCCGATTCTGACCGAAATCAGCAAATCAGACGACGTGGTTGTCATCGAAGAAGCCGGATCCTGGATGAAGGTGAGGACCGCGGACGGATATATCGGCTACGTGAAATCCAATACCCTGGGAAAAGCTGAAAAGCAGACACGGGAATCCGAATACGAAGAGCCGGAATACACCAACATTCAGAAAGACTACAAGATCAATCTGGCATGGCATCAGGTGACAAGCCAGGCGGCCAATGAAAATGTGGCTTCCGTTATTGCCGGAACGACAGGGCTTACTACGATTTCTCCAACCTGGTTTTCAATTCAAGATACAAACGGAAATATTACGTCCCTCGCAAGCAGTGCCTATGTGGATGCCGCACATCAGGCAGGGCTGGAAGTCTGGGGACTGGTTGACAACTTTACCAATCAGGTTGATACACTTGCCGTATTAAGCAACACACAGGGCAGGGCCAATATGATCAGCCAGCTGATTACCGAAGCACAGAACAGCGGGCTTGATGGCATCAACGTGGACTTCGAGCAGATTACCGAGGAGATGAGCGACCACTATATTCAGTTTATACGGGAATTATCTGTTGAGTGCCGGAAGAAGCAGCTTGTCCTTTCCGTGGATAACTACGTACCTGGATTTACAAGCCATTACAACAGAAAGGAACAGGGCATTGTAGCAGACTACGTGATCATCATGGGATATGACGAACATTTCTCGGGCTCTGAAGAAGCAGGCTCTGTTGCATCGATTGATTTTGTAAGAGAAGGTATCACGGAGACACTCAAAGAAGTACCAAAAGAAAAAGTCATTAACGGACTTCCGTTCTTCACAAGGCTGTGGATCGAATCAGCCAACGGTCTGACAAGCCAGGCAATCGGCATGCAGGAGGCCGAAACGGCCGTAGCCAATGCAGGCGTGACAGCATCCTGGGATGAAGAGACCCAGCAGAACTACGCAGAGTGGACTGCAGACGGAAACACGTATAAAATATGGCTTGAGGACGAACAATCTCTGGAGGCGAAGCTCAAAGTAATGCAGGAATACGATCTTGCAGGAGCAGCCGCATGGAAACTCGGATTCGAAAAATCCGGCATCTGGGAACTGATCTCCCAGTATGTGAACGAATAACAGAATACAACAAAGAAAACAAAAAACTGAATAACGCACAAAAAAGGACGGAGCCGCTTACCTTGAAGCGGCTCCGTTATTTTGTGTTTATTGGGGACGTGTTCCGATGCACAGGTACACGACGTAAATGGCAAAAAACGCTCGGAACCCACATAAAATAAGGCAAAACTCGAATTTTCAGATTTTTTTCATTGGGGACGGGTTCCGGCGTTTCGGAACCCGTCCCCAATGAAAAGTCTATAGGACAGGAGTTGTTCATATATTTGTTTTAAAGACTGGAACGTAAAGGGATTATGGTATGGCAGATAAAGTGAAGTGGGCGCTTGCGCTTCTGATGCTTGTTTTGGTGTTGTACGGGATACAGAAGGTGGAGAGTATAGTGACGCAGGGTGAGGTAAAGTCGCAGAAAGCGGATGTGGTGATCGATGCCGGGCACGGTGGAACAGATCCGGGTAAGGTCGGGATCAATGATGCGCTTGAAAAGGATATTAATCTTCAGATTGCCAGGAAGTTGAAGGAGGAGCTGGAAGCCCGTGGGATTTCGGTTTTAATGACGCGCGAGGATGATCAGGGTCTGTATGACGAAAATGCGGATAATAAGAAGGTGCAGGATTTGAAGCGGCGGGTGGAACTAATTAATGAAACGGCTCCGGCGCTTGCGGTCAGTATTCATCAGAACAGTTATCCTTCGCCGGATGTGAGCGGCGCCCAGGTTTTTTACTATGAGCATTCAAAAGAGGGAGAGAGGATGGCAACCATTGTCCAGAAGCAGATGGAGAATCTGGAGGGGACGAAGAACCGGCCGGTAAAGGGGAATACGACGTACTATCTTCTAAAGCGTACGGAAGTGCCGATATTGATTATTGAGTGTGGTTTCCTGAGCAATCAAAGTGAAGCTCAGAAGCTGACGGAAGAGGAGTACCAAAATTCTCTGGTCAAGGTGATTGCCGACGGTATCGAGGAATGTCTGCAGTGAAGGGTTTCGAAAAGAGGATGAGTGTGTTATAATAACATCTATGGAAACTAGAATAGAAAAAATTGACAGAATGCAGATCGATGAAACGATCATGGAAACAGCGGGAGAAATTATAAAGCAGGGAGGCTTGGTCGCATTCCCAACGGAGACCGTTTACGGACTGGGGGCGAACGCGCTTGATGAGGAGGCGGCGAGAAAAACATATGCGGCAAAAGGCAGACCCTCTGATAATCCACTAATTGTACATATTGCAGAGAAAGATGCACTGGATGGAATTGTGGAAGAAATTCCGGCAGAAACCAGAACGCTTGTTGATAAGTTCTGGCCGGGCCCGCTTACCCTGATTCTGAAGAAAAACGAAAGAGTACCGTACGGAACAACGGGAGGACTTGATACAGTTGCGATTCGTATGCCGGATGATGAGATTGCGCTGGAATTGATCCGGAAAGGCGGAGGTTATATTTCTGCACCGAGTGCGAATACATCGGGCCGCCCGAGTCCAACGACAGCACAGCATGTGGCAGAGGATCTGGATGGAAAGATCGACATGATTCTGGATGGAGGCAGTGTCAATATCGGAGTGGAATCCACCATTCTGGACATGACCTGTGTTCCGCCGATGATTTTAAGACCAGGTGCGATCACAAAAGAGATGCTGGAAGAGGTAATCGGTGAGGTTGAGGTGGACCAGACACTGATTTCGGAGAGCAGCAGTCAGGCTCCAAAGGCTCCCGGTATGAAATATCGTCATTATGCGCCGAAAGCACAGATGATTCTGATCGAAGGCAAGCCTTCAGATACGGTTCTTGCAATCAAACAGCTTGCATATGACAAGGCGATGTTTGGTAAAAAAGAAAATGGAGAGGGCTACCGGATCGGAATTATTGCTACTGCGGAGACGATGAGTCAATATACCTACGGAACTGTGAAAAGTATCGGAAGCAGGGAGAACCGTCGGACGATTACAAAAAATCTGTATGGAATTCTTCGGGAGTTTGACGAAGAAGGTGTCGACATCATTTACAGTGAAGGCTTTTTTGGAGAAGCGATCGACACGGCCATTATGAACCGGCTTTTAAAGGCAGCAGGCCATAAGCGGATTCTTGCTTCGGAGATTATTAAGCTGCAGGAATACCGGAGGATCATTTTTGTGAGCAAGGATGATAACTGCCGCGGACCGATGGCGGAGAGGATTCTGCAAAAACAGATCCTTCTGCAGGAGTATGATATCCAGTCCAGAGGTATGATCGTGCTGTTTCCGGAGCCGTTAAACCCGAAAGCAGAGGAAATCATGCGGAGAAATGGTGTGGACACGACAGAGCATGAAGCTCTGCCTTTTGAGGAAAAGGATATCACTCCGGATACCTTGATTCTGACGATGGAGAAAGCTCAGAAGAGAAAAATTATTACAGAGTACGGATTTCACAGTAACATCTTCACTTTGGGTGAATATATCGGTGAAGAAAAGGAAGTAGAGTCCATGTACGGGAAGTCTCTGGAGGAATATGAGGAATCCTATATGGAACTGGAAGATTATATGAGAAAGCTGGCTAGAAAGCTGAATATGGAGGCAAAGGAAAAATGGGAAGAGTACATATAATGGACCATCCGCTGGTTCATCATAAAATTGATTATATCCGCCGCAAAGAGGTTGGAACAAAAGAATTCCGAGAGATCATTGAGGAGATCTCCATGCTGATGTGCTATGAAGCAACGAGAGGACTGAAACTTGCGGATGTGGAGATCGAGACGCCGATTTGTAAGATGACAGGAAAAGAGCTGGCAGGTAGAAAACTTGCCGTTGTGCCGATTCTTCGTGCAGGCCTTGGCATGGTGGAAGGAATTCTGAAGATGATTCCGGCGGCAAAGATCGGTCACATCGGTCTTTACAGAGATCCGGAAACATTACAGCCGGTAGAATATTACTGCAAGCTGCCGTCAGACTGCGATAAAAGAGAAGTCTTTGTAGTAGATCCGATGCTTGCTACAGGCGGTTCCAGTTCTGAGGCACTTACCATGTTGAAGGAAAAAGGGGTAAAAAATATGACATTCCTCTGCATCCTTGCTGCTCCGGAGGGATTGGAAAAGCTTCGGAACGATCATCCGGATGTGGACATCTATGTGGGAGCACTGGATGAAAAACTGAACGACCACGGATATATTGTACCGGGATTAGGAGATGCAGGAGACCGTATTTTCGGTACCAAATAGCAGGAAGGTGATAAAATGAACGCCAAGAGAAAAGATTATCTTTCCTGGGACGAGTATTTTATGGGGATTGCCATGTTGTCCGGTATGCGATCCAAAGACCCGAATACCCAGGTGGGATGTTGTATCGTGAGCCAGGATAATAAAATCCTTTCTATGGGTTATAATGGACTGCCGAACGGCTGCTCCGATGATGAGTACCCATGGGCACGGGAGGGGGACGATCCGTTAGAGACGAAATATGTCTATGCGGTTCACAGTGAACTGAATGCGATCCTGAATTATGGAGGCGGAAGTTTAAAAGGTGCAAAGATTTATGTTTCTTTGTTTCCGTGCAATGAATGTGCCAAGGCAATTATTCAGGCTGGAATCAAAGAAGTAATCTACGACAGCGATAAGTACGAAGATACGGCGTCTGTCATCGCATCCAAACGAATGATGGATTCGGCCGGAGTTCGATACTATCAGTATCATCGTACGAATAGAGAAATTTCGATCCGATTATAGATCTTATGAGAGAGCAAGGAAGCCTTCCCGAAAACGGGGAGGCTCTTTTGCGATATGAAGAAAAAATTTTTAATACCGATAAGGTATAGAACAACAGAGGAGAAATGGGGAGAGAAAAATGGAACAAAAGAATAAAGGAAGGATACAAGGCTTTATCCTTGCATTTTCTGCAGGACTTCTTTGGGGAGCCTCTAGTCCGATTGCTCAGTTTCTGTTTGAAGAAAAAGGAATTGTATCATCCTGGTTGGTGCCGTACCGGCTTTTGATGGCAGGGCTTTTGCTGCTTGCTTTTGCGGCGGTAAAGAAGATGCCGTTGATAGAAGTGTGGAAAGAAAGGAAGGATGCAGTCCGTCTTTGTTGCTTTGCTGTGCTTGGAATGATGGGAATGCAGTATTCTTTCTTTGCTGCTGTTCAGGAGATGAATGCCGGGACAGCAACGATTTTTCAATATCTGAATCCGGCAATGCTTATCATTTACTTTGCAGTAGTTTATAGGATTGTACCAAAAGGAAGGGAAATTGCAGCCATGCTCTGTTCGCTTGTTGGTATTTTTCTTGTGGCGACACATGGAAATATTCATCAGTTGTCTGTTTCCTGGCTTGGAATAGTATTGGGGATGCTTCTTGCACTGACCACATGTTTTTACGGGGTGATCCCGATGCCGTTATTGAAAAAATATCAGGCGGAAGTGGTGTGCGCATGGGCAATGCTCATAGGCGGTGTAGTGCTGACTCTTGCGACCCGGCCATGGAAGATAAAAGCAGAGATCGATATGCAGGTAATTATTGCTTTTCTTGCGATTGTTGTGTTGGGAACGATTCTTCCATTCTGTTTTTATCTTGCTGCGTTAAAAAAGATCGGTTCAGTGTATTCGGGGCTGCTCTCCAGTGTGGAACCGGTTGCGGCGACAATTCTTGCGGCTGTTTTTCTTGGGACCAAGTTTCAGACTATTGATGTGATTGGATTTGCGCTTGTATTATCCACGATGTTCATTTTAAATGTGGGAAATATGAAAGAGAAGAAAGAATAATTGTGGAAAAGGCAAAGATTTCAGTAGAAAGGAATATGCTGAAATCTTTGCCTTTTTCATGTCAAAGAGAAGCAGGTGAAATCCGTTTTGCCTGTTTTAAAAGGAAGCTGTATCGCTTTCTTGCAGCATTCCCCTGAAAAATGTAGCTGTCGATCAGGTCGGGATCGGAAGCGTTCTGGAACAGATTATCAGCTGCGGCAATTTCTTCCAGAACAAGTGAGATTTCATTCCGGAGATCAGAAAATGAGCCGCGGAGGTAAATATCAGATTCGTAATGGTTGTTCATATCAGCCCTTCTTTCTTCAAGATATAGTTATAGTATGTACAAAAACAGGAATAAAATACCAGTTTGAAAGAATAGAATGTACTAACGAAACAAGGGGAAATACGGAATGAAAGAAAAAGGAATCGAGATCATCGTCAACTTTATTGTCCGGGCTGTTCTTGGAGTGGCTGTTATCTTTTTTGTGAATCAGTTTCTGGATTCGCAGAAAATACCGGTTGCCGTAGGGGTGAATCTGTTAAGCTTTTTGACAAGCGGAATCCTTGGCCTGCCTGGGGTTGCTCTACTTTATGGCATTGTCTGCTGGGAAATTTTGTAAGAGTTTCACAAAGATCGAGGAAATGCAAAAATCCGGTGGACAAAATTCTTAAACCGGTCTATAATGCATATCACAAAACAAAATTCTTTTGTTTTATCCGGATCACCCGGAGTCTTATTTGGAAAGCGTCGGGAAAGCGCTTATCTATATCAGAGCCGAATCGGCTGTAATGATTCATGAACAGACAAATGATTATATGCAGTGAAGAGGAGCTGTATGTCCTGCGGCTTGCGGATGTAATTGCCGACAGGGAAGAGCTGGATCTCCAGGTACAGGTCTGCACATCTTTTGAGCAGGAAGAAAGACTGGAGGAGTTTCAGGAAGCAGAGCTTCTACTGATCGGAGATGAGATTCCCTACGAGAAGAGGCAGACAAGCAGAGCTGCAAAAAGGTTTGTATTGACAAGCCAGGAAGGAGCAGAGGTAGGGGAAGAGGAGGTCCCTGTCTATAAATACCAGTCCGTCCATAAGATTTTTTCCAGGATCATGGAAGTATGCCTGGACCACGACCGCGCAGGACTGTTTCAGGTGCCGCGCAAGGATAATCAGCGCCTGATTGTTGTCTATTCTCCTATTCACAGGATTGGAAAGACACGTTTTGCAAGGGCGCTCGGATATGAGCTGTCCAGAGATGAAGAGACACTTTATATCAATATGCAGGAATATCCCGGATGGGGAATACACCGGGAAGAAAAGAGGGCATCTCTTGCTGATCTTCTCTATTATTCCCACCAGGAGCAGAATCATCTGGGATTGCGCCTGACGTCCATGGTGCAGGAGCAGGAGGGACTTGCTGTCCTGGATCCGATTCCAGTCAGCCAGGATTTGAAAGAGGTGGTATGGGAAGACTGGAATTCTCTGATTCTTCAGATCCTGAAAAAGGGCCCGTATCAAAATATGATTCTTGATCTTAGCGAGAGTGTTCAGGGACTGTTTGAACTTCTGAAGATGTGCGATGAGTGGTATCTCCCCTATATTGAAGACGAGGACGAAGAGAAAAAGTTAGAGCAGTTTTTTAATGCATTGGAAATAATGGGATGCAAGAAGCTACGCCAGAAAGCGCGGATGACAGAGATGAAAGGAGAGCCGGAAATATGTGTAAAGAAGGCATTACAGTATGATAAGAACAATGCATATGGAAACGCTGCAGGAGCAGGTCATGGCGAAGCTGGATCTGTCGAGAGAAATCGAAGATGGCGAACTGGTCGAATTGATCTATCAGGTGCTGGAAGAGTATACCAAGGACAGGTACATTCCGCTCCGGATGAAGATGGAATTTGGGAGAGATCTGTTTAATGCGTTCAGAAAGCTGGACATTCTTCAGGAACTTCTGGAGGATGAGTCGATCACCGAGATTATGATCAATGGGCTGGAAAATATTTTTGTGGAAAAGGGAGGAGAGATTCATCAGTATGAAAAAAGATTTGTATCCCGGAAAAAGCTGGAAGATATCGCGCAGCAGATTGCCTCCGGTTGTAACCGGACAGTCAATGAGGCAGAACCAATCGTTGACGCAAGACTTCCGGACGGCTCCAGGGTCAA
This sequence comes from uncultured Sellimonas sp., assembly GCA_963559135.1. Taxonomy (GTDB): domain Bacteria; phylum Bacillota; class Clostridia; order Lachnospirales; family Lachnospiraceae; genus Sellimonas. The sequence goes on from CAUWJP010000003.1 coordinate 80,553, forward strand.
CCTGGTGCTTCCACCGGTGGCACTCAACGGTCCGATCATTACAATCCGAAAGTTCCCGAAAGAAGGAATTACGATGAAACGGTTGATTGCCTGGGGCAGTATCTCCAAAGAAGCAGCGGAATTTCTGGAAAAGCTTGTAAAGGCAAAGTACAACATGTTTATCAGCGGAGGTACCGGATCCGGAAAGACGACGTTTCTCAATGCTCTCTCCCAGTTTATACCGGAGGATGAGCGGATCATTACCATCGAGGACAATGCGGAGCTGAAACTACAATCCCTTCCGAATCTGGTGAGGCTGGAAGCTCGGAATGCCAACATGGAAGGAGAAGGCAGGATTGATATCCGCGAACTGATCCGGACAGCGCTTCGGATGCGGCCGGACCGTGTGATCGTAGGTGAGGTGCGCAGTGCTGAGACGATTGATATGCTACAGGCTATGAATACAGGGCACGATGGCTCTTTAAGTACAGGCCATGGAAATAGCCCGAAAGATATGATCGGAAGGCTGGAAACCATGGTGCTGATGGGAATAGAGATTCCAATCGAAGCGGTGCAAAGGCAGATTGCATCTGGAATTGATATTATCATCCACCTTGGAAGGATGAGGGATAAAAGCCGGAAGGTTCTTGAGATTCTTGAAATCACAGGATATGAGGACGGAAAGATTCAGATGCATACACTTTATGAGTTTCAGGAGAAAGGAAGCAGCCACGGAAAGGTGAGAGGAAGTCTTGTTAAAAAAGAGGAATTACAGAAAAAGGAAAAATTGCTGGCGGCAGGATATTAGAAAGGGAGAGTACCTGACAGGGTGTCTGGAAGCTGTGGGAGCGGCCGGGCTGACAGCGATTTTGTTTTACCGATCCGTAGCGGCAGTCCTGATACTTCTGCTCCCGGTTGGAGGGACATTTCTGTATGTTTGGGAAAAAGAGAAGTTAAAGAGAAAAGAAAGAGAATTTACCAGACAGTTTCTGGATGCGCTTCAGTCGGTGTCTGCCTCATTAAATGTAGGTTATTCCCTGGAGAATTCTTTGCTGGAAGCGGCAAAGGAGCTGCGGATCATGTACCGGGAACAGGACCGGATTTTAAAGGAATGGAATTATATGATCCGGCAGATGAAGATGAATGTCGGAGTAGAAGAGATTCTGGAGGAGTTTTCCGAACGGGTAGACCAGGAGGATGTCAGAAATTTTGTCACGGTGACTGCCACCGTAAAAAAGAGCGGAGGAAATATGGCAAAAGTGATTCGTCAGACCATTTCCCAGATTCAGGAGAAGGAGGAACTAAATCAGGAAATCGAGACGGTGATCTCCGCCAAGAAGATGGAATTCCTTGTCATGGCAGTAATTCCATTTGGGATGATCGCTTATATGATGCTCAGTTTTCCGGAATTTATGGAGATCCTTTATCAGGGGATTCCAGGAAGGATTGTGATGACAGGATGTCTCGTATTATATCTGGCAGCGTTTGGAACCGGGTTTCGTATGATACAGATTGAGGTGTGAGAAAATGGACATAAGAGCAATAGCAGTGACCGGGGCAGCCTATCTGATTTTGCTGATCCTGCTTTGGAAAACAGGAAAAGGGAAAAGCAGAAATAGGGAAAAAAGGAAGAGAATCAGAAGAGGAATTTGGTTTTTCTTTCTGGTCAATACAATCAGCGTGGCTATTTTTATCTGGACAGGTCAGGAAAGGCCTGTGAAGGATGGAAAGATTGGAAGAAACCAGAAAGGAGGTGGAAGCCGGGATGAAACAGTGCTTGCAACAGTAGAAGGAGTGGGCGAGAATATTCCGATTCGGATCCGGGTGGACGAGCAGGGCTATACGGAAGAGGAGGCAAAGAAGATCCTTGAGACAGAGGTGAAGAAGCTGGAAAAGAGAATTCTGGGAGAAAATCCGGACCTGGAGCATGTGACGGCAGATCTGAACCTTATAACGTCTCTTCCGGATTATCCGGTATCCATTCAATGGATGCTGGACAGTTATCAGTATATGAGCATGGATGGCAGTCTCAAGGAGAAGATTCCGGAATCGGGAGCAGAGGTTCATCTGACAGCTGTTCTAAGCTTTAATCAGGGAGCAACAGAAGCAGTAGAGAAGACGTGGGAGACGACAGTGATGTTGTATCCGCCGAAGCTTCAGGATCCCGAAGAGATCGTAGAGGCACTGGAGCAGATGATAGACACAGAGAACGAAAGCAGCAGGGAGGAAGAAGTGCTGTATCTCCCGCATGAAATTGCAGGAAGAAAGGTTTCCTGGGGATATCAGTCAACAGTAAATGGGTATCAGGTGATGGGAATTGGGGTACTGGTTTTTGTGGTGGCTGCCGCATGGAAAAAACAGAAGGTAAGTGACGCAGCCAGAGTCAGAAAAGAGCAGCTTCTCAGAGACTATCCGGAGATACTGGAACAGTTTTCTCTGCTGATCGGCGCAGGGATGACTGTAAAAGGAGCATGGTACAAGATTGTGGAAAACTATCAGGAAAGACAGGAAACCAGGGGAAAACGATCGGCCTATGAGGAGATGATACGGACATGCTTTGAGATGCAGGGAGGCGTGCCGGAAGGAGAAGCATATGAGAATTTTGGAAAACGATGCCAGGTACAGGAATATATGCGCCTTGGACTTCTCCTTTCCCAGAATCTGAGAAAAGGAACGAGAGGTATTACAGATCTTCTCAGTCTGGAGGCAGTTCATGCCTTTGAGGATCGAAAAGCACGGGCGAAAAGAAAGGGCGAGGAGACAGGAACGAAACTTCTCGTACCGATGATCATGATGCTGGCAGTGGTGCTGGTGATTGTTATCGTACCGGCATTCTGGAGCATGGGAATCTGAAGACAGGAAACAAAGGAGGATGCAAAATGTTGTGGTTACAGATGAATGCAAGGCGAATTTGGAACAGGGTAGAAGAATGTCTGAAAGATGAAAGTGGAATTGGAGTTGTGGAGATTATATTGATTCTCGTGGGAAATTTCACCCCGTATTTGGGGTGTGTATTGTGTGGATAGAGTGGAAATGTGTGGACAAATCTTACTAGATATACAGAGAAAGGTGGAAAGTGTGTATGAAGTCAAAGGAAAAATCTAAGGAAGAGATTGTATTGATTAGATATTATAACGTGTTGTTTTATCTAGTTTTTAAGGGTGGGATAGATGACTTTAATAGACAGTGCTTGGTGAATAGAATTAATACAGGGGAGTCCATTCGGATGAAGCAAATACAGAAATGGTGTCATTATCATCAGATCACATATAGAACCAGATTTATTTATAGAAAGGATTTTCCTCTTAAAGCCAATTTATGGAACTTATATTCTTACATTAGGTTTTTATTGGAAAACAGATAAAAAATTTCAGATATTATGATGTGGTTATTACATGTACCATGCTGTCCATTCTTTAATCAACATCCATTCTTTAATCAGATGACGGGTAAAATTTTTTATGCTAAAATAGAGTTGTAGAAAATTGTCATTTTTAAGCAGGAGAAAAGAGTATGGAATTAGTATTAGTACATATTACAGATATACATCTCGAAAACGACACAGATTATAATATTTTAGAAGGCAGAAGTGAATATATTGCAAATGCAATAAATAAACATATTATAGATGAAACGAATACACTGCTAATTTTGTGTATCACTGGAGATATAGCATATTCGGGCAAAGAAGAGCAATATCTATTTGCGTCAATATTTATCTCTGACATTATAGCGGGTATAAAGAAGAGATATAATGATTTGTTTATACAAATTGTAACCGTTCCAGGAAATCATGATTGTGATTTTGACAGAGAGGATAGTGTCATAAGAGAATCGGTACTACGTGATTCTAATTTAGATATGTTAAATGGTAGTATTATCAAGACTTGTACTACAGCTGAAGAAAATTATTTTAACTTTGTGAAAGACTGGGATGAAAGTATAGCACCATTAGTTAGTGCAAGTGCTGAAAGCATATTTGCAATTAACGGATTGAGATATAAAGGAGTTTCTTTAAAATTTCATTGTTTGAACACAGCATGGTGTTCTAGTAAAAATGAAAAACCTAAAGAGATGAGAATTGCCATTCCTGAACAAGAAGATAAGATAGAAAATGATATTGTTATTACTTTGATGCACCATGATGAGTCGTGGATGACTTGGGATAGTGTTGAGGAATGGAAAAAGTATTATAAATATTATTCGGATATTGTATTAGTGGGGCATGATCATGTTTCTGAGATTGTATTAAAGGATAATTATGGTGCTGCAACAAATTATTTTGTGAAAGGAAACCAATTATATAATTCACATTATCCAGAACAGAGTGGTTTTAATGTTTTGAAAATCGATTTAGAAAGTAATATTGAGCGCTTTTTTTCATATGAATGGAATGGAAAACTGTATGAAAATATATTAGATACTAAATCGAGAGAATTTAAGAAAAACCGTTATGTAAAAAGCGGTGTTGAATTAAAAGCAGATTTTTTGGAATACTTAGAGGATAATGAAATAGATTTGGTAAGTAAAGCCAAAGGGATATTGAAATTATCCGATGTTTTTGTTTATCCGGTTTTAAAAGGGGAAAGTATTAGTAATAAAAAGAATAAAGCGCTGTATAAAAATAAAGAAGATATTATTCAGATCATAAAAAACAAGAAATATATCATGATTTCTGGGGAAAAGGAGTATGGAAAGACAGCTTTATTAAAGCAGTTATATAAAGATTTTTTTAATATGAAATTATATCCAGTAATGGTAGATGCCACAGAATTGAGAACTGGAGAAGGAGATGAATTAAATAATAAGATTGCAGAAATTTATGAACAACAATATTCTAATTTGGAAAAAGAAGAAATCCTGCAAATGGAAGAAGAAAAGAAGGTGTGTATTATAGATAATTTTGAAGAGATTGTAGTTTCGGATAAATTAATAAAAAAAATACTACATTACCTTACTTGTAAATTTGGGATTGTGGTGATTACAAGTAATCTTCAAAATGATTTGCTTGGTTTCTTGAAAAATGTAGAAACAAAAGAATATTTAGAAAAGAAATTCACGCGCCTATATATTCAAGACCTAAAAAACTATATGAGAAGAAAATTAGTAAGTAGGTGGTTGCTGTTATCTAATGAGGAACAAAATCCTGAAAGTCAAGAGTTTGATGTATTATGTAGAAATAAGCTGGCACAAGTACAAAGTGTTATGAAAACAGGATTTTTTAATAAGACGCCAATAGAATTTTTACTTGTGCTTTCCTATTTAGACAATTATGAAAAAATGAATACGGATTATAGTAGATATTCCTATATTTATGAATGTTTAATTCTTGATAAGATAAACGAAATATCCAATGGCGATACAAATGAAGCAACTATGTATAAGACTATTCTGGAGCAATTAGCTTTCAGAGTTTATGATGAAGAACAACAGCAAAATATGGAAGAGAGCTTTGTCTTAGGGGTGATTTTTGATTATAATCAAGATTATCGAGGAAGTAAGGGAAGCGGAATTGATGTCATTAATAACCTGACTAAATATAAAGTTCTTGAAAAGAGAGAAGGTAAATATAGATTTAAACATAGCTACATGTACTACTATTTTACTGGAAGTTATATTTTGAACCAATTACCTCCAGATATGAAAATGCAAAAAACAAAAAAAATATTTGAAGATTTATCGAAAGAACTTAATTTTAATATTGCTTTATTTTTAGCATATGATATGAGTGCGGAGTATGAAATATTACCATTGATACAAGCAGTATGCAAAGAGCTTCTTGTAGAGTATCAAAATTTTGAGTATGCTCAACAAAAAGATTTATTAAAAAAATTGGAGTATGATATAGATCGAAAAGTGGAACAGATATTCAATATACCTAAGAATGTAAACATACCTAAAATTCAGGAAGAAACAGCCCTTAAGCAGTATGAAGTTGAAATGGATGAGGTAAATCAACAATCTGAAAAAGATGAGGAAATGCTTGAAAAGGAAGCAGAATTAGATAAAATGTCACTTGAATTTACCAAAACAATAAGAATTATTGAGTTTTTGGGAGATATTTTAAAAAATTACTCATCATCCATTAAGCGGAAACCAAGAATAGAAATAATAAATTTGATGTATGATTCAAGTATGAAGCTTATGGGAGCGTTATATGAATCCCTGAATGGAATGATAGATACTATCATTGAAATTGTAGACGAAAAAGCAAAAGAAGATCAGGAAGAAATTGCAGCCAAAAGTCAATTCAAGATGAAAATAAATGAATTTCTGAGTCAATTTTGGGGAGCCTTCGTTGGTGCTACAGTATGTAATCTGGGGTATTCTTTGCAATCAGATAGGATTGTGGATGAGATTATAGATGTTAGAACTGAGAAAAACTGTACATTTTTCCGAATGGCAAGTATTGATTATTTAATAAGAACTCAGAATGGACATTTGCCAGTTAAGGACATTGAAGAATGTATCAAAGGCAAGAACAAATTAGATACATTTTCTCGCAGTATTTTATCGCAGAATGTGGCTGTCTATTTGAGGAATTATCAGTATGATGTAAATGATAAGAAGGCTGTTTGTTCATTGTTAAATTTCAACATAAAAGATATATTTATAGATGAACAAAAAAATAAATTAATTTCAGACGTATAGAAGGGGAGGACAAACAGAAATATTCTTTATATTGTAAAAGTGGAAAGAAAGTGGAAGCATCTGATAAGGAATTACAAGATACAAAACAATTTTACTAAGATTTTTGGAATCCTACAAAAACCAAATTGTTAGGCAACGTGATGAAAGACCGGTCAAGTGAGGCCGGCCTTTTTTCATAGAGATGGAAAAAAGATGCGATAAATTCATATTGAAAAAGAACATATGTTCTGATAAAGAACAGAAAGGGGAATTCAAATGAAAAAGGATGTTTTTCAAAACTGTCCGACTTATCAGTCTGAGCGTTTTGAGATACGAAAGATGGAAATGAAAGATGCACATGGATTATTCCAGTGTTACAGTAATCCCCAGGCTGCCCGATATTTTAACGGCGACTGCTGTGGGGATGATTTTTATTATACAGACTATGAGAAATTTTTAGAATGCATGAAATTTTGGGAAAGCAGATACCAAGTGAGGGATTTTGTACGTTTTACCATTGTAGATCAGAAACAAAAAGAAATTGCTGGAATGGTAGAGATCTGTCCGTCTTATAAATATTCTGCAGATGGTTCTAAGATTGGGATTTTGAGAATTGATCTATTACCGGAATATGAAAATGAAAAGATGATTAAGGAATTGCTTACCGTGATCTTAGAGCATATCTATGAGGACTTTGAAGTACAGGCAGTTTTGATGAAAGCACAGGAATATGCAACTGAAAGAAGAAATATATTAAAACAGTTTCATTTTGTAGCAGCAATGGACGAATGTAACATTTCTTTTAGGGATTATTTTATCCGGTTCTGAATGAAAATAACTGAAAAATGCGGATACTAATCTGGAGGAGGTGGGAACATGCAAAAGGATAGAACCTATGTCTGTATTGATCTGAAATCCTTTTATGCATCTGTGGAATGCCGGGAAAGAGGATTAGATCCCATGACTACGAATCTTGTAGTAGCAGATCCAGAAAGGTCAGATAAAACTATCTGTCTTGCGGTTTCCCCGGCAATGAAAAAACTGGGCGTTCCAGGTCGATGTCGGGTTTTTGAAATACCCAAAGGAATTGAATATATCATGGCTCCACCAAGGATGCAGCTTTATATTGATTATTCGGCAGAGATTTATGCGATTTATCTGAAATACATTTCCAAAGAAGACATCCATGTTTACAGTATCGATGAAGTGTTTATGGATGTAACGGATTATCTGGCAATGTATCAGATGTCTGCAAAGGAACTGAGTGTAAGGATCATGGAAGATATTCTTGAACATACCGGGATTACTGCGACTGCCGGGATTGGAACAAATCTGTATCTGGCCAAAGTTGCATTGGATATCACAGCAAAGCATGTAGAGGATCATATTGGGATATTGGATGAAGAATCCTATTGCAAGACTTTGTGGAATCATAAGCCGCTGACAGATTTTTGGAGAATCGGAAAAGGGATTGCCAACCGGCTGGAACAGTCAGGTATCCGGAGAATGGGAGAGATTGCCCATGCAGATGAAGACATGCTTTACCGGATGTTTGGGGTAGATGCGGAATTACTAATCGATCACGCCTGGGGCAGGGAAAGCACTACCATGCAGGATATCAAATCTTACAGACCAAAGACCAATTCCCTTTCCAGCGGGCAGGTATTGGAGTGCGATTATACCTTTGAAAAAGGGAAACTTGTGGTGAAAGAGATGGCTGACCTTCTTTGTCTGGAATTGGTGGAGAAAGGATTGGTCACAGATTCCATTACCCTGCATGTAGGATACAGTAACCGGCTGGAGAAGAAACCTGCACACGGGACCATAGGGTTACGGAATAGTACCAGTTCAGCCAGACAAATTATTGCGGCTACGGAAAAATTATATTGTCAGATTGTAGATCCGTATACTTCCGTCCGGCGAATGACTGTAACCTTTAACCAGGTGGTAGATGAGCAGTATCAGCAGTATGACCTGTTCACAGATCCGGCGGAATTAGAACGGGAACATCGGATGCAGGAGGCAATCTTGGATATTAAAGAAAAGTTCGGGAAAAACGCTATCTTGAAAGGGATAGACCTGCAGGCAGGAGCCACTACGATGGAACGGAACCGTCAGATAGGAGGGCATAAAAGTGGAACATAGAGGACGTATGAACCGAGAAGACCGCGCAAAACAATTTATGCCATTTGCTGCTTTAAAAGGTTATCCAGAAGCGCTTCGAAAAAAAGAGAAAATCGTAGTACCCAAAATAGAACTGCCGGAAGAGTACCAGGAAGAGCTGGATCGGAAACTTCGACAGATTAAGAAAAATGATGTAGTCACGGCAGTGTTTTTCTTCAAAGGAGAATATCTGCAGAAAAAAGGGATGGTGTCCCGAATAGATACATCCGCCAGAGTGATACAGATCGTCAATACGAAAATCTGTATTGATGATTTATATGATATTGACAAAGAAAATGAGATGATGTGAAGCAGCCTAAAATGAGCATGAGCTTGGACAGGCTGTTTTTCTTTTGGAGAAAGGGGGATAGTCTGCTGATAGAAAAGAGAGAACAGGATTTGTTTGAAAGAATGAAAAATTGTATTGGCTGTACCTATATTTCTGACCTACCCAGATACCGATATGAAGTATGGGAGAAGATGAAACGTATATCATTGGATCAATATACGTTAAAACAGCTGGACGATTTTTGCGAGTATGTGTTTGGAATCCGATATTGGATGGTAAAACAAATGCAGGAAAGGGAGGGGACTTTTGAAAAATCAGAATGTAAATAAGCTGAATAGTTGCTACAAAAGAGAGCAGATTCTTTGTGTAGTATTGTGAATAGCTTTCTGGCACAAATATGGTATCCTGCTGTGCTGGAAAGGAGGATGTGCCTATGAAACTGTCACGGGAAGAAGCATGGGCAGGGACTTTAGAGTCTATGGTGGATAATCGGGTAGTGTTCTATTTGAGAAGATATAATAGAGATTATCAAGACTATTCCAGGCAAATGAAAGAACTGTGTGAAAAGTATCCAGCTATCATACAACTGATCGATGGAAATAACGGGGTAACCTTAAATGATGAGGAATACCAGGTATTTAAAACCTACAGCGAGCTGTCATCTAACCGGGAAATGCTGGAACGGGCATACTATTATTACTTTGGACAAGCAGATATGTTCCATTACCAAAAGTTATTAAAAGAGATCTCAGAAACGAAGGAAAGGGAACCGGAACAAAGAAAAAAGGAAATTTTGGAATGTATGAGGCAGTTCCGATTGGAAGAAGCAGAAAAGGAGTTCCGCTTTGATCCAAAATATCAAAAAGAAAGGGATGAAGTGTTTCAATATGAACAAGAACTGCGTAGTATGGGGCTTTCAGAAGAAATCATTACAGTCATTGATAATTATCTCTGTGCTCTCAATGCCGAGTGGCTGAGATACGGGGAGTTAGCTTATCAATATGGCATGGAAGATATTTTAGCAATGATAAAAGAATAAGAAGTGTAATGAAGAAATGCCGTCCTTTCGGGGGCGGCGTTTCTGTCTGTAAAAAAGGAGGAATTGCATGATTATTGGAGTAGATCATGGCTATTCTGCCATGAAAACAGCGCATATTTGTTTCCCATCAGGAATTGTAAGATATGAGCATGAACCCTATACCAATCGTGGAGTGTTGAGGATAGAAGGGAAATATTATGTGTGCGGCACAGGGAGACAGCCGCTTTTGCGTACCAAGACCGAGAATGAGCAGTATTATTTATTGACACTCGCAGCTATCGCACAGGAAATCCGCTTCCGGAAGGCTCCCCGAAAAGCGGAGGTGGTGCTGGCCGCTGGCCTCCCGCTTACCAGTTTCGGACGGGAAAAGAAAAACTTTCGGGATTACCTGCTGGAAAGAAAAAATCCGGTAGTGTTTGAATACGAAGGGGAACTCTATGAAATCCGGGTTCTGGATGTCAGACTGTTCCCACAGGGTTATTCTGTCGTAGCAATGCACCCGGAGATCATCCGGGATGAACCTTCTGTTCTTTTGGTAGACATTGGCGGTTGGACTATTGACATCATGCGGCTGGATAATGGTGTCCCAAATGCAGCAACCTGCAGGAGTTTGGAAATGGGAGTCATCCGTTGCCAAGACGAGATTCTGGAACAAGTCCGCAGAGATACTGGTTTGTCGATCACAGAAGTACAGGTGGAACGTGTTCTGAACGGAAAGAGCTGCAGCATCTCTGAAGAGGCAAAGAACATCATACTTACTTATGGGAGACAGTATGTGAAGCGGATCGTGTCTGCCATCATGGAGGCTGGTTTCGATCTGCAGGCAGTTCCAGCTGTATTTCTGGGAGGGGGAGCAAGACTTTTTGAACGCAACGTAAGCCCCCAGGACCGCCTGTGTCGGCTTATTACCCTGCCAGACGTATGTTTAAACGCTGCAGGATTTGAAAGGCTTGCAGGGCAGATTTTGAAACGATGAAACGTCCGGTATTTTCTTTCCGGCCTAATAGGAAAGACCGAAACCATAGAAAAGCATGGAGCATTCTGGAGAAAGTGCCGGAAGGAGAGAAAAGCCAGTTTGTTGTGGATGCAATTTTATTCTATGACCAGGCAGATGCACTGGAACAGCTGATCCGGAAAAGTGTTCGAGAAGAGCTAAAATGTGGCGATGTGCGACAAACTGCCGCAACTGCAGAGCCAGAGGAGCTGCCGGATCAGGTATTGGATTTTATCTCGATGCTGCAAGAGGAATAGAAAGATCACGTGGAAAGGAGGGGTGCCATGAGCAGAATGGTAGTTGTAACGTTACCGGAAGACCAGGTAACCCAGCTGGAATTTCTGGCAAAAGAAGAATCCAACCGGATTGGAAAAGAAGTAACCATGACGGATCTTGCGGAGCGGGCTGTCCGTCAGCAGATCAAACGGATGAAACAAAAGGATAGAAAAAGGTAGGATTTTAGTGGAGAAAGTGTGTGAAAAGGAGAGGAGGGGTGCCTATTGAGAGCAGGAAAAATATGATTATGTAATATGCTTCGTTTGCAGAGCATTTCTTTGTCAGGTATTGTGAATAGCTTTGTGATGACCTTTGGAGTATGTTGGTTGTAACAAAAAGAAAGGAGAAAGACTTCTATGGAAACCAAAAACATCTGTGGCAAGATACCAGTAGAATTACATGAAAAGGTCAGGGAAGAACTGGAAGGAACAGAAATGACAATTCCTCAGTTTTTACAAAAGGTTATCGAAGAGCATTTTATGAAAAAAGGAGTGGAAAAGATGGAAGCAAAAACATTGGCAGTACAAGTATCCGAGGAATTATTCAACCGCTTAAAAGAGAGAGTAGAAAAGGAGAAACGCCAAAGACGCGGGCGTTTCACTCAGAAAGACTATCTGATCGAAATTATCACCCAGGCACTGGATGCAGCGGATGAACTGGAAAAACAAGATGAGGATGAACCGGAACTTCATGTAACACAGCCTGAAGAATTGGAATTAGAGAATGAAGAGCGTCTGCAAGAGGCAGAATCAGAGGAAGAAACAGAATAAATAAGGAAACTGTATAAAAAGTGCGGGTATGCCCGTACTTTTTTTCGTTGAAGGGAGTGGTCAGAAAAAATATTCGATTTTTTGATATGTTCAGCGGTATAGGGGGATTTCGGGAAGGGCTCAACAGGGCTGGTGGTTTTTCCTGTGTTGGACATTGCGAAATCGATAAGTATGCAGACCGAAGTTATCGAGCAATTTTTAACACAGAAGGAGAGTGGTTTTGTAATGACGCAAAAAAAATACGACCAGAAGAACTACCAGAGTTTGATCTCTTGTGCGGAGGATTTCCGTGCCAGGCTTTTTCAGTTGCTGGAAAAAGACAAGGTTTTGAAGATGCCAGAGGAACTTTATTCTTTGAAATTGCCAGACTGGTTAAAGCAAGACGACCTCCGTATCTTTTACTTGAAAATGTACCCGGATTGTTATCGCATAACAAAGGCGCGACGTTTAACACCATCTTATATACGCTTTATGAACTGGGGTATCATGTGGAATGGCAAGTGCTTAACAGCAAGGATTTCGGAGTCCCTCAGTCCAGAAAAAGAGTGTATCTTATCGGATATCTTGATGAAAGATGTGCCGGAAAAATATTACCTTTCACCGGAGCAAACAAGAAGGCTCTTGTTCAAATCGTCCCAGGCTGCCAAGGGAGCAGAGTTTATTCCAAAGACGGATTAAGCTGTACTATCACTTCCACTGCAGGAGGGATGGGAGGAAAAACAGGGCTTTATGATGTTGGAGTACCCATTAAGGAAAATACCAAAAAAGGTTATAAGATGGCATATGAAGGCGACAGCATTGATCTGGGATATGCCGGGATGAATACCCGACGGGGAAGAGTGGGGCATCAGGTTGCCCATACGCTGACAACGGGCAGTACCCAGGGAACCGTGCATTTTGTAGATCTGGATTCCAGACTGCGTGTAACCGAAGTGGCACGCTGTATCACAACAAGGCAGAATAGCCTTAGTGACAAACATCTAGGGGAACGCTCCGGAGCATTGGAAGAAGAGGGACCAAGAGCTGTTTTGACACCCGAAAGGAAAAATATCCGTCAACAGGGACGTAGGATGAAAGCACCAGAGGAAGAAATGTTCACTTTAACTGCACAGGACCGGCATGGGGTGTGTTATGAAGGAAGAATCCGGAGACTGACACCACGGGAATGCCTGAGATTACAGGGATATTATGAGGAACAGATCGACAAGATTTTGGAACTTAATTCTGATGCACAGGCATATAAGCAGGCAGGAAACGGGGTAACCGTTAATGTGATCGAAGCCATAGGAAGACGCTTGTTTCAGGTACATTCCGGTATCCATATTCTGCAGTAAGGTGGTGTCAGGATGGATTTGAAAGAACAATACTTTGGAACCGAAATAGAAATGACGGGGATTACCAGAGAAGAGGCAGCAAACGCAGTAGGAGAATTGTTTGGAACACAGCCATATTATATTGGAACCTATTACAGTACTTGGGGAGTCAGAGATCTGGAAGGAAAAGAGTGGAAGTTTACCTACGATGGGAGCATCCATACACAGCGAAGAAATGGAAACCGTTATGTTTATGCAGATAGTGAGTACAGCACAGAAATGGTCAGTCCGAAACTGGAATATGGCGAAATGGAAAAACTGCAACAGGTTGTGCGCTGTTTAAGAAGCCATGGGGGAAAAGTCAATTCCTCCTGTGGAATGCATGTTCATGTGGATGCCTCCAATCATACACCACGAAGCTTAAAGAATGCGCTCACGATCATGTATTCCAAAGAAGATATTTTATTTAAAGCACTGCAGGTAAATCCCAGCCGGGTGGAACAATGGTGTAAAAAAGTCCGTGAAAATGTGCTGGAAGATATCCGGAAAATGCCTTCCGGGAATATGTCCATGGATAAATTTCGTCAGCTGTGGTATGAGGAAAGAAGAATGGGAGGAAGATCGCATAGTCACTATGATGATACCAGGTACTATGCGCTGAACCTGCATGCTGTGTTTGATAAGGGAACGGTGGAATGGCGGTGTTTTAACAGTACCCTCCATGCAGGAAAAGTACGTGCAAATATCACCCTTGCTTTAGCAATTTCTGCTCAAGCTATCAATCAGAAATGTACCCATATGAGAAAGACGGAGATTTCTGAAAACCCCTGTTTTACTTTTCGGACCTTTCTTCTTCGGCTTGGCCTGATCGGACCAGAATATAAGAATGTGCGGAAACACTTATTGGATCATCTGGAAGGGGACAAAGCATGGAGATATGACAAGAACACCTATGAATGTCTGAAGAGAAAGCAGGAAGAGCGATAAAGGAGGGAAAGTTATCAAAGAACGTTTGTATTTTGCGTATGGAAGTAACATGAATCTGGATCAAATGGAATTTCGATGCCCGGATGCAGAAGTAATAGGAAATGTAATGGTGAAAGATTACCGCTTGGCATTCCGGGGGAATAGCAGGGGAAATGGAGTAGCCAGTATCCTGCCGGAGCAAGGGGAACAGGTATCGGGTGTGTTATGGAGTATTACAGAAAAATGCGAAAAAAGCCTGGATTACTATGAAGGATATCCATATCTGTATGGAAAACAGGATATTCTTGTGCAGTGTGAAGATGGGCAGGAACTTTATGCAGCTGTATATATTATGAATGAACCCTACCAGAGCCAACCGGCACTTCCGGGCAAATTATATCTGGAAGGGATTCTGGAAGGATGCAGGCAGAATGGATTATCGGAAAATGAGATTCAAAAAGCTGTCCATGCGACCAGAAAAGAAATGAAGAAGCAAGAGAAGAAAAAAGAGTCTCATGGTCGAGAAGTGGGACGATAAGGATAAAGGAGAAAGAATGATTATGAAAGGAAAATGGAAAACCAGAGCCATGGCATTTGTCATGGCTTTTAGTATGGGAATGAGTTCGATGATTTCTTCATCCGTTTATGCTGCGGCGGAACAGCCGGAGACAAAAGTAGAAACGGAAACGCAGGTATTTGAGGAACAGACGGAAGAGAAGGTAAGAGCAGAAGATATTGTAAAAGATGTCTCAGATAAAGAGTTCCGGGTAGAAACTTCTATGGAAGGGATTTCTTATGACCCGGAGCGGGAGAGTGTACTGCTGTCTGAAATCAAAGATCAGGATGGAGGCTCTTTCCAGCCGGAAAACCCAGGTGTTTATTACGCACAGTATCTGGTTACCCCAAAAGATGGAAGTGAGCCATATATGATTGGACGGACCATCACATTGACCGATACGGAAGGGCTGGCACACTCGGAATCCAATGGCGGGGAGAAACAGAAGGAAGATACGTCTTCTGAGGAAGATTCGGAGCAGCCTCTTCCTGTAGAGATTACCAGTTCCCAGCCGGAAGATACCCCGGATGTCCTTGCAGAGCTGGAAAGAGATATTGAAGAGGGAAATGTGATGATGCTTTCTGCTGCAGATGGTATGGGAAAAAGTGAAACAGTCCATCTGAATAAAGGACGGACCATTTACTATCCGGATTATTTAGGTAATTATCTGACCTGTTTATTTACGGTGAATGGAAAACTGGCGTACTGTCTGGAATCCCACCGTGCATCACCGCCTACTGGTGACTATGTTGCGGATATTCTGGAAAGTAATAAGAATCTTCAGAAAGTTCTTTATTATGGGTATGGCGGAGCCGGAGATATCACAGGCAGTTACCTGTCTGGGAAAAGTGATGACGAAAAGTATGTTTATACCCATCTTGCAGCATCTTATGCCTATTGTGGGGATCTGGCATTTACAGGATGCCCGTATGAAAACCTGGTCAATGCAGGTGTGATTGCTTATATCAATCACTTATTTGGCATGGAAGAGCCGCCAAAAGGTGAGCTGTCTTTTTCCAATGCAAATGTGACTGCAGTAAGAGAAGGTGATATCCAGAAAACACCAGATATTACATTGAACGGTGACCATCGGAATAAGATTACCATTCCTGTTCCACAGGGTGTAACCGGATATAACAAGTCAAAAGGAACAAATGTAAGCGGCGGAAATCTGGAAGTTTATGGGGGAGATACGTTCTATCTGCAGGCACCTCTTACGGTAACTGGGAAATGGGAAAGCGGGCAGCTTTATGGTTCTGTCCGTGAGAGCTGGAAAACATTGGTTTTAACTTCCACCGGAGGAAACAATCAGGATATCGGAGCATTTATCTCTGAAAAAGCAGCTCCGGTATCTTTTGATATCCAGTGGCTAAATCTTGCCAGAGTTAAGATTCTGAAAAAGGATGCGGAGACAGGGAACCCGTTAGATGGTGCAGTCTATGGCGTTTATAAAAACAGTACCTGTACGGACCAGCTGTTGACCATTGCTATGACAGGTGAAGACGGTATCAGTTACAGTGACTATTTTGATGCAGCATTAGAAACTGTTTATGTAAAAGAGATCACAGCGCCTAATGGATATGCAATCAATAAGACTGTATATCCGGTTCATGTGTCCGCTGGATCAAGTGTAGAGGTAGAAGCAGTAAATACCTCGGTAAAAGGCAAGATCACGGTGAAGAAACAGGACGTGGATACGGGAGATTTCCTTCCGCAGGGAGATGCAAAACTGGACGGTGCTGTTTACGGGCTGTATGCGAAAGAAGATATCCAGAAACCAGATGGAACTGGAGTTTTATACAAAGCAGGAAGCCTGATTCAGGAAAAAACCTTTGGAAAGAGCGGAGAAATCGTATTTGAGAATGTATACCTTGGAGCAATGTATGTGAAAGAAATCGCTGCACCAGAAGGATACCTTCTGGACGAAACGGAATATGATGCAACGCTTATTTATGAAGGACAGGAAAAACCGATTGTAGTAAAGGCGCTGACTGTCAAGGAAAAAGTTAAGAAACAGGCGTTTCAGATCATTAAGATTTCAGAGGATGGAGATCAGACGGAGACAGATTTAGTGGAGGGAGCAGAATTTACCATATATCTGGTCAGCAATCTCTCCAAAGTAAAAGACGGTACCTTAAAACCGGGAAATGGTTCTGAATTTACCCCGGAAGATTTTATTGGTTATGATTTTACAGACGAAGAAGTGGCAGTCACATATGAGGATGGGAAAGAAATAGAAGTACCTGTCCTTGTAACAGATAAAAAAGGATATGCCAAGAGCGTGGAACTTCCATATGGACAGTATGTGGTTGCAGAGACCAAAACACCGGAAAATCTGAAACAAGTCCATCCGTTTTTGGTAACTGTAAACGAAGACAGCAGAGATCCGCAGGAATGGAGAGTCTTTGATGACCGCCCATTTGAATTCATGCTGAAGATCATAAAGAAAGATGCGGAAACAGACCATAATGTATTAAATAATTCTGCAACTTATAAGATTTGGGATTTTGAGAAAAAAGCATATGTGGAACAAATGGTATATTATCCAGAGAAAGAGAAAATCTCTGAGTTTTCCACTAATGCAGACGGATATCTGATCCTGCCAGAAGAATTAAAGGCAGGGCATTATCGGATTGAAGAAATCCAGGCACCGGATGGATATGTGAGACAAGGGTATGAGGAAGAACAAACAAAGGCTATTGAAATTGTGATTAATTCTGACACGCCTCATCAGATCGATCCGGATACAGGCGCTTATATTGTGGAAGTCGTACAGTATAATGAGGTGCAGACAGGTCATCTTACTTTGCAAAAAGTAGGAGAACAGCTAAAAACAGTCAAAGATGAGAACCTGCTGGAAAAAGCAAAAAAATTCTTTGTAACATTGAAAGATATGGTTATGGGGGAAGTTTCAGTTGAATCTGGACTGGAAAAGAAGTTTATCTATGAGGAATCCGGTGTGGAAGGAGCTGTTTTTGAACTTCATGCGAAAGAAACCATCTATACGCCAGACGGAGCTGTAGATGAGAATGGAAACCGCATCATCCGTTATGAAAAAGATGCACTTGTGGCAACGCTGACTACAGATGAAGATGGGAAAGCGGAAATAGGAGAGTTGCCATTAGGAAGTTATTATTTAAAAGAAACGACAGCTGGTGACCATTTTGTCTTAAATCCTGAACAGAAGGAGTTCACACTTTCTGCAGAAGATGACACAGTATCCGTTGTTTATGAAGGTGTTACTTATAAGAATGAGCGGCAGAAAATCCAAATTTCTGTGGAGAAGAAAAATTCCGTAACCAAAGAAGCACTGGAGGGTGTGGTGTTTGGTTTGTATGCCGGGGAAGATATCAAAAATACGCAGGGCAAGGTTGTGGTGGAAAAAGATACGCTGCTTGAAACAAAAGCGACAGATCAGGAAGGCAGACTTACCTTTGAAAGTGACCTGTGGCATGGACATTATTATGTAAAAGAAGACCAGCATCTGCCGGGATATCTGCCAAATGATGAAATCTGGGAAATTGATGCAACGTATGAAGACCAGAATCTTCCGGCTATCCTTCTGGAAAAGGAAGTAGAGAACCAGCCGACAGAAAGCTATTTTACAAAGACAGATATTGTAACCGGTGAACCGGTAGAAGGTGCAAAACTGCAGATTCTGGATGAAGAAGGAACCGTTGTCCGTGAATGGATCACAACCAAGGAAGAACATCTGGAATATGCACTTCCGGCGGGAAACTATATCCTTCATGAAGAACTTCCACCGTTAGAGGATGGATATGTAAGTGCAGAGGATGTGTCTTTTGAGGTTAAAGAAGATGGAACGATCACAAAAGTGGAAATGAAGGATGATTTTTCAAAAGTGGATATCAGCAAAACGGATATTACTGGAGATACCGAGCTTGTAGGTGTGAAACTTCAGGTATTAAACAGCAAAGAAGAAGTGCTGGATGAATGGATTTCCGATGGAACAGAACATCCGATTGAATATCTGCCAGTGGGAGAAGAACTGACGCTCCGTGAAACCCAGACAATTTCTGGATACACGCTGGCGGAGGATGTGAAGTTTACTTTAGAGGATACGGGTGAAGTACAGAAGGTATCCATGAAAAATGAATTTGTCTATGGAAAAATCTTCTTAAGGAAAACAGACCTTCAAAGCGGAGATGCCCTTGCAGGTGCAGAATTTGAAATCCGGAATAAAACGACCAATGAAGTGGCCGGAGTTCTTAAGACAGACCAGAACGGGCAGGCAGAAAGTGAAGAACTGCTGATCGGAAGTTATAACGAGAAAGGAATCAAAGAACTGTTCCAGTATGAAGTTGTGGAAACAAAGGCTCCAGAGGGATACCAGCTGGATTCCAGGCCACATCCGGTTACCTTTGATTTAGAAGGGGAAAAGGATGGAGAGATTTTAGTGGAGCTGGATGTGACCAATCAGAGAATCCCAACAGATGCTCCAAAAACAGGGGATGATACGGTATCACCAATGCTGCTTCTTGGTATTTGTGCGGTTTGTACAGGAATACTGATTGGATGCTTTGTTTATCGCAAGAAAAAGCAGGAAACAGATGAAAAAGAAGAAAACTAAATAATAGTGGTATTTCAAAACAGCCGGGAAAATAGGAAAACCGGCTGGAAAAGAAAGGTGTCCGAGAAGTGTTCGAAATCCATGATCTCTCATCCTCTCTTCCAGCTGGAAGTGTTCAAAACAAGGAGAATTGCAACAGGGTGTTGACGAGCCTTCCTGTGTGTAGTCTGTTCTTACATGCAGGAAAGCGCCAGGATCCTCCTGATGTAGGGTAGAAAAAAGAGATTTAAAGATGGGAATTCTTGTACTGGCGAGGCAGACGGAATATAATGAAATTAACTAGGAAATTCTGTGTGAAAATGCAAGGGGGAATGTTCGTGAAGTCTCTATTTTCTTATGCTGACGCATATATTAAGAACTGTACGTGGAAGGATCTGGCACTCGTTAAGTTCTGCTTATGTGCCATCGGAGTCATGATTGGGTTGAGTGTTCCAAAGGAGAAAAGGAAGATTCCGTTTCTGGGGTCACTTCTCGTTTTTCTGGTGACTTATTTCCCTTTGATGGGGAAATTTATCCGTGTCATAAAAGTAGAACGGAAAAAACAAACAGCATAAATCCAGCCTGTAAAAAGGCAGGGTAAAAAAGAGAAAAATAAACAGCAGGAATGCGGTAAGTATCGTGTTCCTGCTGTTTTTGTCTGAAAGGAGAAAAAAGATATGAAACGATTTTATACAGCGGAATCTGTAACAGAAGGGCATCCGGATAAACTCTGTGATCTGATTGCAGATAGTATCCTGGATGAGTGTTTGAAAGGGGATCCAGAAGCAAGAGTAGCCTGTGAGGTATTTGCAACAAAGGGAACGGTACTTCTGGCCGGGGAAATTACAAGTAAGTATGAGCCGGATGTTTTGGCGGTTGCTGAAGATGTAGTAGAAAAAGTCGGATACCAGGCAGGAGAAATCCTCTTTGATGCCTTGATCCATCAGCAAAGCCCGGATATCGCACAGGGTGTTCAAAACTCCATGGAATCCAGAAAGCAGCATGTAGCTGGCGAAGAATGGAAAATGGGAGCCGGAGATCAGGGAGTCATGACGGGGTATGCATGCAGTGAAACGAAACAATTTCTGCCACTTCCCGTGGTACTGGCACATCGGATTGTCCGGGAATTGTCGGCTTGCAGGATCAGTGAATATATCCGGGGATTACTGCCAGATGGGAAAGCACAGATAACCGTGGAATATGAAGATGGGAAACCTGTCCGTTTGGATACGGTCATTGTGTCCTGCCAGCATGCTGAAGAAAAGTCCCAAAAAGATCTGGAACGGGAGATTCGGCAGAAAGTGTTACGCCTGGCACTGCGGCTGCTTCCACCAGATGAGGATACCAGGATTTTGATCAATCCGTCAGGGAAATTTGTGGTGGGCGGTCTGGATGCAGATACGGGGCTGACAGGAAGGAAATTAATGGTGGACTGTTATGGTAGCATAGCGCCACATGGAGGCGGTGCCTTTTCTGGAAAAGACGCAACAAAGGTGGATCGTTCAGGGGCATATATGGCAAGGTATATTGCCAAAAACATGGTGGCTGCCGGATTGGCTGAAAAGTGTTTGGTTTCGCTTGCTTATGCAATTGGTGTGGCAGAACCTGTGATGGTGCAGGTAGATACTTTTGGTACTGGAACTGTGTGTGCGGATGACTGTCTGGCTGCAGCCATTCCGCTGGTGTTTGGTTTGACGCCAAAACAGATCATAGACCATTTCAAGCTGCAACGTCCAATCTATAGCCAAACAGCGGTGTTTGGACATTTTGGAAGAAAGGAGTTTCCGTGGGAACGTACCGATAAGGTAGAAGCACTACGGTCAGCACTATTGTAATGCCGTGGTATGAAAAAGAAGATTTGGAAAAGGCTAGGGAAATGACAGCGATTGAATACTTAAAACGATATGAACCACAGCGGCTGAAACCATGCAGAGGGCTTCGACATGAATATGAGCTGACCGATCATGACAGCTTCAAGATCAATGAGATCACCAGCCAGTGGCATTGGAAATCCAGGGATATCGGAGGAATCAGTGCATTGAATTTCCTGGTTCATGTGAATGGGATGTCTTTTCTGGATGCAGTTGGTTTTTTGCTGGAGCAGAACCCATCTTATATACCGCCTAACATACAGGAACGTGAAATGGCAAAGAAGCCATTTGCTCTTCCAGAACGTGCGAAGGATGTGAACCGTATCTGGAATTATCTGAAACACAGGGGAATCAGCAGGGAAACTTTTGTGTACTGTGTGAACCAAGGGATTCTCTATGAAAGCCTGCCATATCATAATGTTGTTTTTGTTGGCAGGGATGAAAAAGGACAAGCCCGGTATGCTTTCCTGCGGGGAATCTATGACCGGGGGAAACCCTTTAAGATGGAACAGTCAGGAAGTGATAAAGCATATAGTTTTTGTGTTCCACCAAGTGGGAAGTGTTGCAGAGTGGCGGTATATGAAGCGGCAATCGAAACCTTAGCACACATGACGCTGGAGGGAAATCGTACAGATAAATATCGCTTGTCCGTTGGGGGGATTTATGCTCCAAAAGATGGCAGGCGAAAAAAAGAGGAAAAACCGCCACTGGCATTGGAACATTTTCTGGAGAACCATCCGGAGGTTACGCAGATTGAAATCTGTACCAATAATGACGGACCGGGCAGATATGCGTGTGAAACTATGAAAAGAACATATCGGGATAGATATGAGATTTTGATAAACTTACCGGAGCGTGAAGGGGCAGACTATGCAGACCTGTCAAAGGAAGCATGGGAAAAGAAAGAAAAAAATCGAATGGAAAGGTAGGAGTCTCTATGGAACGAAAACTATATTTATTATCACCATTACAGGCAGAATTTTATGAAAACGAGAGTGACCGGATGTACCCGGATGACGTGATGGATGGCCGTGCACTGGCAGTATATGGAGCAGACATTCTACAGAAGATGCAGGAGAGAGCGGATCATGTAGGAGAAGATCTGATGGAATATTACGATGAAAAGGATTCCGTCAAAGAAAAAGTTACAAATCTGGAGTTGTCGGTTGTCTTAAAGGCTGGAGAACTTATGGGATGTGCGGAAGTTACCATCCAAGCGCCCTTAGATCGATGGGAAATGAATCGACTGGAAACTTATCTGACTGGGCAATATTCCGATGGCTGGGGAGAAGGATTTGAACAACAGGATATTCCGGTAGAAGATGGTGTTTTAAATGTTCATTTCTGGAATAGTGACTATTTCCGGATGGATATCCTGCACAAGATTCCGGAGCAGATAAAACCGGAATGTGCAGTAAAACCAAAGTTAAAACTGCTTGGACATGATGGAAATGTTTTTTCTATTTTAGGTGATGCCAGCAGGCTTTTAAAACAGAATGGACAGCCAGAAGCCGCAAAAGAGATGTTTGACAGAGTCACGTCTTCCCAAAGTTATGAGCAGGCACTTGCGATCATCAGCGAATACGTGGAAACGGAACTGAGCAGGGACATGGATCAACCAAAGCCGGAGAAACAAGGAAAAAAGAAAACAGAAAGGGAAAGGTAAACCTATGGAATATGCTGTATTTAAACAACAGATCATGGAACAGGCAAAAAGGATTCTGCCACAAGAAGAAGGTTATGTAATCACTATTGTGGATCAAACAGAGTACGGGCTTGGCGAGATGTTGATCATCAATAAGTCTGACAAGGAAGTTGTACCAGGTATCTCTATGGAGGAGATGTATCAGGATTTTTCACAGAACAAAAAAAGTATAGAAGAAGTTATAGAAACTATACAAGATACAGTAAATACTGCATTTATGATGATCCCAGAGATAGATGGTACGCAAGGAATTGATTTCAGAGATTATGATTGCATAAAAGATCTGCTGGTGGTAGAACTGGAACGTTCTGAGTTCAACGGAGAACATTTATCTCATGGAATTTTTGAAAAGCAGCCTATGGGGGCATTGGTTCTGTACCTTAGATTGGAACAGAAGAACCAGTTAGTTATGGTAAGACTGGGAAGGGATGTATTGGAAGTTTGTGGCGTGAGTCAAAGCACCATGATGAAGCAGGCGATGGAAAATACGATAAAAATAAATCCTCCTGTGGTGATGCCAGTAGATACGAATGGTAGATTCCCTTACTTTATCCTTTCAAACAGAGAAGGGAGAAATGGAGCGACTACCATCACATATCCGGGAATGTTAGAACAATTAAGGAAAATGGCAGGTATGGATTTTTATGTGATCCCAGCTAATATCCATGAAGTTTTGATTGTAGGAAAAACCGAGAATGCGCCGATAAGATATCTTAGAGAGGCGTTGAAACAAAGGAACCGTGAAATGGGTATCCAGCAGATGTTAAGTGATCATGTCTATGAGTACAGTGGAAGAGATAAAAAATTGAAACGTTGTCTCGATGAAAAGAAAAAAAATCGGGAGCGATAAGAGAAAAGTAAACTCGAAAAAGCGGTTAATTCGTTGAAGAGAAAGGATGATGCCTATGGAACATACCCTGCAGTTAGGGGAAATATTGAAAGATGGAATGTATCCTGTGGAGTCTGAAGGAGGAGACAACTGGAGGATCTTACACGGAGATACACTGAAATTAGTAAAAGCGTTTCAACCGGGAACTTTTGATGCAGTGATCACAGATCCGCCCTACGCATCGGGCGGTACAAAGCAGAATGAAAGGAACCGGACAACCAATCAGAAATACAGCAGCATGTCACCGGAAAAAGCCCTGCCAGATTTTGACGGCGACCAGAAAGATCAGCGTTCCTGGACCCATTGGATGGCAGAGTGGCTGTATGATGTGAGAAAAGCATGTAAAAGTGGTGCTCCGATATGCCTTTTTATTGATTGGAGACAGTATCCATCGATGACGGATGCTCTTCAATGGGCGGGGTGGATCTGGAGAGGAACAGCGGTCTGGGATAAGACAAACAGCCGGCCACAGAAGGGAAGGTTCCGTCAGCAGACAGAGTTTATCATATGGGGAAGTAACGGACCTATGCCGATCAGCCGTCCGGTTTCCTGTCTTCCAGGTGTGTTCCGATATGGGAATCCCCAGAACCGGGTGCATGTGACAGAGAAACCGCTGCAGTTGATGAAGGACGTGGTGCAGATATGCGAGCCAGGCGGAAGAATCTTAGATCCTTTTGCCGGAGCAGGTACTACGATTCTTGCGGCTGCCCAGCAGGGATACCAGGCAGTGGGGATTGAAGTGACAGATGCGTATTTCCAATTGGGAACGGAAAGAGTGAGAGAAGCATTGAAAGAAGAAGTGGATGTCCAATAGGATGTCCGTTTTTTTCGTGATAGAAACTTAGGGCATCCATAAGGATGCCTGCCGAAAGGAGATGAGATATGGATCGAGCGTTTGCGTATGTGAGCTGCTCTGAAGAGGACAGCAGAGTAAAGGTGCAGAAATACTGCAGGAAGATTTATGAACTGGGTTATATCCCCATCTGTCCCAGATTTGGATTTGTGCCATTTCTGGATGAGAGCAATGCGGAAGATCAGCAGGGACTGGCTCAGATGTCCATGCTTCTTTTAAAACGATGCCGTATGGTAGTAGTCTGCGGAAATGAAGTGACAGAAAACATGAATACAGAGATCAGTACTGCGGATCGACTGCATATCATCTGTACGACTTTAGAGGGACTGATTCAGATCAAAGAAACCAAGTAAATGACAGAGGGGGGAAGGAGACAGACTTGCGGTGCGACTTGTTTTGCAAGCATAGCGTTTGGATATCCAAACGCCCTTTGGGGAGAACCCCAATCCCCCGTGACAGAGCATGAGAGGAGATCAAATATGTGGAATTTTATCATAGGTGCAATGTTTGGCGGTATGTGTGGAGTTGGAATTGTGTGCCTTACGGTGATAGGAAAACAAGCAGATGAGGATATGGAACATATTGAAAAGAAGAAAGAAACATCAGCATTAGAGGGGAAGGTGTTTGAATGAGGAAACGCAATCATGTGATTCCTATAAGGCTGAATACAAAAGAAATGAAACATCTGGAGACACAGGTTGCAGTCAGTGGGCTAAACAGGGAAGAATATCTCCGTACCTTGATCTTAGGGGCGGAAGTGCGTGCAAAGCCTTGTACCCATCATGCAGATTTGCTGCGGAAAGTTGCAGGATTGTGTAATAATGCGAATCAGCTGGCACACGTTGCCAATGCAACAGGAACTGCCAGTCAGGAGAGTGTCAACGAAATGCTGAGGATATCCAGAAAAGTCTGGGAAGAAGTAAGGGAAATGTGGTGATGGCTTATTGCATATACAAGTATTATTCCCGTTCACCGCCTGGACCGTTCTGTAGACTATATCCGGGATAAAGAAAAGACTCAAAAGAAAGGGAATACGGCCGGTTCTCTGGAAGAAGCAATCGATTATGCATTGAACCGGGATAAAACGGAGCAAGTGTTTTTTGAAGATGCCATTGGCTGTACCATAGATCAGGCATATCAGGATATGGTTGCTACGAAAAAAAGATTTCATAAAACAGACAAGGTGCAGGGATTCCATCTGGTACAAAGTTTCGCAGAGGGAGAGGTTAGTCCGGAACTGGCACATTTGATAGGAGTGGAACTGGCAGAGCGTCTGCTGAGAGGACAGTTTGAAGTGGTTATCACCACTCACTTAAATACCAGTCATTTCCATAACCATCTGGTCTGGAATTCCGTGTCTATGGAAGATGGGCATAAGTATCATAGCAATGAACAAAGTTATTATATGGAGGTTCGAAAGATTTCCGATGAACTTTGCCGAAAATATGGGTTGTCCGTAATCCAGACAAATCAGAAAAAAGGGATACATTATGTACAATGGAAAGCGGAGAAAGAGGGAAAACCAACCTGGCGGACAGCCATCCGTTCGGATATTCGTGAGACAGTGAAAGCAAGCTACAGCTGGACTCAGTTTGTAAAAGAAATGGAAACAAGAGGTTATGTATGGCGGACAGATAGGAAATATCTTGCTCTAAAGGCTCCTGGAATGGAACGATATGTACGCTTACGATCTTTGGGAAAAGGATATGGAGAAATGGAAATCCGGGAGTGGATCTTAAGACCAAAGATTCGGGAGACAGAAAAAGTATATCTGCAATGGTCAAAACAAAGAAAGAAACGGACCGGACTACAGGCATTGTATTATTCCTATTTGTATCAGATGGGTGTTTTTCAAAAGAAACCCAAGCGCATCCCTTATGAAGTGCGGGAAGATATCCGCAGGCTGGATCAGCGGATTGCGCAGATAGAATTTCTTCAGAAACAGGACATTTCCACCCTAGAACAGCTGCAGGAATTCCGGCACCCGCTGGAAGAAAAAATGGCACAGTTGCTATTGGAACGCGGGCAACTGTATCGCAGCCAGCCCGGATGTGAACGGATTGGAAAGATTACAGAAGAGATGAAACAGATCCGCAAGGATATCCGGATGTCGCTGCGGATTGAGCAGTATTCCGTAGAAATGGAGCAGCGGATGAAACGGGCAAAGGAGAGGATGGAACAGGCAGAGAAAAATATGCAACGAAAGAAGGAGCAGATAAAGGAATCCTATGTGAAGTAAAAAATCGAGGAGGTGAGCGGTATGAATTACGGTGGTGATGCGGCAGATCAGATTGTTCGTTATTCGATGGAAGGGATGGAACATACGCTTCGGATTTCCGGGAGTATCGCAAAAAATCTGGCAGTTTTCATCGTAGCAGTGTTAAAAGACCAGAAAAAGACTTATGGAAAGACACAGATGGTACGTATGATCAAAGAACGAAGGCCGACCAAATTTTTTACCGTGCCGGATGACCGTATGAAAGAATTTGCCAGAGAAGCAAAAGCAAGAGGTCTTTTATATGTCGTCATTAAGGATAAAAAGAAACCAATCAATAACGAGATTATGGTATTTGCAGAAGACGCTGCCAAAATGAACCGGGTATTGGATCGCATGGATATTGACTATGTAAAAGCAGAATCCGGGAAAGTGGAATTTGATACAAGCGATCCCAAGAAAGAAGAAACAAAGGGAATGGAACTGGAAAGAACCACTAAAGAAGGACAGGAAAAGAAAGTCCAAACAGTATCTATGCCGGAAGGAACCATTGAATTTGAAATTGATGAATCGGATCAGAAGTTTGATTTTGGGGATTTGTTCTTTGAAGAAGGAAATTTTACGCAGGGGAAGGAAGAAAAGCTTCCGTCCGGGACTTCCTCGCCCAGCAGAGATTTTTCTTCCGGTCAGAAAAATAGGGAACATGGAGCAAAGCCCTCTGTGCGTGCAGAGATCAAAGAGATAAAAAAAGAGCAGGCACAGAAGAATCGGCAGAAACAAAGCAGACAGCGTCAAAAGACGAAAGGGCGAAAATACAAGAAAAAGGGAAAAGGGAGGTAATGCTATATGGATTTAACAGGTATGATTCAGAATCCTGTGGAGGATCAGAACTCGGAGCAAAAGTTATCGAAAGAAGAGTATGCAGCTTTAAAGAAACAGGAGCGGGAAGAAACGTGGATGCAGATCGATGGACAGGCACAGTCGGTGTTCAAGGATGGAGCGTCCTTGCAGAAGTTTCTGGATTTTATGACAGGGCAGTATAATATGCCAAAGGTTCCGAACCTTTTGCTTTTATATTCCCAGAATCCCGAAGTAAAGCTGGTAAAATCTTTTGATGAGTGGAAGCATGACAGACGTTCCTTGAGAACAGGAGTACATGGTTATACTTATATTATTGATACAAAGTATGAGAAGGATGGAGAAATGCGTTCCGGTTATGCGATCAGCAAGGGCTATGATATTACGCAGACCAAAGGAAGGCCGTTAGAGGAACGTCCTCAGAGAGATATCCACACATTATTGGAAGCAGTGTTGAAAAATCAGAATATCCGTCTGCAGATTGCGGATAATCTTCCGGATAAGATTCAGGCACAATATATTCCAAATCAAAGGACGATTTACATACGAAACGGAATGTCAGAGATTACTACTTTTCATGCTATTAACCGAGAACTTGCCTGTGCAGCACTAGACCAGCATGATGGAAACTATGCCAGAAATAGAGTTAATGCACAGGCATTTTGTGCCACATACATATTAGGAAAAAGATATGGTGTGGATGTCTCCGGTTTTGATCTTGAGAAAGTGGCAGGAATTCAGGAGCATGGTCAGAAAGATCCACAGGAGTTAAGGCTATTCTTAAATGATGTCCGGACAGCAGCTTATGGAATCCGTGGTCATATCGAACGGAATTTGCGGGAGCCGGAACAGCAGTTTGTGACAGAGGATACCTTTACAGTAGGAGAAAGCGAGAAAAAATCTCCGGACAAAGGGAAAAAGAGTAAAAATGAACCAGAGCGATAAAGCACAGTAAAAGTTGGATTTGTGATAGCTATTGCGGAACGTGTGTGATATGGTTGGTGTAAGAAAGGCAGGTGTCATATATGACAAAATATTATATCGAAATGAAAGAAACCAGAAGAAATATGATGTCAGATGCATTGCTGAGTCTTTACCGGAAAAAAGGACCTGAATCAGAAGAGGCAAGACAAATGGGTTTAAAACTCTGGGATTTTGATCTGAAAGAAAAGAGGATGGAAATCACTTCTGATGAACAGAGGGTTCTTCGCCATGCCTTAAATGATCTCCGCAATCAGCGTTTAGAGGAAGGAAAATATACTGATGGTGTGGAAGCAGCTATCATGGAGGTTATGAAACCCCATAGGACCAAGCACTTCCCGTGGTAAAAGGAGGGGTGATCATTCAGATATTAGATCGAAAACAGGTAGAACGCATACGAAAGATGTATCCAGAAGGAACGCAGATTTGCTTAGATGAGATGGAGGGTGAAAGGAATATGCCCTCTGGATTAAAAGGAAAAGTATGTTACGTAGATGATGCCGGACAGATCCATGTGAACTGGGAGAATGGTAGTTCCCTTGCGGTTTTGCCAGAAGTGGATTCGTTCCATAAAATAGGAGAGCCGCATAAGAGAAAGGAGCATGACATGCAGAGGTAACATTTAGAAAAGCAGACTTGATTGTCTGGGGGATTTTTCTTCCGATTGTCTGGTGGATGGGGGCTTCCCTTGCCTGTGCGATTCAACCAGGGGAAAATATATTTGAAATTTTAGACAGGCTGAGTCAGATTCTTCGCCAGCCTTTTTCTTTGCACTACACCGTATATACGGGAAAGTGTATCTTGATTCTATCATTTGCCTATATCACAGGTATCTGTATCTATTATTCTCAGCAGAAAAATTATAGAAGAGGTGTGGAACACGGTTCCGCCCGTTGGGGAGACGTCCATCAGATTTGTAAGAGATATGCAGACAAGGAGTATACCCATAATCTTCTTTTGACACAAAACTTTCGCATGAGCCAGGAAGTCTATAAGCACCAGAGAAACTTAAATGTCTTGGTGGCGGGTGGCTCAGGAGCCGGAAAAAGTCGTACCTATGCAGTTCCTAATATTCTTCAATGCTCTCAGGCTGAGTCGAAAAAAGGCGGTGGCTGTTCCATTGTAGTAACGGATCCGAAAGGAGAGCTACTCCGGAAGACTGGAGGACTGCTGGAACGGATGGGATATGAGGTACGGGTGTTTGATCTGATCAACCCGGATACATCCTTTTGTTATAATCCATTTTGTTATGTCCATGATGACAAAGATGTGTTAAAACTTATCAACAACCTGATCCGCAATACAACACCAAAAGGTTCACAGGCATCGGATCCATTTTGGGAGAAGAGCGAAACAGCGCTGTTGCAGGCTCTGATGCTGTACCTGTTACATGAAGCACCGCCGGAAGAGCAGAATTTCCCTATGATCATGGAGATGTTAGGTAGTGCCCAGGTTAAGGAAGAAGATGAGGAATATCAGTCACCTCTGGACATTTTGTTTGAAAGGTTAGAAATGAGAAAGCCGGACAGCATTGCGGTGAAACAGTATCAGATTTACAAGCAGGCAGCGGGAAAAACAGCAAAGTCTATCTTGATTTCTGTTGGTGTCCGGTTGGCTGCATTTAATCTGAAAGAGATTGCAAACTTAACCTGTACGGATGAGCTGGATCTGGCAAGTATCGGAGAAAAGAAAGTGGCGTTGTTCTGCTGTATCCCCGATGCCGATACTTCTTTGAACTATCTGGTAGGTATGATTTATAGCAATCTGTTCCAGACACTGTATTATGTAGCAGACCGAAAATATGGAGGGAGATTGCCGGTACCCGTCCACTGTATCATGGATGAGTGGCCGAATGTAGCCTTGCCGGATGATTTTGATAAGATCCTTGCTACCATGCGGTCACGCGCAATTTCCTGCAGTATCATCATCCAGAATATGGCGCAAATGAAAGCCCTGTTTAAGGACTCATGGGAAAGCTTGGTAGGTAATTGCGATGAATTTTTATATCTGGGAGGCAACGAAAAAGAGGGACATAAATATATTTCGGAACTGTTGGGAAAAGAAACTTTAGATACGAATACTTATGGACAGACAAAAGGACGAAACGGAAGTTATTCTACGAACTATCAGCAGACAGGGCGGGAACTCTTTACACCGGATGAGATCCGCTTACTGGATAACCGGAAAGCAATCCTGTTTGTCCGAGGGGAACGTCCCATGCTGGATGACAAATATAATTTAAAGAAACATCCAAATGTGAAATGGACAGAGGATGGCGGTGCGCCTCCGTATGACTATGCGAAAGCTCCGAGGTCACATGATGATTTGAATATTGATATTGAACGCTTAGATGATTATGAGCTGCTCTGTGAAGAGGACATCCTCGGCAAAGAGCAGCCTTTTTAGATGGGAGGAATGTGTATCGTGCATATGATGCAGAAATTGTTTAAGAAAAAGAATCCGAAGACGAAGCCTTTGCGAATGAGTGGTGTACAAAAACGATTTTTTGTCAGCTATGCAGTAATCGTATTCGCCATGATGTGGTGTACAACCCCTGTTCTGGCTGCAGGAGATCCATTAGCAGTGGTGAATAACTTGTCTGATTTTATTTTTTCCTTGATCCGGGCGATTGGCTTGATCTTGTTAGGATTTGGTGTGGTGCAGATCGGCTTGTCTTTAAAATCGCATGATCCAAGCCAGAGGGCAAATGGATTTTTGACTTTAGCAGGCGGCGTCATCATTACCTTTGCAAAAGAGATTTTGGATTTGATCATGGTGTAATCTGATATCAGCAGTACAGCGGGAGAGCAGACACTGTGCTGTTCTCCCTGTCTGTAAATGGAAACAACAGGGAGGTGAAATGCTACTTGGAAAGTGATAACTGGATCGTTCAAAATCTAAACAATGCGTTAGAAACATGGAATTCTAAGCTGTCAGAAATCTGGCAGCTTTTAACGCAAAGCCCGGAAACCTTTAAAGGCGGAGATATCTGGAGTGTGATGCTGACCATTCATGATGCTCTAAAAGGAATCGGGTATGGACTTTTAGTACTTTTTTTTGCGATCAGTGTAGTGAAAACCTGTAGCAGCTATCTGGACGTAAAAAAGCCAGAGCATGCGGTGAAATTGTTTATTCGATTTGCACTGGCAAAAGGGGCAGTAGGGTATGGGCTGGAATTGATGATGGCACTTTTTTCTGTCATACAGGGAATGGTATCTACAATCATGCAAAATTCAGGATTTGGTGGGGATTCAGATGTAATCGAACTTCCGGCTGAAATGGTGGAGAAGATTGAAAGTGTAGGATTATTAGATTCTATTCCTCTTTGGATTGTTACACTGCTTGGCAGCCTGTTTATTACAGTCTTGTCATTTATTATGATCTTGACCGTGTATGGAAGGATGTTCAAGCTGTATATGTACACAGCCATAGCACCCATTCCCATTGCGACTTTTGCGGGAGAGCCTACACAGAACATAGGGAAGAACTTTGTCCGTTCCTATGCAGGGGTTTGTATGGAAGGAGCAATCATTGCACTTGCCTGCATTATTTTTTCTGTATTTGCTGCCAGTCCGCCGGCAATCGCAGACAGCAGTTTATCTGCGGTGAATATTGTATGGAATTATGTGGCAGAGCTGATCTTTAACCTATTAGTATTGGTAGGGGCAATTAAGGCAGCGGACCGGATTGTAAAAGAAATCATGGGGTTATAAGTAAGGAGGCAGGAGTATGAAAGAACAACCAATTTTAGGATATGATTGGGAAATGGGACATGAAGAAATCAAACTGGAGATAGGCACTTACTATACAGGAAAAGGTCTGTATATTGGAATGCTGGCAAAGGAAGATGGTGTATGGGAATCTTTTAGTGATCTGACGGTAAATTTACCGTTTGAGAGATCGGATGTTCATGAGGCCTTTATCCAGGACTTTGGGAGTAAGGAAAAATTGAAATTTATTCAAAAACATAAGTTGGGTAAAATTCTTCCAGAGCGAGGACATTCTGGATTCTGTACCTATGCAAAAGTGGCATTTGATCTTAAGCGGCTGGAGGAATTAGATCCAGAAGGAATGAAACGTTTTTATAAGGATCATCCAGAACTTGAAGAACAGAGCCAAGTGCCGAAAAAGAAAAAACGAAATCAAATGGAACGGTAAAATGTGGGAATACAAAAGGAAAGGAGTTATGACAGAAAAGGCCGTCCCCTGGCTTATTTTCTGTTATTTGTATTGACAAAATGGAAGTAAAAATGAACAAAGAGATCCAGGAATTTCAGGAGTCCTTTTTCTTTGGACTGAGCATGCGGCAGTGTTTCTTTTCTGTATTGGCGATTGCTGCTGCAGTAGGTGTTTATCTAGGGACAAAAGATACCTGTGGAACGGAGATTGCCGGATGGCTGAGTGTTTTTGCTGCAGCCCCTTTTGCGGGATGTGGTTTTTTCCGCTATCACCAGATGACACTGGAAAAGTTCGTATGGGTGTGGTTAAAATCAGAGATCTTATGCCCCAAAAAGCTGGTGTTTCAATCGGAGAATCTCTATCTGAAATGTCTGGAAGAGACAATAGAAATCGGAACACGTTCCTGCAGAAATGGCACGGAGCTGGTAGAACGAAAGAGAAGCAAAAATAGAAAAAAGAAAGGAAGGGGGGATGCGGTTGATTAAAACGCTGCATCGTACATTAAAACTAGAAAAAGAGAAATTTATGATTCCGAAGTCTGTACAGCAGGCAATCCCGATACAGCGGATCTGGCCGGATGGCATCTTTCAGTCCGGCAGGCTGTTTTCAAAATCGTTCCGTTTTACGGATATCAATTATTCCATTGCAAGCAAAGAGGATAAGACAGAAATGTTTCTGGATTATTCCGAGCTTTTAAATGCATTGGACTCCGGCGCATCCGCCAAACTTACCATTAATAACCGCCGCATCAATAAGGCAGAATTTGAACAATCCATTCTGATCCCTATGAAAGAGGACGAATTGGATGAATACCGAAAAGAATACAACGAAATGTTGTTATCCAAGATCAGTGATACCAATAACAGTATTCTTCGGGAACGTTATCTGACGATCAGTGTCCATAAGAAGAACATTGATGAGGCAAGGACCTATTTCGCACGTGTTGGAACGGATATCACCACACATCTGGCGAAGTTATCTTCCATTGGGGAAGAACTGGATGCTGGAGAGCGTCTGAAGATTTTCCGTGATTTCTTTAAAGAAGACGTTTCTGCGACAGCAGAGTTTGATTTTAAGGAAGCTGTAAAAAGAGGACATGATTTTAAAGACTGGTTTGCACCAGATTCTATGGAGTTCTTGCAGGATCATTTTAAGATTGATGGGCGATATGGGCGTGTTTTATATATGCAGGATTATGCAACTTACGTCCGGGACAGCATGGTATCGGAGCTCTGTGATCTGAGCAGAAACTTAATGCTGTCAATTGATATCCTGCCAGTCCCTACGGATGAAGCAGTCCGTGAGATACAAAACAAACTGCTTGGTGTAGAAACGAACGTGACCAACTGGCAGAGAAGGCAGAACGAAAACAATAACTTTTCTGCAACCATTCCGTATGAGATGGAGTTGCAGAGAACCGAAACAAAGGAGATGTTAAATGATCTGACCACCAGAGACCAGAGAATGATGTTCGGGGTGTTGACCATTGTGCATATGGCAGACAGTTATAAGGAGTTGAACTCAGATACGGAAACCTTGAAATCCATTGCGAGGAAAAATCTGTGTCAGCTGTCCACTCTGCGGTGGCAGCAAATGGACGGTCTGCATACGGCGCTGCCTTTTGGACCACGAAAGATCAACGCTCTGCGTACCCTGACCACAGAGTCCACAGCTGTGCTGATCCCTTTCCATACCCAGGAGATTATGCAGGAAGGCGGGATTTATTACGGGCAGAATGCGGTCAGCAAAAATATGATCGTTGTGGACCGGAAGAAACTGCTGAATGGCAACAGTTTTCGCTTAGGAGTCAGTGGATCCGGAAAAAGTTTTTCTGCCAAAGAAGAGATTGTTGCATTAGCACTTGCCACGGAGGATGACATCCTAATTCTAGATCCGGAATCCGAATTTGGAAACCTGACAGTAGCATTAGGGGGAGAAGTTGTAAAAGTATCAGCAACTTCTGGAATGCATCTGAATGCTATGGATATGGACAGCAGCTATGGGGATGATACCAATCCACTAATTGAAAAATCAGAATTTCTGTTGTCTGTTTTTGAACAGCTGATAGGGGCAGGCAATCTGGGCGCAAAGGATAAATCCATCATTGACCGCTGTACAGCTGATACTTATCGTGATTATATCCGCAGCGGTTATACCAAGGAAGTGCCGACTTTAAAGGACTTATACCGACAGCTGATGCTGCAGGAAGAGCCAGAAGCAAGAGCTCTTGCCTTATCAGCAGAATTATTTACCAGTGGAAGTCTGAACACGTTTGCGCATAAAACAAATGTGGATACGAAGAACCGTATCATGGATTATGATATCCGGGAACTGGGTTCCCAGCTCATGCCCCTTGGCATGCTGGTAACACTGGATGCCATTTTCAACCGTGTGATCCAGAACTGGAAAAAAGGAAAACGGACCTGGATCTTTTGTGATGAGTTTTATCTGTTATTCCGTTATCCATACAGTGCGGAATTTTTTTATAAGTTATGGAAGCGTATCCGAAAGTATAATGGGTTCGTGAATGCCATGAGCCAGAATGTAGATGAGGTTCTACGTTCCGATACGGCAAGACTTATGCTCGCAAACAGTGAGTTTTTAGTTATGCTGAACCAGGCAAGTACGGACCGGGAAGAATTGGCAAGACTTTTGAACATTTCCGACAACCAGTTAGGATATATCACAAATGTGAAAGCTGGAAGTGGTTTGATACGCTGTTCTGGAAATCTGGTTCCATTTGAAAATACATTCCCAAGGAATACAAAGTTGTACCAACTGATGACAACAAAACCAGGAGAAAGTTTGAAAGCTGTATAGCATAGGTTCGTTCATCAAATGTGTTTTACAGTACGTCATAATTGAATCAAAAAATATGAAAGCCGTTACATGGGGGACTGTGTAACGGTTTTTGATTCATAGAGAAAGGGTGTGTAAATGTGATAAAAGATGTACAGGAAAAGAAAATATCTTTTTATACAGCTGAATGCATGGAATTTGAAACAATGGGAGAAGTGACAGAGTGCGCCACATTAAAAGAAGCCTTTCGGATATACCAGAAAATGGAACAGAAAAGATCCGGTATGGGGGTTGGGATTGGATTTATTTTACATGATCCAGATGTGCCTGAGTACAGTGATATCCACTATCCTTTATATCAAGGAAATGGGGTGGAGCGGGATTTAATTGCACTTGTGGAGGCTTATGAGAAGCACCCACTGGTACAGAAAGCACAAAAAGATATGCAGAAACTGTTAGATAGGAAAAAACAGGTGGAACGATAAAGGAGGAGAATAAGGCAGATATTAAAACAAAAGAGGTAGACCGGACGTTGAAAGTCCGGGAACATGCCAAACAGCTTCCCAAAGAATTGATCAAGGATATTACTTTAAAATCTGCAGAACGTTCCCTGCTATCTACGCATGACGGTTCCCATTTTTCTCCCAAACAGTCTCCGGAACAGTATGCTTCTGACCGGCTGGAAGAAGGAATCAAGTGGTCGGCCAGTAAAGGGGAAACCATCGTTTCTCAAGGCAGTAAAAAAGCGGCAAAAAAAAAGGCAGAGAAGACCTGGAGAGTCATCAAAGAACGAAGGAGTAAAAATGCGGATCGTACTGCTGAACAGAGTAGAAACAGTGGAACTCAAGGAAATTCACAAACAGAACGTCAAACTGATATACGAATTAAAACAAAAGAAGCGGTAAACAAAAGAACAGCAGGAGTAGCGAGAGAGAACATTGCAGAGGTAAAAAATGCGACCCCTTTGAGAGATTCTGCAAATCGTATCAAACAAGCACATACAGCGAAAACTTCAAAGGAAGCGTCAAAATTAAAGAAACAGGCAGAACATGCTTACCGTTCTGGAAAAAAATTAGCTGTCCAAGGGAAAAAGGCTGCAACACAATCTGCAAAGGCAGCTAAACGGACAGTATCTGGAATAAAAACAGCGGTTAAAACGGGAGTTACCGCAGTAAAATCATTAGGAACCTTTCTGGTGGCAGGCGGCTGGATTGTTGTGCTGTTGGTAATTGTTCTGGGGGTGATTGGTGGAATTGCAGGAAGCTCCGGGAGTACTAGTGCGGAGCCACTAAGTCAGGAGGTACTGGCTTATACATCTACCATTCAGAGGTATGCTTCACAGTATGGAATTTCGGAATATGTACCTTCAATCCAAGCAATCATGATGCAGGAATCCGGAGGACGTGGAACAGATCCTATGCAGGCAAGTGAATGTCCGTACAATACCCGCTATCCAAATAGTCCAGGGGCGATTCAAGATCCAGAGTATTCCATACAGGTAGGGGTACAATATTATGCAGATTGTGTAAGACAGGCAGGATGTGAAAGTCCATTAGATATCAGCAGGCTACAACTCAGTTGGCAAGGATATAATTACGGAAATGGTTATATTGGATGGGCTTTAGAACATCATGGCGGTTATAGTCTGGAAAATGCATTGCAGTTTAGCCAAGAAAAGGCAGCGGAACTTGGTTGGCCAAGATATGGAGATCCTCAATATGTTCCTCATGTTCAGAGATACTATTCTGGAGGTGGTATCCTTGGCGGAATATTTGGAAACGGACAGATTGTGCAAGTGGCAAAACAGGAAGTTGGAAGTAGTAATGGGGAAAAATACTGGAGATGGTATGGATTTGATTCTTATGTGGAATGGTGTGCCTGCTTTGTCAGTTGGTGTGGGGAACAAGCTGGATTGATAGAATCTGGTGCAATGCCGAAGTTTTCTTTGTGCGAAAATGGAATTGATTGGTTTAAAAGTCATGGAAAGTGGCAGGAAACAGGCGGCATTCCGAGTGCAGGTTCCTTGGTATTTTTTGATTGGAATGGAGATGGCATATCGGATCATGTGGGAATCGTGGAAAAATATGAAGGTGGAATCATTTATACAGTAGAAGGAAATACAGGTACTAACATTGGTGGTAATAATGTCCGAGGGGTTTGGAAACATTCATATTCTGTTGGAAGTGCAACTATTCTTGGATATGGGATTATTTAAATAAAGAGAATAAGAAGTGCTATTTTATACAGGCACTTAATAAACATAATAAAAGGAAACAGGCAGACTTGTGGAGTATAATATTTCACAAGTCTGTTGTTAAAGTAGTGTTTTTATAAATTTTTTTTAAAAATCTTTAAATGGAGATTGTTTTGACTGATATCTTTTCCTTTACGCAATTATTTGTGTCATAAGGAAAAATTTAGTGATTAAAAAATTGTAGACAGGGAAATTAAAAGGCGTATAAATTGACTATAGATTTTTACTTAAAATATATAGAACTTTAAATTTTTGTATTCAGAATATCTAAATTTTGAATTTATACTAATAATCTTGACTTTATAGTTATATACATATAATATTATATTTTGTCTTACAAATGTAATATTAAGGAGAAAGAAAAAATGCAGAAAAAGTGGAAGATAATGATTATACTTCTCACAATATTGATTATATTATATGCTTTGACCAGTTGCAAAGAAAAGATACAAGAAAAAAAAGGTAATGAAGACAATTGGAAAGTATATCAACAGTTAGAAGAAAAAGAAGAACAGAATATCCAAAATCCATTTATTAGAGAAGAAACGAAATGTATTTTAACAGAAAAAGAGAAGCAAGAACTTCGAAATCAATTATTAAAAATAGTAACTCAATGTAAGGATATTTATCATCCAATTATTGATCAAACAACAGGATATCAGAGTATTTCAAGAGAGGAAGTAAAAAAGATAAAAAAGCGTTTTGGCGAAAATGGTTTGGTATGTGTGGCTGAAAATATGAATATGGAAAATTATGAAAAAGTGGAAGAATTTTATCTGGATTATTTAGAGGATAGAGAAACAGATGTTACAATATATGAGGTAAATAATGATGGTTCTTTTTGTTCTGAAACTTTTATATATCGAAATAAAGTGTTGCAAACTTTTACAATGACTCTTACTTGGGAAAAAGGAGAACAAGCTGAAATATCAAACGGAACAGCGAACAATATTGCTGAAATAAAATACACATCAAAAGGATATCTAATCTATTCATATGAGTATATTGTTGCACATGCAGCACTAAAAGAATATTATCGTGTAAAACCGTTATCGGACACATTGCGAATATTAACTGATCAATATGTTTCTGTATTTAACTATTTGAACTATAATTTTCTTACTCAAAATTGGGACGAAAGTAATGTAGAAACGATATTATTACCTAGATTGTTTGAGGATTTATATCAGGTACATACAGGTGAACAATTAAAGAAAGATTCAGGGAGAATTTCAGCAGAAATATATGAAAATGTTATGATAGCTTGTTTACCTGTTACAATAGAAGAATTGCGAAAGCATTGTGGATATGATATGGAAAGTAATACCTATGATAGTGGAACCTTTTTTTATCGAGGAACATCCCCTTTTGGTGAAGTAGTAGATTATTTGGATAATAGTGATGGAACACTCACGCTATATGTTGATGCTGTATGGCCAGATAGGAATACTGATTGTGCTTTTAAAAATGAAATTGTCATTAAACCGTATGGCGATGGAACTTGTCAATATTTGTCTAATAAAGTACAGAAAATTGAATTAGATATTCCAGTATACGAAGAGTATTGAAAAAGAATTTCAACAAGTTAAATTATATATCTAAGCATTGCACTATAATATTTGAGGGCAGATTCGTATTTTTGCGATTCTGCCCTCAAATATTATAGACATGTTTCGTTTAAAGTTAAGGTATATTTGATGAATTAAAATCAATGCAGGTAATTTGCAAAAGGTCAAATAACATGATCACGTAGAATATGAAATAGAAAAAAATATATTGACATTCCAATCTTACGTATGTAATATTATAAATGTCTTACGCGTGTAAGATTCGTGGTGTTATATATATACTTCTAAATATGACACCTGTAAAAATAAAAAAGATTTATTAGCTATAAGTCTTACACGCGTGGTTTTTGTAAACGAATATTTAGTTATCAGGTTATAGAAAGAAGATTAAGGTATATATGAGTAAGAGAAGAAAAAAAGTAAAAAAGAAAAATAGAAAGATAGTTTGGATAATAGAAAGTTTGCTTTTTATAATACTTATCAGTTTGTTAGTCTTATTAAAAATTTTCAATCCGCAAGAGAGGGAGAAAATAGAAGAAAAATCTGAAGAAACAGTAAAACCATTAGTTATTCAGACACAACAGCGGAAACTGGATTTAGATCAGCTACATAGTAGTGCTGGAATTGTAATCAGTCTCGATGACAGTAAAGTTATATTTCAATTTCAACAGGATGAAAAAATATTTCCAGCATCATTAACGAAAATAATGACATGTATTCTAGCAATTGAAAATATAAACAATTTGGAAGCAACTATTACATTAGAGCCAGAAATATTTGATGAACTATATGCCCAAAATGCGTCAATGGCGGGCTTTCTACCTGGTGAAAATGCAAAAATAATTGACATATTGTATGGAAACATTTTGCCTTCAGGGGGAGAGTGTTCAATTGCTTTAGCGGAGTATGTTGCTGGTTCAGAACAAGCATTTGTAGAACTAATGAATGAGAAAGCTAAAGATTTAGGAATGAATAATACACATTTTATGAATGCAACAGGATTACATAATGAATCTCACTATACTACAGTGAAAGATATAGGAATTCTTTTACAGTATGCATTAAAAAATCAAACTTTTAATGATATATTTCAGTCAAAAAGTTATTTTGTTGCGCCGACAGACCAGCATTTAAGTGGTTTTACTTTTTATAGTAGTATGTTTAAACTACGAGATCAATGGGAGTTGGATGAGGGTGAAATTGTGGGAGGAAAAACAGGTTATACAGATGAGGCAGGGCTTTGTTTAGCCTCAGAAGCGATTGTTAATGGTCGAAAATATATTGCTATAACAGTAAATGCAGAAGGAAATCATAATACAGAACCATTTCATGTAAATGATGCTTTTTATTTATATAATCAACTACAATCGCAATGATTTTTTAAATTTATAATCATACAAATGCAGGGAGGAAATATTAAAAAGGAGTACTTCAGAGATTATTCTTTGGAAATTCAGAAAATAAATTATGAAGAAATTAAAAATACCAAGAAGTTTAGTCCTATTAATTGTTTTTTTTATAATGTTCTCGATTTTAATAGTACGGTTGTTTCAATTACAGATTGTGAAAGGACAAGAATACGAAAATAATTTTATTTTACAAACGAAAAGAGAAATTGTACTATCTGGAGCAAGAGGAAATATTTATGATCGTAATGGCAAACCACTTGCTACAAATAAGTTAGCTAATTCGGTTACATTCGAAGATCAAGAAACTTATAATTCAGATCGAGAGCGACAGTTGAA
This sequence comes from uncultured Sellimonas sp., assembly GCA_963559135.1. Classification (GTDB taxonomy): domain Bacteria; phylum Bacillota; class Clostridia; order Lachnospirales; family Lachnospiraceae; genus Sellimonas. The sequence goes on from CAUWJP010000003.1 coordinate 122,015, forward strand.
TTTGAATTCAAAAATTTATCAGATGATTCGTATTATAAAAAGTAAAGGAGATAGCATAGAAACTAGTCTAAAAATTATAATAGATCCAAACGGTAATTTCCAATTTTCTGTAGATGATTTTTGGCTTCAAAGATTTAAAGCAGATGTATATGGAAAAGCGAACATCGACGATATGGAAGCTAAGGAACGAAATTCTACAGCAGATGAAATAGTCTCTTATTTATCAGATAAGTTCTGTGTTTTTGCGCAAGGAGAGAAGAAGTATACAGATAAAGAAAAAAAAGATTATGGATTACCGCAACAGTTTGAAAAAAGTGATCTACTTGATATTTTAAATATACGCTACGCATTATCTTTACAGGCATATCAAAAATATCTTTCAGTAACAGTGGTAAAAGATGTATCAGATGAAACTGTTGCTGCCATTATGGAAAATCAATATGATATTTCAGGAGTTGATATTAAACAGGATACAATACGAGTGTATGAAGGAGGAGAAGCGTGTTCCTCTATATTAGGATACACAGGCACTATATCATCCGAGGAGTTAAAAGAAAGGGATGATAGTAAATTAACCATTAATTCCATAGTGGGTAAATCTGGAATGGAGCAATATTTAGATCAAGTTCTTCAAGGAAGAGATGGGAAAAAGGAAGTATATGTAGATAATACAGGGAGAACTACACAAGATCTTGGAGTAATACAGCAACCGAGAGCAGGAAAAGACGTATATTTAAGCATAGATGTTGAATTACAGAAAAAAACATATGAAGCATTAGAAAGGAAGATAGCCGATATATTAGTGCAACATCTGATTAACACAAAAACTTTTGATAAAAAAGGGGTAGATGATACTACTGAAATAAAAATTCCAATATATGATGTGTATATTGCACTTTTAAACAATGGCGTTATTGATTTAGAACAATTAAGAGAAGAGGATGCTTCGGAATTAGAGAGAAAGTTTTTTCAAATTTTTCTGAAAAAGAAAAGTGAAGTGGTTCAAGGTATTGAAAAAGATTTAAGAGAATTGTCAACGAAATATAATGAATTGGGAATTGAAAATCAAGAATACCAGAGTTTTATCATTGATAATTTGAACATTATAAATAACAAGAACAATAATGAAGAATTAGTTGAAAAATGGGAAAAAGGCGAATTATCAATGAAAGACTATTTGTATGACCAAATTGGTGTTGGAAACATAAATTCAGATATAATTGCGTCAGAAGAAGAATACTTGAACAAAGATGAAATCTATGAATCATTGGTCTCTTTTATAGTAAATGAATTACAGGAAAATAGTCAGTTTGATGAGTTAATAAATAAATACTTGGTACTCAACGATGAGATATTGCCAGATGATATCGTTAGGCTATTATATGAACAGCAATTTTTAAATCCTGAAGATGAGGATTACGAAAACTGGAATCGAGGGCTAATTACCACTTTTGATTTGTTAATTAAAAAAATACAGAAACTTGAAATTACGCCAGCGGATTTAGCGTTAGATCCATGTTCGGGATCAGCAGTTGTTACAGATACCGCAACAGGAAAAGTGCTAGCATGTGTATCTTATCCGGGATATGATAATAATCGTTTAGCAAACCAAATGGATAACAAATATTATTATAAAATATATAATAATGCATCATTACCCTTATTTAATCGTGCAACACAACAGTTATCAGCACCAGGCTCAACATTTAAACCTGTTACAATTATTGCGGGATTAGAAGAAGGTGTAATAGATGAGTCAACCATGGTTGAATGCGATGGAGTGTTTGATAAAGTAGATCCACCTTTAAAATGCTGGAACCATGCAGGGCATGGGGCTGTTAATGGTGTAGATAGCGCATTGAAGAATTCATGTAATGATTATTTATGTGAAGTGTCATATCGTTTAGGAATGATAGACAATGATGAATTTTCGGATAAACAGGCACTAAATTATATACAAGAGTACGCGAAAATGTTTGATTTAGATGAAAAAAGTGGAATTGAGTTAACCGAAAGTAAACCTAAGATAACTGATAATTATGCTATTCCATCAGCTATCGGACAAGGAACAAATAACTTTTCTACAGTCCAATTGGGAAGGTATGTAACAACACTTGCAAACGAAGGTACTAGTTTCCAATTGTCACTAATTGACAAAATTGACGGGGTAGAAACAAGCCCGAAAGTGGAAAGCCAGATTGAAATCAATAAAAGAAGCTGGGAAGGAGTCCATGCAGGTATGGAATTATATACTCAAAGCACGGGGATATTTGACGGATTTCCAATATCGGTTGCAGGAAAATCAGGTACAGCTCAAGAAGTTAAGAATAGACCGGATCATGGTCTATTTATAGGATATGCACCTGCTGATGATCCAGAAATAGCAGTAGCAGTTCGAATTGTAAATGGGTATGAGGCAGGGAACGCAGTAGAATGCGGAAAAAATATTTTTGAGTATTATTTCGGTATAGAATAAGTTAGTGCATAAGTTGAGGAGAAAAACATAATGGATATATTATTTCAAATACATTATGAGTGGAACAAAGAACTCTTTTGTTTATATTATCAAACCCAAAATAGAAAGTACAGAAGGATATTATTATTCTTTTGTGGAGCAGTGATTATATTTTCATTTTGTCTATGTAGTAAAATTGGAAGAGAAATGATTATGACTATGATGATATTATTTGTTTGTGCTGTGATATTGATAAATAATATATATCTGAGACTAGCGACTTATATACAAATGGAAACTGCTTTAAAACAGTATGGAACTGGAAAAAGAATTATGACAATAAAAAAAGATGAGATTAATGTTTTAGTTCCGGAAAGCGGTAAGAAAATAATAGTGTCTTTTATCGAAATTATGGAAATTGGCACCATAAAAGAGTATTGTAAGCGCAAAATAATTCGACGGATTGTGTTGCCCTAAAAATCATTCCATAA
>CAUWJP010000004.1:0-111656 GCA_963559135.1 uncultured Sellimonas sp.
TAAAGCAAAAGATTCTCTGGATTTGTCCATATTATTCCCACATCCCAAAATCGTTGTTAAGAATAACAATAGGATGGATAGTCCTAAAATTTTCCTGTATATTGCCATACATTCGAGCCTCCTCCCAAACTGGAAATAAAATTCCCAGATGAATTTCATAGCTACCTGATCCATCAAGGTGATCAAAATCTATATTTATAAAAAAACCGCGAACCCGTTGATTTCACCTGGGTATTCGCGGTTTAATAATATGGACCTGGCGGGAATCGAACCCGCGTCCGAAAGCCTCTCCATCGGAGCATCTCCCATCACAGTCATTATTTTAGGATTCCCCCGGACCGCCGCCTAATGACAGGCTGCAATCTTCGGTAGCTTCATAAAATCTTCCATCTCCTCAAAGCTTTGGAGACAAAGTGCCCCGCAAGTGTCGAAGCCGGTGATCCAGACCGCGGGAAGTCCGGAGCCGACTGCTGCCGAAATTAGGCAGCGTACGCTAATTTATTATTGTCTGCGTTTATTTTTAAGTTACGGTTTACTACGCGGTCCCGTCCCGCGGATGGCTTCTCCAACTTCAAAACCCCCGTCGAAACCAGTACAAGCCCTGGTTTGGCAGACATTTTTTCTTTATTATACGCAGGCGGGCAGACCTTGTCAAGGTCTGCCCGCGGTCTTTCTTACAACTCTTTTTTCTAAATGTTGTGGTCGATCCATACTTTTGCAAGATCCATCCACTGGCCGCACTGAACTTCCACTCCTCTTCCATCACTGGAAAGGCTTAACTCAGTCGCTGTTCCAAGTCCGTGCTCTCCTTTCGGGAACAGATGGAACTCCACCGGAACTTTGGCCTTTACGAGCGCATTAACATAGAGGAGCGAATTCTGGACCGGAACGGACTGATCCTCGTATGTATGCCAGATGAAAGTCTTAGGCGTATACTCTGAAACGTTCAGTTCGAGAGAACATGCTTCTTCCAGACTTTCCTCCGCCTGAGCACCCAGAAGGTTCTTAAAGGAGCCTTCGTTACGGAATGTGCCAGCCGTGATAACCGGATAGCTTAAAATCTGTCCGTTCGGACGGATCGTTTCCGGCGTGGTATCAAGAATCTTTGCAAGCTCCGGAATATGCCAGTAGGTGGAAACCATGGCTGCAAGATGTCCTCCTGCTGAGGATCCCTGGATCAAAATCCTGTCTGGATCAATGAACCATTCTTCTGCGTGTTCTCTGAGCATCTTCATGCATGCTGCCGCCTGAATGAACGCATCCGGGAATACATTATCCGGAACAGTAGAGTATCGAAGAACTGCCGCATGATATCCCATCTCCATGAACCGTACCGCCAGACATTCTGCCTCTCTGTCCGATGTCATGGCATAGGCGCCTCCCGGACAGATCAAAACGCAGGGTCTTTTACGTCCATCATAAAGCTCTTTTGAATTGCTCCAGAAATATGTATATAATCTAGCGTTTGTTTCCTCGCCCCTGATTGTTACAGGAATTGTCTCGTATACCATGCACCGATCCTCCCCTTTATATTTTATTTATTCTTCATCTTCCAGTCCCAGAATCTCTGCAAGTACTTCGATGATAATTTCATTCGTACATGATTTCACATATCCAAGCATATGAAGCGAAATCTCATCCGACTTCTGTGCATCTGTCAGATCAGGATTTTTCTTCGTCATATCGATCAACTGAATCAACTGTGGTGTAAGTTCTTCATATGTCTCAATCGTTGTCTGGGAAACAAGATTTCTCAAATCTTTTTTTGTTACTGGTACCATTTCTATTATACCTTCCTTTTCACTTTGAATCTACCCAAAATTGCGAATTTTGAAATCTCTTTGCGCTTCTCTTGCCTGATCTTTTTGGGCAATATCCGCACGCTTGTCATAGAGCTTCTTACCTTTTGCCAGCCCGATTTCCACCTTGACAAGGCTGCCCTTTAAATACACTTTCAAAGGAACGAGTGTCATTCCTTTTTCTTTCATTTTCCCAAGCAGTTTGTTGATTTCCTGCTTATGCAAAAGGAGTTTTCGTACCCGTAGCGGATCTTTGTTGAAAATATTTCCTTTCTCATACGGGCTGATATGCATTCCGTACACAAAGACCTCCCCGTTTTCGATGCGAATGAAGGATTCTTTGATACTGCACTTTCCCATCCGCATCGATTTCACCTCGGTTCCTGCAAGGGAAATCCCGGCCTCATAAGTCTCAAGAATAAAATAATCATGATATGCTTTTTTGTTGTTGGCTATCAGTTTTACACCTGTCTTTGCCATCTCCTAGTCCCCTTCCTTTCCAAATTCAAAGTCGATTGTCCTTTGAAGCTCGTTTGCCGCCATGACACGGACGCATACTTTCTGCCCCAGCCGGTATGTCTTTCCGGTATGGATGCCCTGCATCTCGTAGCGGTCTTCGATATACTCATAATGATCATCCGTCATATTTACTACATGGACCAGTCCTTCGATCGTATTCGGAAGTTCCACATACATTCCCCACTTGGTAATGCCGGAAATCACACCTTCGTACTCTTCACCGATGAAGTTTTTCATATACTGTACTTTTTTCAGTTTGATCGTCTCCCGCTCAGCCTCTTCTGCCCGGCGTTCGGTCTCGCTTGCGTGCTTTGTCACTTCCTCAAGAATCGACTGATAATGCCGGATCCGTTCTTCATCCATCCGGCCGCGAAGTGTCTCCTTGATGATCCGGTGGATCTGAAGATCCGGATAACGCCGGATCGGGGAAGTGAAATGAGTATAACAGGACGCTGCAAGGCCAAAATGCCCTTCATTTTCCGGCGTATATTTTGCCTGCTTCATGGACCGAAGTGCCAGTCTTGCAATCATCGGCTCCTCCGGCTTTCCTTCAACTTTGGCAAGAAGTTTCTGGATCTCCTTTGGATGCACTTCATGATTGCCGACATGCAGCGTATAACCGAAATTGTGGAGGAAAATCGCAAGTTTGCGGATCTTCTCCTCATCCGGCGCTTCGTGAATCCGGTAGACAAACGGAATCTCTCTCCAGAAGAAATCTTCCGCCACTGTCTCGTTGGCCGCAAGCATAAAATCTTCAATCAGCTTTGTCGCTGTATTTCTCTCATATGCTTTCAACTCGATCGGAGATCCCTGTTCATCCAGTATTACTTTCGTTTCCGGGAAGTCAAAGTCTACTGCACCACGTCTATGGCGCTTTTCCCTCAAAATGGACGAAAGTCTTGCCATCTCTCGAAACATCAGGACGAATTCCTCATATTTCCGGCACTGCTCTTCATCTTCGTCTTCCAGAATCTGTTTCACCGCTGTGTATGTCATACGGCGATCCACCCGGATCACACTCTCGCAGATCTCATGATCCACAATCGTACCGTTTTTATCAATCTTCATCAGACAGCTCATCGCCAGACGATCCTCTCCTTCATTCAGGGAACAGATTCCGTTGGAAAGGGTGTGCGGAAGCATCGGAATCACGCGGTCAGCAAGGTAAACGCTTGTCCCACGCTTTTTTGCTTCCCTGTCCAAAGCACTGTTTTCCTGCACATAATTGGTTACATCCGCGATGTGAACACCCAGATAAAAACTTCCGTCCCGCACCTCCAGAGAAACCGCATCGTCCAGATCCTTGGCATCCTCGCCGTCGATCGTCACCATCCGGACATCCCTCAGATCTCTTCTTCCAAAGCGATCCGCTTCACTGACAGGCTTTGCCACACGCTCCGCCTGATTCTTCACCTTCTCCGGAAATTCAATCGGAAGTTCATAGGACATGGCGATACTCAGCACATCGGTTCCTGGATCGTTAACATGCCCAAGAATCTCCACGACTTCGCCTTCCGGCTTTTTCCCGTCTCCGCCATAGGAAGTGAGCTTTACAACGACCTTGTGGCCGGTCACCGCCCCTTTTGATTTTTCCTCTGGCACAAACACATCCTGTAAAAACTTCTGATTGTCCGGAAGGACGAATCCGAATGATTTATTTTTCTGATAATATCCGACGATCTGGGACATCCCGCGTTTCAGGATCTTGATAACTTTTCCTTCCTGCCGCTGTCCTGCCTTGGATCCCGCGCCTTTTGTAATCTGGATTTCCACTTCATCTCCCTGGAGGGCACCGCCGGATTCCTCCTCTGGAATAAAGATATCGTCATCCGATCCCTCAATGGATACAAAACCAAATCCCCTGGCGTGGGCCTGATAAATCCCGGACAGTCTGTTCCCCTGACCTTTCACATAATTCCCTTTCTGGGTTTTATGAATCTTTCCTTCGGATTCTAAGGCATCCAGAATCTCTTTTAACTCCTGCCTATCCTCCTTTTTCACCTGAAGGATGGAGGCCATTTCTTTCATCTTCATCGGGACATAGAAATCATCGCAGATGAACTGGTATACCATTTTCTTTCTTTTCTCATATTGTCTGTCCATTGTCTGTACCTCACATACTCCCTTCTATTCTATCTGATATTGTAAAAAAAGAACACTCTATTTTTTGAAATAGAGTGTTCTGCATCTTCTTTCACTAAGCAAATACTTTTAAATTCAATACCGCAGCAAGGATAAGAAACAGTGCGGCAAGAACCTTTGTGACTTTCACAAGAGTTCCCTCAATAGAACGTCCTCTGTTCTGTCCCCAGTAGGTATCCGCCATACCGGCAATCGTTCCAAGGCCGGCTGATTTTCCTTCCTGCATTAATACAACTGCTGAAAGAGCAATACAGTCTATTACAAATATAATTGTGAGCACGATTTTCAAGATTTCCAACTTCTACACCTCCTGCGCATAAACCATATATAATACTACCATATCCTTCCGGTTTGCGCAAGCAGTTTTTCGCTTCTTTTCCTGTCTTCCGGCTTTTCTTTCCATGATCAGTAGATCAGGCGAATGGATTGCTGTAGATGGCCGCATTTCCGAGTTCTTCCTCTATTTTCAGCAGACGGTTGTATTTTTCCACCCGCTCTGAACGGCACGGAGCTCCAGTCTTGATCTGCCCGGTTCCAAAAGCTACCGCAATGTCTGCAATCGTTGTATCCGCTGTCTCGCCGGAACGGTGGGAAACAATGGATCGATACCCATACTCCTGAGCCATTCGGATTGTATCAAACGCTTCTGTGAGTGTACCGATCTGATTGATCTTGATCAAAACAGCATTCGCTGCCCGGCAGTCAATCCCTCGTTTCAGCCGTTTCGTACTGGTCACAAAGAGATCATCACCTACCAGCTGTGTCTGAAGCCCAAGCCTCGTATTCATCAGCTCCCATCCCGAAAAATCCTCTTCTTCCAATCCATCTTCAATGGATACAATCGGATATTTTTCGATTAGTTCCGCATAGTAGTCAATAAGCTCTTCCGCAGTGCGAACTACCTTTTTCTCTTTTCCTTTGCTTTCTCCCACAAACACGTATTTCCCGAAATCTCTGTCATAAATTTCTGAGGCCGCTGCATCCAGGCATAGTACAATGTCCTTTCCTGCCCGGTAACCTGCCGTCTCGATGGCTTCCATCAGGATGTCACAGACGCTCTCTGTATCCGGAAGATCCGGGGCAAAACCGCCTTCGTCACCCACTCCGGTGTGATATCCTCTTCCTTTCAGAAGTGCCTTAATTACATGATAGACTTCCGTGCACATTCTAAGCCCTTCTTGGAAGCAGCAGGCTCCTGTGGGCATAATCATAAATTCCTGAAAGTCTATGATATTATCCGCATGCCTTCCGCCGTTTAGAACATTCATCATAGGCACCGGCATCCGTCTGGTATGCACACCGCCAAGATAACGGTAAAGCGGCAGATCCAGGCTCTTCGCCGCTGCTTTCGCTGCTGCCATGGACACGCTCAGGATCGCATTCGCTCCAAGATTGCTCTTATCTTCCGTTCCATCAAGCCGGATCAGTAGCTGGTCAAGCTCTGTCTGTTCCAGCGCATCGACTCCAATGATTTCTCTTGCGATCCGGTCATTAACATGATTCACCGCTCTCTCTACACCCCGTCCGCAATAACGGTCCTGCTTTTCTTTATCCCGAAGTTCTTTCGCCTCATACCTTCCGGTGGAAGCTCCTGACGGGACACTTGCCGTTCCAATCGTGCCGTCCCCCAGAAGTACCTGGGTCTCAATCGTCGGATTTCCTCTGGAATCAAGGATTTCTCTTGCGTATATATCTCTAATTGCGTTGCAATGATGCATTATTTTTTCCTCCTTTTGGGCATAGTATCTCCCAAAAAAAGTCCTCCATACCCGACAAAAAGCTTTGCATGATATTTCCTTTATTTTTCCTTTCAGGATCGTTGACTTTTTCTCCTTAGAGGGTTACAATTTTGAAGAAAAATTCTTCATAAAACAAAAGAAAACGAGGAAGAAAAAATGAACGGTCATCATCATGTGGATATGAAGTATTCTATCCCAAAACCATCATCTAACATCAAACAAAAATCCAAACTCTGGGATTTTGTCGTCATGACGGTTGCCACCGCCATCATGGCACTTGGTATTTACTTTTTCAAGTTTGCAAATAACTTTGCATTCGGCGGCATTACCGGTCTTGCCGTCCTTGTCGCGAAGACCGGTACCATCAGCAGCGGTGATTTCAACTTTATCTGTAACATCGTTCTACTTGTCCTGGGATTTCTGATCATGGGAAAGAGCTTCGGAGCAAAAACATTCTACTGCAGTATGCTCCTTTCCTTTCTCCTGTCCCTCCTGGAACGTGTTTATCCGATGAGTGGTCCTCTTACCGACCAGCCGGTGCTGGAACTGATCTTTGCGATCGCGGTTCCTGCTTTCGGCTCCGCAGTCCTCTTTAATATGGGGGCATCCAGCGGGGGAACCGATATTGTGGCAATGATACTGAAAAAATATACCGGTTATGACATCGGGCGTGTCCTGATGATCTCCGACGTTGCGATTGCCGTGGCAGGCGTATTCGTATTTGGTATGGAGACAGGTCTCTTTTCCATTCTGGGACTTGTTCTTCGCTCCCTCATCACAGACAACTTCATTGAAAGTTTCAACCTTTCCAAGTGTTTCAATGTTGTCTGCGACAGTCCGGAGCCAATTTGTAACTTCATCATCCGGGATCTGCACCGTGGAGCAACGGTTTACTCTGCCCAGGGTGTTTTCTCCGGACAGAAGAAATATATTGTCCTGACAGCGCTGAACCGTCCGCAGGCAGTGCGGCTCCGTAACTTCATCAAGGAAACCGAGCCGGGCGCATTTATCCTGATCTCCAACACCAGCGAGATTATCGGCCGCGGATTCCACACGGTATAATAGAAGCATATACCTGGCAAAAAAATAAAATCCCGAAGACGCATGTGGTTTCACCGCGTTCTCCGGGATTTTTGTTATTGCAAACTATTATACTTCATTCAGCACTTCTTCCATTACTTTGATCACATCCTGATACTTTTGCTCTGTATACGTATCATAATGGTTCGGATTCCCCGCATCCGAGAGCTGATCCTGCATGGAGGCAATTCCCTCCGTAAAGGCCTGCTGTACTGTCGGATCCAGTCCTTCCAGTTTCAGTTTCATATCTTCCGCACTCATTGCCTCGTCCTCTGCCAGATATTCCTGAAGCTTCTGAGTAAACGATTCTTTCTGGCTACTCTCATACTGCTCTGAGAAATTCAATATACCGAAAGCTGCTTTCAGCCGCTTCAAACTTGCACCTGCCGTTCCTTCTTCGTACTGGGAAAGGGAATTTATCATCTCATCAAATACTTCCTCATTTACTTCCTTATTCTGATTCACCGGCTGTGTTTCTGTATTTTCTGATTGTTCCGGATCCTCCTTGTTATCTTCTGTCTCCGAATTTTCCGGCTCTACCGTATCTGGTTCTTTCTCCGTATCTTCAGTTTCCCCGTTATCAGTCTCGTCCGTTTCTTCCTGTTCCTCTGTGGATGATCCCTGATCAGTCTGCTCTATCTTTGGCTTTTCACTGGTCTCTGCAGGTGTCTTGGATCCACAGGCGCTAACTCCAATCATCAGGATTCCGATACCAAGTGCCAGTAAACGTTTCATCCGTCTTTTCATACGCCTTCCCCCTTTTTCCGGTTATCCGTTTCCTTCTACCTACAGTATACCTGTTTCTCCCTTATTTCACAAGCCGGATCCTGTGGTGTGCCATTCTTCTTATCATAATAACGTACTTGTTACTTCTTCTTTTCCATCATCAGGTACAGATATGCATCTTCCAGTGTAATCTTCGGCTGTGTGCAGTCAATATCCGGTTTCACGTTACTGATAATCTTCACAGTCATCCCTTCTTCTGTGTACTGTTTGGAGGTCGTCCGGTATTGCTTTTCCAACCTTTTGGCTTCAGTGTCGTCTGCCACATTTGCTGTCCATATCTTTCCTTTTGCCTGGGAGAGAAGATCCTGTACCGTCCCGGTATAGAGAAAAGAGCCTTTGCGCATCACTGCAAGTTGACTGCAGGTGGCCGCGATATCCTCCACCACATGCGTGGAAAACAAAACGGTTCGCCCTTCCGAGAAATCCACCAGGAGGTTACGGATTCGTACTCGTTCTTCCGGATCGAGCCCCGTTGTCGGTTCATCCACGATCAAAAATTCCGGTTCATTCAGAAGTGCCTGAATGAGTCCGACTCTTCGCTTCATTCCTCCGGAAAGCTGTCGCATTTTCTTTTTCCGATGATTCATAAGCCCCGTCTTTTCCAGATAATAGCAGATTCGTTTTTTACATTCCTCCTTTGGGATACCGGAAAGTTCCCCTAAGTATTCCAGACAGTCCTGCACGGAAAGCCCCGGATAGAGATTGAGTTCCTGTGGAAGATACCCTATTTTCTGTTTGATAAGTTCATCCTTTCCAGTCCCATACCGGATTTCGTCCAGATACACCTCACCCTCAGACGGAGTCAGGACAGTCGTCAATACTCTCATCAGCGTCGTCTTTCCGGCGCCGTTTTCCCCGAGCAGTCCGTAGACACCATGGGGAATTTCCAGACTGACGTGATCCACTGCCCGTACCTGATTCTTAAATGTTACTGTCACATTTTTCATCTTCACACTCATTTTGACACCCTCTTTTCTATGATCGAAATCAATATCAGAAATACAATAGCCAACAGAACCTGAATCAGTGTTCCATACACCCATTCACTCCATTTTGCTCCCATGGATTCACAGAATGAGTATGCGAACAGATTGTACCGCCCGAGCAGCCGGTCCCCGATAGTGGAATTGGTTGTAATCCATAGAAGAACCGACACTCCGATCCCCACCCACTGACTCTTTGCCAGATTAGAAATGACAACCGATATCAGGCTCCAGAACAAGATCGTTCCCGCAAGAGCCGCTGCGTAACCGCCGTACTCTGAAACAAAGGTACGCTCTATCATCCGGTAAGGCTTCTGCCAGAAAAAAGCAAAATATGCTGCAAGAGCGGTCACGTACAAATACACCGCCTGAAGAATCCATCTCCTGTAAATCATGCGGATCCGGTTCTTCTCCGGTTTCAGACAGATGATTTCCCACCGCAGCCCGTTTCGGTCCATTACACTGGTTTCCGCACAGAATACGGATGCCAGAACGGCTACTCCCTGCATCAGAGCAGGACCGATTTCCGAAGTTATAGTGACACCTCGGGCCAGAGCAAACAGAAGCAGAAACAAGATGGAGTACGCCAGTTTATATGGTGCAATACAGATTTTCCATTCCTTTTTCAATACACTCTCCTCCTTTTCCAGATGGCCGCTGCCGCAAAGAGAAAGACTGCCGAAGCCACAAGCAGAAAGAGCTGATTCCACACAGCCATCGGCGGCGGTGTCGTATCCAGAAATCCGCCCGGAAACCGTACCATAATCGCAAGTGCCCTTCCATAGTATCCAAATTCACCGTCCGGCCCGATACTTCCCATATTGGAATAAAACAGATACAAAAACAAAAGCGGCACTCCCGGAAGCGGATTTTTAAAAATCAGTGCTATGATCACATATACACTGGTAATCATCAGAAGATTCGGCAGAATATAGCAGACGGACGGAATCAGAAATTCGACCAGCGATATCGGCAGATCATTGCGGATTCCTGCTGCAAGACTGACAAAGAAAAACACAATCACAAGGATCAGCCAGACAATTCCTACTGCCAGAAATCCTCCTGCCGCTTTCCCAAATATATAGCTTCTTGCTGAAACCGGCTTCGTGTGCAGCAGTTCGTAAGTATCTCTTCTCGTATCCCGGATAAAGAGAAATGCAAGTAGAACCGCACTGAAAAATGCAAGATACAGTCCGCCAGAGTCCGCAAATTTTCTCCCAAAGTACCAGGAATAACTGTGTGCCGACATTTTTGCTTTCAATTCAGCGTTGATTTCGTCTACAGTACCCTGATGATATTCATATTCCATGTAGTAATATCTCAAGCTGTAACCATCCGGATACCCGTAAATCTCCCCGATGGCATCGGACATTTCGTCGATACTCTTTCCGGAAGAACAGATCTGATCCAGCGTGTTCTGAACTACTTGTTCATCCTCACCGTTCTCCTTTACAATCAGGCTGATCAGCTTTTTCTTGGCAAGTTCCAACTGCTCTTCCTTCGTGGATTTGACATATCCGTTCATGATATCCGTGTCTGCAATATTATCCGGTTTTGCCGCTTTCACTTCCTGCTCCGTGCGGAAATATTTCACTTCCAGATATGGCGACAGCATCTGAAACAAACCGAAAATCACAACCACGATCCCTGCCCAGAATAACGGATTCTTCAGGTAGTTTTTTACTTCCCGTTTCATTACTGCTTTCATTTTCATCCTCTCTTTCTTTTTTGATATTTCTATCGTAGCAGGAGATTCACAATGAAAAGACAACGGGAAACAAAAACCGCAAAGGTTGTAACACCTTTGCGGCAAAAAGCAAAATATTTATGATGACACCTCAATATCATTTTAACTAAACCATACAATCCTTCATCATCTACTTGATTTCATTTCCGGACGCGAGCCAAAATATGCCCGTACACATGCTCCGTCTCTTTGGTTTTCCACTTCGAGGTATCCCCCGTGCTTCTTACAGCACACTTCACTGATATACATTCCAAGCCCGAAATGTTTCAGATCATCCCTTGGATTGGCCGAAGTGAAGGCCTGTTTTGCTTCTTCTTCACTGATGGTAAATCCCGTTCCATCATCTTTTATTTCCAGTACCAGCCGGTCCGCTTCCTGATAGATACCCGCCGATACCTTGGACGCTGCATAGCGCAGTGCGTTGATAATCAGATTTTCTGCCACTTCCAGAATCAGATCCTGATCCAGTGTAAGCTTCTCTCCCTCTCCTCCCGTAAAGACTTCAAACTGCTTTTCCGAAGTCTCTGCCAGCATCTTTCCGGTCTTTTCGATCTGTTCTGCAATCTCATCGACCGACATATCCATACAGGAAAGGGGCTCCCGCTCCAATGCGGAAAAGACCCGCATCCGGTCCAGAAACCGCTCCAACCGTTCCACCTGTCCCCTACTTTCTGTCAGTATATCAAGAAGCGCTTCTCGATCTAGCTTTTCCTCCGGAATAAATTCCATCATCATTTCCTGATACCCTTTGAGCACAGTCAGTGGAGTCCGCAGATCGTGCGCAATGGCAGAGCGCAGTACCTGCTCATCTTCCACCATCCTCCACATTTTTTGATTGTTCTGCGCCAGTTCCTCTTTCATATGTTCAAACTCCCGGCAGAGTACGCCCAGTTCGTCCTTACTCTGATATCCGATCTCAAAATCCAGATCATTGTCTGCTATCTTCCTTGCCGCCAGATTCAGCTCCAGAAGAGGCTTGCGGATCTTATTCCGGTAAAACAAACACGTGGACACAACAATCCCTGCCGCACATAGAACAAGAATCCCGTATGTAGTCAGAAAGTCGCACAGTTCGGAAAGTCTTGCATCCGTCCGGCTCATATCATCGTTGCTGATCCGCGGAATCGCCACATCAAAAGCATCCGGATCCCGCTTCTGCATTTCTTCAATATACTGATCCTGATCCACATACTTCCACCAGATCTGCTCCTGCGCCTGTTCCGCTTCCAGACCGATGAATGCTCCAAGAATAAAACCGATGACAATTCCTGTGAGCATGTAGACGATAATACTTTTCCTCAGGGAAAGATTTCTTATTTTTTCCATCGATATCCCACTCCCCATACTGTTTCAATCGGGTCCTCTTTTGTATACTGTCCGATTTTCCCGCGGATTCTCCGTACCAGCTCCGTGATGCCCCTGCTGTCACCCTGGCCGTCATAGCCGCAAACATGTTCATAAATCCGCTCTTTATCAAATACCTGCCCCGGATGCATGGATAAAAACTCCAGAATTCCAAATTCCATCTTCGTTAAATCCAGAACCTTCCCATCGAAGGAGGCTGTCTTTGCTGTATAGTCCACTATCATTCCGTTTCCAAAGCGGTACTGCGTCTTCTTCTGATGCCGTTCCTCCCGCCGCAGATGGGCCAGCACTCTCGCCTCCAGCTCCTTTAAGCTGAACGGTTTTACAATATAATCGTCTCCGCCCATCATCAATCCATTCACCCGATCCTGCTCTTCGACCCGCGCTGTCAGAAATAAAATCGGGCAGGACACCTGATCCCGAATTCTCCGGCACACCTCCAGACCGTCCATTCCCGGCATATTGATATCCAGAAGAATGAGATCCGGTCCTTCTCCTGACTTCTTCACCGCATCCACTCCATTGATCGCTGTCAGCATCCCATATCCCTTCAGCCGGAAATACCGGCACAACATCTCTACCAGATCCTTGTCATCATCCACCAGAAGAATTTTGTAGCTCATCCGACGAATACCATCCTTTCTGTTCATTCTACCATACAGCGTATCACCATCTTCTCAAAATCGCAATTTGGAATCGAATCTTTATCCTTTATATCTCTTAAAAATTTTCATGAATACCATGCTTTCATTGCCTTGAATACATAATTATGCTATGTTTATTTTGCGGATTGATGAAAGCACTCAAACCGTTTACGCTATAACTGTACAATATTAAGGTGGGGAAATATATAAATTTCTTAAGAACATTGAATACGCGCTCTGTTTCGATGTCAATTCAAAAACAGTAAAAAACGATTTCAGGAAAAAGGAGGGTTGGTTATGGGTATCTTCATTACATTGTAATAGCAAGGTGTAACTTTGTTATTACGCCTTGCTGATCATACCAGAAAATGATTAGGAGGCAAAAAATATGTCATATTTTTATTATCAGTCGAAAAAAATCTTTTTTAAAGAAGCAGGAGCCGGAAAACCACTTATTATGCTGCACGGAGATGCCGCTTCCTCTGTTATGTTTGAGTTTATATTATCCTTATACAAGAAAAACTTTCGGGTTATCCTGATTGACTTCTTAGGAAATGGAAAATCAGACAGAGTAGAGAAATTCCCGGAAAATCTCTGGATCACCCAGGCAGAACAAGTCATTGCTCTGATTGAACATTTAAAGATTGAAAAAGTGAATCTTTTCGGAACGAGCGGCGGTGCCTGGGTTGCTGTCAACACGGCATTAAAACGCCCTGACCTTATCAAAAAGGTCGTTGCCGACAGCTTTGACGGCAGAAAATTACCCGAATCCTTTGCTGAAAATCTATTGCAGGAAAGAGAATCTGCAAAACGCGATATTCAGGCAAGACAGTTCTATGAATGGTGCCAGGGAGAAGATTGGGAAACGGTCGTAGACCTTAATACGCATGCACTGACAACCTGTGCCAAAGAAGGAACCCCTCTATTCTGTAAGCCGATAGAAGCTTTAAGTACTCCGATTCTTTTTATGGGGAGTCTGGAAGATGAGATGTGCCGTAAGGATATGGCGGAGGAATATAGAGAAATGAACCAGCTCGTACAACACGGTACCATCCACATGTTCCAAACCGGCGGGCATCCAGCAGTCATAACAAATGCGGAACTTTCTGCCAAACTCATCACGGAATATCTGAACCGCTGATTTTTAAATTTAAGAAGCATTTCTGCAAAAACGAAAGCAGGTGGCTGTTGTCAGCCACCTGTTTTTCTTCTTTCTTATCGCCCGATTCTCCGAATCAGTACTCCTTTCGGTTTCAGGACTCCATCCTGATATTGTCTCTGGAACAGAATCTCTCCTTCACCTTTCACTATCACCGTTTCTTCCGTGCAGTTCAGAAGGATTTCAGTCTTATTCTGCTCCTGATCAAGCTTGATATACTGTACCAGACGCGGCTCGTCATATTCTTCCGGGAAATGGAAGTACAAACTTCGCAGCGCCGGTTCGGTCTTACGAAGATGAATCAGCTTTTGGATCTCATGGATCTTCTTCTGGTTTTCTTCGGTCTGAATCTGATCCCACGGCATACATCTGCGGCAATCCGGATCGAAACTTCCTTCCATGGCAATTTCCGTTCCGTAATAGATGCATGGGCTTCCCGGCATGGTAAAGAGAATCGCCAGTTGCTGGTAGAACAGGTCCAGATCGTGGAAGCGATTCATCAACCGCTCTGTATCGTGGGAATCCAGCAGATTGAACAGTACATTGTTGGACTGCTGCATGTACATCGTATAGCAGTGGTTAATCATATACTCAAAGTCTTCCTTTTTCATCGTCTGATCGATGAAGAAATCGTGGATGCCGCTCATAAGAGGATAGTTCATGACAGAGTCGTATTCATCCCCCATCAGCCACTGACTGGCGTCATGCCAGATCTCTCCCAGAAGATAGATATCCGGTTTGATAGCTTTTACATGATCCCGGATCCGTTTCAGGAACCGGTGGGACACTTCATTTCCCACATCAAAACGGATACCGTCAATATCATAGTCCCGGATCCAGTCTTCGCAGATCTCCTGAAAATAGTGGATCACGGGCTCGCTGTTCGTATTGAGTTTGGGCATCTTGTCCGCAAAAGCGAAGGAATAATACCGCCCGTCTCTGGTACTTGCTTCTTTGTTAAGCATCGTCCAGTCATTGACCATAAACCAGTCTGCGTAGGCGGAATCTTTCCCGTTTTTCTTTACATCCAGCCATGGTGCAAAATCTTTTCCACAATGATTGAAGACTGCATCCACCATCACGCGAATCCCATGTTCATGCGCCTCTGCTACAAGACGTTTCATCATCTCGGAATCTCCGAACTGTGGATCAATTTTTGTATAATCTTTTGTGTCGTATTTATGGTTGGAGTCTGCCTCCATAATCGGATTCAGGTAAATCCCGGTGATGCCCAGTTCTTTCAAATAAGGAAGCTTCTGACGGATACCTTCCAGATTGCCGCCGTAACGTTCTTCATTTTTGACTGGTCCCTCGTTTTTCCATGGAAGAATCCCTTCTCGGCCGTCTCCTGGTGTCCCGTTGCAGAAGCGGTCCGGAAAAATCTGATACCAGATCGTATCATTCACCCAGTCCGGCGTCCGGTTCACATCAGCCGGATTCATCCACGGAACCGTAAAGCACTGGAGCATCCGGCCGTCCATCTCCATCTGCTCTTTGGTCAGGAATCCATCCTCAAAGTAATACCAGACTTCGTCATCTGTATGCAGCTCAAAATAATACTTGCAGCGCTTATATTTCGGCACCAGAGTCGTAGTCCACCAGATCTGATGTTTCAGACGTTTTTTGTAAACAATCTCTTCCCGAACTCCGGCCCATTTCTCATTTCCTCCGAGAATTCCCGCTTCAAACGGATCTCCATAATAGAGGAACACCCGCTTCACATCGTATCCGGTCTTCAGATTGACAATCAGTTCCGATTCATTTAACGAGTAGCTCATCTGCTCGGTTGTTCTATGGTAAACTCCTGTAAAATCCATCTATCATCAGCCCCTTTCTGTGATTGCTTTCCGGTAATGTTTCAATTCCTTCTTTGCCTGCGTAAGATCCGTAATTCTCCATTCCCAGTTCGGAGAGCCGACCGTTCCCGGTGTATTGATGTGTCCTTCTTTTCCAAGTCCCAGAATGTCCGCCATCGGAATGATCGCGTACTCTGCCTTGCTTTGGAAAACGTAAGTAAGGAGCCGGTCTTTCATGGAGCCCTGTTTGATGCCCTGACGTTTGAGGAAACGGCGTACCTTTCTTTTTACCGCCACGCTTAATCCTTCATACCACTGCATTAATGTATCATTATCGTGGGTTCCGGTATAAATAATCATGTTTTCCACATCGTGGAAGCTGTCGTAGGCATACTTTCCACCTGTTTCGATAGAAAAGACTAGGATTTTCATCCCTTTCAAATGGTAATGGTCTTTTAACTCCAGTACTTCCGGACGGAGTTCTCCAAGGTCTTCCGCAACCAGATTGAGTCCGTCAATTTTGGCTTTCAGTGTGTCGATGACTTCATAGCCTGGAGCTTCGATCCAGTCTCCTTCAATGGCTGTCGGACACTCTGCCGGAATTTTCCAGAAGGTGTCAAACGCCCGGAAATGATCGATCCGGATGATATCAAATAACTTCTGATTGTATCCGATCCGGTCAGTCCAGAACTGATATTCATGCTCTTTCATATAGTCCCAGTCATAGATCGGGTTTCCCCACCGCTGTCCGGTAGCGCTAAAATAATCAGGAGGCACTCCGGCAATAAAAATCGGACGTCCGTCTGTGTCCAGAAGAAAGTTGTCCTTTCCGCCCCAGACATCTACCGAGTCCACGCCCACATAGAACGGAACATCTCCCATGATCTGGATGCCATTTTCGTTGGCGTGCTTCTTTACAGCCATCCACTGGATAAAAAATTCATACTGAAGAAACATCTGGTAGGCTGCCTCGTCTTCCTGCTCTTTCGCAAGAGGTGCAGGTACTTCCGGCCAAACCTTGTCCTCTGCTTTCCATTCATTCCAACAGACGTTGCCATTTGCCTTTTTCAGTGCACGAAATACCGCATATTCGTACACCCATGGCTGTCTTGTAAATTCCCTGTACTCTTCTGTCTCCTGAAAATTGGCAAACGCTTCTTTCAGATACGGCTCTTTGAATGCCCGAACTGCATCATAGTCAACGGTTTTTGCGTTTTCCCGGAAAGAAGGTGCCTTCTCTTTCAACAGTCCTCCCTCATAAAGCAGGTCCAGACTGATGTAAAGCTCGTCTCCTGCGCAAGAGGAATACGGCTGATACGGTGAATTTCCGTATCCCACCGGATTGAGCGGAAGGATCTGCCAGATCTTCACACCGTTTTCCTTCAAGGCATCAACAAACTCATATGCGTATGCACCCAGTTCCCCCACTCCCGTACGGGACGGGAGTGCGGATACCGGCATCAATATTCCTGTTTCTCTCATGATTGATCCCCTTTCATGACACATCCGGCCTACAGATGCCAGATGTCCTCGTTATATTCCCGGATAGTCCGGTCAGAAGAGAAGAATCCGGCCTTCGAAATATTGACAAGCGCTTTCTTTGCCCATGCCTTCTCATCCTCATAATCTTCGAGCATCTGCTCTTTTGTCTGAATGTAATCTTTTACATCCAGAAGGGTCATAAACCAGTCTTTGGATACAATCTCTTTGTACAGTCTTGCCAGGCTTACCGGATCGCCGATACGAATCAGATCTTTGCTGATGATAAAGTCTACCAGCTCCTCGATCATCGGATCGTTGTCATAAATCTCACCGGAGTTGTAGCCTGCTGTATCGTAAAGTTTGATGACTTCTTCTGATTTTTTGCCAAAGATGTAGATGTTCTCATCTCCTACCAGCTCGTGGATCTCCACGTTTGCTCCATCTTCCGTTCCCAGTGTCACAGCACCGTTAAGCATGAACTTCATGTTGCCGGTTCCGGATGCCTCCTTGGAAGCGAGGGAAATCTGCTCGGAAATGTCACATGCCGGGATCAGTTTTTCTGCCTTGGTAACATTGTAGTTTTCTACCATGACAATCCGCATGTACGGACGTACCGCCGGATCATTTTCAATCAATTGCTGCAGGCAGAGGATCAGATGGATAATATCCTTTGCAATCGTATAAGCCGGAGCTGCCTTTGCACCAAAGATCATTGTAATCGGACGTTTCGGCAGATTGCCTTTCTTGATTTCTTTATATTTGTAAATCGCATACAGTGCGTTCATCTGCTGCCTCTTGTACTCATGGAGACGTTTGATCTGGATATCAAAAATGGAATTCTCATCGATCTCCACACCCTGTGTCTGCATCAGATAATTCTTCAGGGCGGTTTTGGCATTTTTCTTAATCGTTCTCAGATCACCAAGCACCTTCTCATCGTCCTTGTATGCAAGAAGTTTTTCAAGATTGGATGCATCATCCATAAATTCCGGTCCGATCAGGTCTGCCAGATAATCGGACAGCTCATGGTTACAGTGTACAAGCCATCTACGGAAAGTGATTCCGTTTGTCTTATTGTTGAATTTCTCCGGATAAATGTCGTAAAACGGCTTTAACTCGGATTCTTTCAGAATCTCGGTATGAAGAGCCGCCACTCCATTGACTGCATAGCCAAAGTGAATATCAATGTGTGCCATATGTACCCGATCCTGATTATCAATAATGTATACTCTCTCATCGTGGAAGTCTCTTCTGACACGTGCATCCAAATCCCTGATAATCGGCATCAAGTGCGGAACTACTTTCTCCAGATAGTAGATCGGCCATTTTTCCAGTGCTTCTGCCAGAATTGTGTGGTTGGTATACGCACAGGTCTTTCTTACAACATCCACAGCGGTATCCATGTTAAATCCTCTCTGCATCAGAAGACGGATCAATTCCGGAATGACCATCGTCGGATGAGTATCATTAATCTGGATTGCCACATGGTCATACAACTGGTAAAGGTTATATCCTTTCTCCTCTGCCTCTGCAAGGATCAGCTGTGCCGCATTGCTGACCATGAAATACTGCTGATAGATTCTTAACAGCTGTCCGGCCTCGTCACTGTCGTCCGGATAGAGGAAAAGTGTCAGGTTTTTCTTGATATCTTCTTTATCAAACTGGATACCGTCATGGATAATGGATTCGTCCACAGAATCCAGGTCAAACAGATGCAGCTTGCTGCAGCCGTTTTTGTATCCCGGCACGTCAATATCGTACATCGTGGAAGTCAGAGTAAAATCCTTAAATGGCACTTCAAAATGACGTTCCGTCTTTGTCAGCCAGCTGTTGTCCGTGATCCACGGGTTTTTCTCTTCTCTCTGCTTGTTATCCACAAAGGTCTGGCGGAATAATCCATCGTGGTAGTTTAAACCCACACCGTCTCCCGGCAGTCCAAGTGTCGCGATAGAATCCAGAAAGCACGCTGCCAGACGTCCAAGTCCTCCGTTTCCAAGAGATGGTTCCAGCTCGGCCTCCTCGATTTCTGTAATATCTTTGCCGTGATTTTTCAGTACTTCTCTTGTCTCATCAAACAGACCAAGATTAATCAGGTTATTGGATAACAGTTTTCCAATCAGAAATTCCGCGGAAATATAATAGAGTTTTTTGCTCCCTTCATTCCTCTTCATTCCTGCCATTTTTTCTTTTGTAATGCATAAAAGCGCTGTATAAATTTCTTCATTGGACGCATCGCTGATGCTTTTTCCATAGTTCTTCTGTAACATCTCCTGTAATAACTGTTCCATCTTTGTTCTCCTTTCGATGTGTATTCTTATTTAACTGCTTCATATACACGTAGGATTTCTCCTACGCTCCACGCTTGGGCGAAACATCCCTTGGACGAGGATGGATTCCCTCCATCGTAAATCTCCGGAAGCTGTCCGATACAGCCCTCCCTCATGGCACTTTCCATGACTTCCAGCTGTTCGCGTACTTCTTCCTTCGACTCTTCGCTGTATCCACATACCTTCAGATATGCCAGATAATAAGCGCCAAGCGGAAATGTCCAGACTGTTCCCTGATGATATGCCAGATCACGTTCTATCATCTCTCCTCCGTAAAACGGGCGGAACTCTTCGTCCCCCTCTTCCAGCGTGCGCAGTCCGTAAGGGGTGTACAGTGTTTCATAAACAGTGCGTACCACCTGCCGTTCCTGTTCTTCTTCCAACATGGTAAACGGCATGGATACGGCCCAGATCTGGTTACATCGGATCTGTCGATCCGCCTTTGTCCCGGATACCAGATCTTTCAGGCATCCCTTCTCTTCATTCCAGAACTGCTCCCGGAAAGAAGTGCGGGCCTTGTCCGCAAGCACCCCATATCCAGTATATTCCAATCCAAGTTCAGATGCAAATATTTCCATAATTCGAAGTGCATTGTACCAGTAAGCATTGATCTCCACCGGCTTGCCATGCCTTGGTGTCGGAAGGATCTCTCCGACCCGGACATCCATCCAGGTCACCTGATCCAGCCCTTCCCCGGCCTGTATCAGTCCATCTTCCACCATCCGGATGCCGTGTCGCGTTCCTTCCCGGTATTTTGTGATGATCCGTTCCATCACCGGCCATACCTCTTTGACAAAGTCCAGATCCCCGGATGCCTGATGATACAGGTATACGCAGTTGATAAACAGAAGGGCTGCATCCACTGTATTGTACCTCGGCTCATTCTTCCCTTCCGGGAACAGATTCGGCATCAGGCCGTCACGCTCGTTTGCCGCAAAGGTTCTCAGGATCTCTTTTGCCGTCTCATACTGTCCTGTGGAAATGCAGACACCTGGAAGGGCAATCATCGTATCCCGTCCCCAGTCTTCAAAAAACGGAAAGCCCGCCAGAATCGTCTTTGCGCCGGTTGATTCCCGGTCTGCTACAAACTGCGCTGCACTTTTTACAAGAACCTTGGCCATTGGATCATAAAATCCTGTCTTTTCCTCTAACTCTTTTCTGTATTGCTTTGTTTCCGCAATCACCGCCCGGGCATCCGTTCTGTCTGCTTCCGTGGAGTAGACAATAGAAAGCATTCTTCTCTCTCCTGCCGGAATCTTCATCATGATCTTCAGTACTGCTTTTGCCGTGCCGCTCTCTCTCCTACCATCACAGACATCGTAGCTGTAATGATAGGTCTCCTTCTTTTCCTCCGGAAGGATTTCCCCGTTCGTCTCGAAATAGAGTGTCAATCCACCTGAGGAAACAGTGTTTCTTTTTCGTTCAAATACCTGATCTTCCGCCAGGTCTTCTCCCTTTCTTACAAATTGCAAAAAAGGTGTCACGAAAAGCTCCGCATCAAACAGGCTCTCATTTTTTATTTCGTAGACAACTGCTACCGTGTTCTCATGCTGGGTCATCCCAAGTTCTTTCCAAATCCGGACACCCTTTATCTCCCAGCGCCAGACCGGAGTATCCTCAAAGGAGAATGCGGACAGATTCTGATATCCTTCTTCTTTTGTCCCGTCCGCAAACTCCTGCGTCGAGAGAATCTGCTTCTCTTCTCCGATCCGGATCTCTTCTTTCAGCCGATGGATCAGATTATATCGATGATTCGGAGCCTTCGTACATGCCATCAATACCGCATGATCATTTCGTGTGGCCGAACCGGTCATCGTCAGAGAGGAAAAACCTCCCAGCCCATTTGTCAGAAGATAACAGTTTTCCTGTCCTCTTGAGAGTGTTTTAAAATCCTGTTTTCCGTATATCCATTTCATAAGTTTGTCTTCACTTTCCTGCTTGTCCAAGTACTAATACACTGTGGCAGTCCACCTTTACCGTTCCCTCTGTAACAAATGGAGCTCTCCACAGATTGCTGCTGTATCCATCCAGAAGCACTTCCCATTGTCCTTCCGGAAGCTCAGCCGCAAGCTTTTCATTTCTACTATTATAAATAACACATAACTTTTCCCATCTTGAAGGTGCACTTTTGTCCCGATTATCCACCGTAAATCCAACTGCGCCATCTGTTTTCCACTGATTCTGAATCCGTTTCCATGCATTCTCAGACTTATCGCAAAGTCCTGGGAGCTGCTTTCTAAGATGAATCAGTCCGCTGTAATACTCTGTAAGTTCATGCTGTTCATAAGCACGTTTCCAGTCCAGCCGGTTGATCTCAATCGGCGCATTATAAGAATTTTCCAGTCCGTCTTTCGTGCGTGCAAATTCCTCTCCGGAGAGGAAGAACATATTCCCCTGACAGGTCATATAGATAGCTGCCGCCATGCGGTTTGCCCGCCTCCGCTCTTTCTCATCTGAAATCGTCAGGGAGAGTTTATCCCACAATGTCCAGTTGTCATGGGCGGACACATAGGTGATGACCTGAGACGGCGCTTTCACCTTTGATTTAGGACCGCACCAGGCGCGTACGGAAGAAAGGATTTCCTCCTCCATACCTTTGCCCCCATTGACAAATCCCGGAACTTCTCCTTTAAATGCATGTCCTTTCACCGCATCCCTCGTATCATCGCAGAAGAATCCCACTTGAGAATCCAGCTGATCCACATGACATTTCAATGCCGGAACCGCCTGTTTTTCCATCGGGGTTTCATCTGCAGACCACGGTTCTCCAAATACCAGCTTTTCTCCCTTTCCATACCGGAGTGCCAGTTCTGACTCAATCCGGTTCATCAGTCCCGTATCCAGAAGCCCCATCAGGTCAAACCGAAAGCCATCGATATGGTATTCCTCTGCCCAGTAAAGAACGGAATCCAGAATATAATTCGCACACATGCTCCGCTCACTTGCCACATCATTGCCACAGGCAGAACCGTTTGCGGTCTCCCCGTTTTCATGGACACGGTAATAGTACCACGGCACCGTTTTCTGAAACCAGGTGTCCAAGGAATAGGTATGATTATAGACCACATCCATGATAACCCGGAACCCGTTTTTGTGCAAAGACTGAATCATCTCCTTGAATTCCTTGATCCGTACCTCTCCGTTTCTTGGATCCGTGGAATAGGAGCCTTCCGGAACGTTATAGTTCACCGGATCGTACCCCCAGTTGAACTCCCCTTCTGTCTTGCTTTCATCCACAGATCCATAATCGTAGGCCGGCATCAACTGCACGTGTGTAATACCGAGTTTCTTCATATAAGAAAAGCCCGTGGGATGTACGCCGTCATAGTCTAATGTCGTATTCTCACAGGTAAATGACTTGTACTTCCCTCGGAAGGCTGCCGGGAATCCACCGGACGGATCCCAGGAATATTCTCCGATATGCAGCTCATAAATAACATTTTCCTGCTGATAAGCGGGAGAAATATCTTTCTCCCATCCTTCCGGATCTGTTCTTTTTAAATCTACAATCATGCTCCTTTTTCCATTGATCCCGCACGCCTTCGCGTAAGGATCTGCTGAGCACATCTTTTTTCCTTCTATGGAAAGCTCAAAGTCATAGTACACTTTGTGAAGCACTTCTTTCGTCCGATATGTCCAGACTCCTTTTTCTTCTTTTGCCATCACTTCCGTCCGATAAAAATGTTTGGTCTCACCGTCACGATAGAACCGAACCATTACAAACTCGGCCACAGGACTCCACAGGAGAATGGAAGTCCCATCCTCCGTGCAGGTTGTCCCGAGATCATGCCCTTCATAAGTGTAGGTCTGTTCAAATTCCGGATCTGAATAAAATGCTTTCCATTCTTTTGCTGTCTTTCCCATCTGTCTGTCCCTCATTCTAATCTGATTTTTAACCTTTTACAGCACCGGACATACCGTCCACATAGTACCTCTGCATGAACAGGAAGAGGATGGCAATCGGAATAGAGATCAGCACCGCTCCCGCAGCGAAACTTGTGTACCAGCTGTCAATATATTCTTTCTGAAGCATATTCCACAGTCCAATCGCAACCGTATACTGGTCAGAATTGGCACGGCAGATTACCTTTGCGAAAATGAAATCCAGCCATGGTGACATGAAAGATGTCAGCACAGTGTAAATAACGATCGGTTTACTAAGCGGCAGTGTAATCTTTGTGAAAATCTGCCATCTTGTGCATCCATCGAGAAGCGCCGCCTCATCTACCGCTATCGGAACCGTATCAAAAAATCCCTTGGCAATCTGGAAACCAAGTCCCGCTCCTCCGGAATAGCACAGGATCAATGCCACTTTGATAAGATTTCCTTCTGTCAATCCGACAGCTTTCAGGATGAAGTATACGGCGATCATGGACATGAATCCAGGAAACAGGCCGAGGATCATCGCCATGTTCATATATGGTTTGCGCAGTTTAAATTTCAGTCTGGACAGACAATAGGAAACTGCCAGAACATAAAATGTAGATAAGATACAGGAACATACTGCGATGAACAGTGTGTTCATGAACATCTGCGGGAAGTTCAGGATCGATGTATCCGTAAATAGTTTAATATAGTTATCAAGTGTAAATTCTCTTGGGAAGAACGTGGAAACATAGGACCCTTTTTCTGCCCGGAAGCTTGTCAGTATTACCCAGATAATCGGGAATACCCAGATAAACGCCAGTATGGCAAGTACGACATGAACGATCGTATTATTGATAAAACGTCTCTTTTTAGCTGAGCGTACTTTTGTTTTCACAGCCATAATCTAGAATCCCCCTTCTTCTTTATACGATTTACTGTTGCGGTAAGTCAAAAGAGCCGCAATCGCCAGAATAATAAATGTAAGAATACCGATAACCGCACCGATATTGTAGTACTGTTTGTCTACGGTCAGTTTGTACAGCCATGTTACAAGCAGATCTGTACTTCCTGCCGTGGATTCCAGGTTGGTAACCGGATCTCCTCCCGACAACAGGTAGATAACGTTGAAGTTGTTGACATTTCCTGTAAATGTTGTGATCAGGTATGGTGTCGTCACATACAACATGTACGGAAGTGTGATCTTAAAAAAGATCTGTACAGCATTGGCACCGTCCACTCTGGCTGCCTCGTAAAGTTCGCCCGGAATATTCTGAAGAACTCCGGTCAGCTGGAGCAGTGTATATGGTACCCCGACCCAGATATTGATTACAATAACTGTTACTCTTGCCCATGTCGGATCTGTAAAGAACGGAAGACTCGCTTCCGGGGCAATCAGTCCCAGGTTACGAAGAAGGACATTGACCGCACCTTCCGGCTGAAGCATCGTTCTCATAATCAGAAGAGAAACGAACATCGGGACTGCACAGGAGAGTACGAAGCAGAATCTCCAGAATCCCTTTGCTTTTGTATCTTTCCGGTTAATTACAATAGAAAGAATCATACCGAAAATATAGTTACTGAACGTTGCGAAGAACGCCCATATTAGTGTCCATCCAAGTACAGACCAGAACGTACTTCCAAGGATACTGCTGGAGTCAAACAGTGCCTTGAAATTTTCAAGTCCTACCCAGTCAAACAGCATCAGATGATTATCGATCTTACTGTAGTTTGTAAATGCCATACAGATCATGAAAATCAGCGGCAGGATCGTCAGCACACCGATAAAAATCATCGGAGGTGTCATCAGCAGTCTGTGCAGATTTTCATGCAAAAGAGATTTCAGATCTTCTACAAAATTA
Source organism: uncultured Sellimonas sp. (assembly GCA_963559135.1). Lineage (GTDB taxonomy): Bacteria > Bacillota > Clostridia > Lachnospirales > Lachnospiraceae > Sellimonas. The sequence continues at coordinate 25,295 of CAUWJP010000004.1, forward strand.
TTAACATGCTTACCCTGTTTATCAAGACATTCTGCCTTATAGGCACTCTTCAGTGCACCTCTCCATGACCAAATCATCAGTATGGTAAGAAGAATTGTTGCCACACCGTAGAGCAGGATCAGAATGGACTGATCTCCTCTTGTATAGACATAAATCTGATTTGCCTCATCCCAGATCTCTTTTTGTTCCACTGTTCCAAGTGAACCAAGCATCGAAAGGAATCGGATTCCATTCATAATCATAAACACAATATATGCCACTTCTAACGCCAGGTAGAGGAGTCCTTTGATCTTCTGTTTATGTATAATATTTCCAAATCCCATCAGCACCATGGAGAGCTTTGTCTCCATGCCGCCTTCCCTGATCGCCGCCGTGCAGGTATACGGTGTCGGGAAATCATTGATATGTTTTTTTCTTATTCCCATTCTTTTCTCACCTCTTTAGATTCCGTCACTGTTCATCGCTTCATTCATGGATTCCGTCTGTTCAGCCGCGTTGTCATGCGTTACGCTGCCATTTCGGATTCCTTTACCCATATTTTCCACCGGAGTCCAGCAGTTGTTCATTCTGAAAACAAACGGCTGAAGAATTGATGTATAGTTGAATGTATTGTTCTGTGCCATGACAAGCTGGTCTGTTGCGATCCCCTCTTCTGCCAGAAGTTCCGTATTACACGGAATTACGTTTCTCAGTTCGTAATGTGCCTGCTGAGCTTCTGCGGATCCGAGATATACTGCAAGTTCTACCGCAGCTACCATATCATCACAGTTCGGATTCACTCCGATGGCCTTAGAACCAGCATATGCCAGCATTTGCTTTTCTTCTCCATTTAGAGTGAATGTCGGAAGGGCAGCCACCCCCATGTTGTCTCCGAGTGCTTCTTTTACTGCATTGGCATCCCAAGACCCGGAGAAAATTGCAGAAATACTTCCATCACGAAGGCCTGCAATACCGGAACCGTCCGCATCAATACGGAAGTTTGGATTCTGTTCCAGGTCGATCAGGTAATTTGTTACTTCCACCGCTTTCTCACCGCCAAAATCTACGCCTTTGGATTCATCTGTTCCATCTCCGAACAGCGTACATCCGTTGCCAAGATAAAATGCCGGAAGGTACCAGGAGTTTGTCATTGGGAAGGAAACGACTCCTTTTTCAAGCATGGTATCCAGATTTTTAACATCCTCTTCACTAAATACACTCTTGTCATAATACATAAACCATGTATTTGTCGTAAATGGAACTCCGTAAAGCTCTCCGTCTTTTGTCAGAGACGCAAGAACTTCTTCTCCGTTTGTGCTCTCGATCTCTTCTCTGTATTTTCCTCCAAATTTTACAAGCGCATTTGCATCTGTCATCGTGGTGAGCGTGTCATTTGCATACATAAATACGTCCGCACTTGCCTCTGCATCCTGTGCAACCTGTCCTGCTGCTGATGCTTCATCCGCGACACCGTATACAAAGGTGATGTCCCATTCCGGATGTTCATCCGCGAACTTCTCGCACATAGTCTGCAGCCATTCACCGCTGTCTTTTGACTGGTCTTCTGACGGCGACCAGACCATCAGACGAATGTTCTCTTTTCCACCATCCGAACCACCTCTGCTCCCGCATCCGGCGAACATTGATATAGCCAGCGCAGCCGTCAACAGAACTGCCAACCCTCTTTTCTTCATTATTTTTCCTTCTCCTTTCCCCAAAAGTTTCGTTTTGTTTCGTTAGCTACTACTATACATTTCTCATTCTTATAAGTCAACCCTGTTATGTATTATCCGACACATATTTCTCTGTTTTTAACAGTATTTTGTACTTGTTTTTGTTCAATATGTACAGTCTTATTTCATGACATTTTCCATTTTGCTTTACGGAACTTTTATCCGTTAGTTTCGTAAAAGGAATTGCATTTTCCCTCACTATCCGATATAATAAAGAAAAATCATCTGATTTTTGCATTTTATTTTCTAAAGGGTGATAACATGGCTACAATTTTAGACATTGCAGAAAAACTTGGCGTGTCCAAAGGTACTGTTTCCAAAGCATTGAACGGTGCTCCGGACATCAGCGAAACATTGCGAAAAACAATATTAGAAACTGCAGTAGAGATGGGATATACCAGGCAAAGAAGGCAGAAAACCACTGCGAAAAAGATGTGTATTCTCGTGGAAAATCTGGACTATGAAGAGCCGCATCAGTTCGGCTATGAGATCGTCACCGGGTTTCGTCAGATGGCAGAGCCGGCCGGATTCAAGGTGGAGATTGTTCCAGTAAATGAAAAGCTGCAGCGCTCTATCCACTATGATATGTTCATGCTGCAGCACGATTATATTGGTGCGTTTGTCCTCGGTTTTACTTTACAGGGCCCGTGGATGGTGGATTTCCAGACCAGTATGACTCCTGCTGTTCTCTATGACAACTATATCAAGTCCAACCCGAGGATCGCCTATGTTGGTGTGGACAATAATGAAGGAATGGAACTTGCTGTCTCCCATCTGAAAAGTCTGGGACACAAAAAGATCGGATACTTGAGCGGCGCTCTTGGCTCCCACATCATGCAGGTACGCCACAAGGCATTTTTCCATGCCATGCGGCAGAACGGTCTCAAGGCCGAATCCGACTACGCCGGTGCTTCCTACTATGTCACCCAGTGTCTGGAGAAGCATTTGCCACGCCTCATTGATATGGGAATGACCGCCATTATCTGCAGTCACGATCTTCTGGCCAACGCAGCCATGATCCAGTGTCAGCAGCTGGGGCTTCGGATTCCAGATGATTTAAGCATCATCGGTTTTGATGATCTTCCGATCTGTCCGTATACCTATCCTCCGATGACTACCGTCCGACAGGAACGAATTGAGATCGGAAAATGCGGCTACTATGCACTGGACAGCCTGATGAACGATGTTTCCATCGGAACACTGCTGCTTCACGCAAAGTTGATAGTGAGAAACTCTACGGGAAAGACACTGGAAAAGAAGTTTTAAAAAAAACTCCTCACAGAAACCATCGGCAATATACCGTACATTTCTGTGGGGAGTTTTTCTGTCTGCTAAAAGCAGTGTTCTTTTTATTTTATCAGTTTCTGGATTTTCTTTGCCTCCGGTGTCCCTGCTTTTCCAAGAATCTCGAACAGCAGTGCTTCATAAGTGGTCAGGATGGCACCTTCCATCTTCGCCCGTTCCAGAGCCATCTCCAGATCCCGTGGCTTTCTGCTGGAAATGCAGTCCGTCACCAGAACCGGTGTATATCCCTTGGCTTTCAGATCGATCACGGTCTGCAGCACACAGATGTGGGATTCAATTCCACAGACAATTACCGTGCGTTTTTCTCCAAGTTTCGGTATCACTTCTTCAGCTGCACTGTAACTGATCTTTTCCAGATATTCACTGGTTCCGGCTGCTTCTATAATCTCCGGCACTGTCATGCCAAGTCCTCTTGTATACTGCTGAGTGATATAAATCGGAATCCCAAGTTCTCTTAGTCCTTTCAAAAGAATCACTGAATGTGCCATCAGTTCCTCTTTTTCATGCATGACCGGCATGAGCCGCTCCTGATAGTCTACCGCCACTGCCGCCATGTCTTCCCGTTTCATCAACATCTGGTCTGTCTCCTTTTCTGCTGTCTTTATGCTCCTATTTGTTATTTTTGCCTTTGCTCCGCTTCTTCCAGAGAATGGTATCCATAGAAATGAACCATGAATCCAAGATTCTTCTCCGTCAGATTTTCCCCTTTTTCAGACATCTCCCGGATCATCCTGGCATACAGGCTGATGGTCTTATCCGAAAAGGTACCGATCTCTCCTCTTAAGTAAGTCTCCTGAGAAGTGTCCCACGGTGTGTCTTCCGAAGTATGGATCTTTCTTCCGGTACTTCCAAGCTTCGGATATCTTCGGGCAAAATCCTCCGCCCACACGATTTCCTGCCGGATCAGTTCTTCCTGCAGACGAATCCGTTCTTCACTCCGCTTTGGGAGAATTTCCCGAAAAGCCTCATATTCTTTCGGTGCTGTACTCTCCATCATCCGGGCGTACTTTTCTGTCAGCAGATTCCAGCCGTCCGCCCATGCATTCTGAAGATCCGCAAGGTAACTCTTCAGCACATCCTCATTCCATGCAAGGAACTGGCTGTTTCTCATAATCTCAAAGGTCTCTTTATCTTCCTGGCAGGAAGCCCTGCCGCCTTCATTATGAACGTTCTGGAACTGCTGCCATTCCATTTCCACGATTTCTTTAATCAACTGGTTTTTGTCCATCATGCCCCTTGTCCTTTTCTATTTCTATCAACTTTTCCAGCACAGCTGCCTTGTGGGCTTCCAGGAAATCATCCTCTTTGTCGGAAATTCCCTGATCTCTCAACTCGCCTGCCACAATCCGGCAAATCTGTTCGATTTTCTCTTCTATATCTTTATCCGTCGTCTCTTTTTCCATCAGCTCTTCCAGAAGCACCCGAATCTCCGGAATCCGCCGGAATTCTTCCATACCTTTCATTTTCCATTTGTAAAATGGCATGTAGATTTTGTTCAGAAGATATGATGTCTCCACCGCTGATGAAAGGAACTCTGACAGAGAAAAATACATGGCTCCCAAAGCATTTCTCTTTTTGGCCCGTGGGAAGTTATATTGTCCTGCCTGAGCCATTTTCCCAAGGGAAACATAGAGTCTTCTCAGGCGGACACTCTCCGGCTCCACGGAAAATGAGGCTCTTCTCTTCGTAAATTTTCCGAGGGGATCGTCAAAGATCGCGCCGTTTACTGCGATCCGCAGAGATTCCTGAGAAATGGAGAGCCAGTCTTTGTCTTCCTTCGGTGCTTTTTTATATCCGGTCAGATTCTGGAAGAATGCCCCAATCTCAAAAACGCCAACACGTCGCTTTCCCTGTTCCGTCGTATTTCTTGCCGCATAGCCCATAAATTCTTTTGGTAGTGTGTCATAGGCTTCCTGTAACTTCTGCCCGATTTTCCGATAATCTTTTTTCGTCAGCCACAGACAAAATCCCGGGCCGAAATCGTGATCTGTGGACCAGGCATCGTCGTACCCCAGACATTCAGAGCCTTCTCCTACAAGTCCGGCAGCGATCCGTCCGGCATACTCCGGAAACTGCTCTTCGATCATCGGTTTTCCATATTCCTCATAATAAGCTTTTGCTAATTCCAGCCCTTTCACCTGGCTTTTCTCAGCTGCCTGCCGTCTTCTCAGCAGATCCGAGACAATCTCCAGATTCCGTTTTGTCACCTGATAGTACTCATTTTCACCATAGAACCGGAAAATTTCATCCAAAGCTTTCTGATAGCATGTCTGAGACTCCTCCAGATTCCCTTCACGGAAATACGCTTCGCCAAGTCCAGACAGAGCCGACGCATAATGGGAATCCTTCCCGTCCGGCATCTTTTCAAAAATCCGGACTGCCTGGTCCATATGTGCTTTTCCTTCGGCCGTCTCGTTCATCCGGAAACAGAGATTTCCCAGATTTGTATGGGTAATTGCCACCTCTATCTCTGCATCATCCAGCTTCCTTACAATCTCCATCGCACGCTCCAGTTCCCGCTTCGCCTCTTTTAAGCGTCCTGTTTCGCTATACAAAAGGCTTAAATTATTATGAAGTGATGCCATATGATAATCCGGCCCCGTAATATGCCTCCGGTAAATTTCATATGCCTGTCCATAAAGCGTTTCCGCCTCTTGATATTTTCCAGCAGCACGGTACCCTGTCGCAGCATTTAACAGCATGGTTCCATACTGCATTGTCCCATCAAGACCCAGCTCATCTGCAAGCTCCATGGCCTGTCTGGTGCAGAGAAGACATTCCTCATACCTTCCTGCTGCTCGATAATATCCCATCAGTTCATTCAAAATTGCGAGGATTGCTCCATCATCCCCACAGGACGCCGCCTCTTTCAGTCCCCGTTTCAGGTACCCTTCTGCCTCACGCCCTTTCCCGGATGCGTAGAGCAGATCCAGTCCTTCTAAAAATCGCTGTAGATCAAACATCAATTCTCCCTATCCTTTCATATCCAGTTCCACCGGACAGTGATCACTTCCCATGATCTCCGTCAGAATTTTCGCATCTTCCAGCCGATCTTTCAGCACTTCTGACACAATAAAGTAGTCAATACGCCACCCTGCATTCTTCTTCCTTGCACTAAACCGGTAGGACCACCAGGAATAAATTCCTTCCTGATCCGGATAAAAATACCGGAAAGTATCGATAAATCCGGATGCTTTCAGTGTCCGAAACTTGTCCCGCTCTTCATCGGTAAATCCGGCATTTTTCCTGTTGGTCTTCGGGTTCTTAAGGTCAATCTCTTCGGCTGCAACATTCAAATCTCCGCAAAAAACAAGTGGTTTTTTCTCTTCCAGCCGCTTCAGATACTTAAGAAAATCCGTTTCCCACTGCATCCGGTAATCCAGCCTTGCAAGCTCACTCTGGGAATTCGGCGTATAAACCGTGACAAAGTAAAAGTCCTCAAACTCCAGAGTAATCACACGTCCTTCCTGATCGTGCTCTTCGATGCCAATGCCATACTGTACCGAAATCGGCTCCCGTTTCGTAAAAACAGCAGTTCCGGAATAGCCTTTGCGTACCGCATAATTCCAGTACTGATGATATCCTGGAAGATCCAGATCAAGCTGGCCCTCCTGCATCTTCGTCTCCTGAATACAAAAAATATCTGCATCCGCCTCCTGAAAGAAATCCAGAAATCTCTTCTGCACACATGCACGAATTCCATTTACATTCCATGATATAAACTTCATGTAGTTTTCCTCCTGTATCCTTATCTGATTTTTATTTTAAATTCATCATTACGAGACTAGTATAACATGATTCCCGATATTTTCATCAACAATCTACCGCACTCCGTTCTTTTTCATGTACAGTTTCTTCCGGACATGGTAAACTATAATTGCTTCTGTCAGGAAAGGAAAATTATCATGAGAATCGAAAAAATCACAGAAAACAAAAAGCAGTTCCTGGACCTGCTTCTGCTTGCCGATGAGCAGGAAAGCATGATTGACCGTTATCTGGAATCCGGCGATATGTATGCACTTTATGATGATGATCTTAAAGGAGTCTGTGTCGTGACATTCAGCGATGACGGCACCTGCGAGCTGAAAAACATCGCTGTTTACGAACACTCTCAGGGATCTGGATATGGCAGGAAGATGATCGATTATGTCTGTGGACTATATGCCGGGAAATACCATATCATGTATGTTGGAACCGGTGACAGCCCGCTGACTGTCCCGTTTTATAAAAAATGCGGCTTCACCGAGTCTCACCGGGTGAAAAACTTCTTTACCGACAACTATGATCATCCGATTTACGAATGCGGAATTCAGCTTGTAGATATGGTCTATTTGAAAAAAGAACTGTAAAACTGTAAAACACAGGAGGATCCTGCCATATAACAAGATCCTCCTGTGTTTCATATATGCGAGAGTGTTATTATAATGCGGGTGTCTTCTTTCCCTGCCTCACCCCCTTTACATTATCTCTTTTCTTCCTGATAATAGACTTCTTTTAAAAACAGTCCATGAGCCGGAGCCAGAAATCCGGCACAAGCCCGACTTTTCGCTTTTAGAATCTCCGGTACATCTAAAGCACGCTTCTTTCCGCTTCCCACTTCCAGAAGAGTCCCGCTTAAAATCCGCACCATATGGTACATAAATCCGTTTCCCTGAAAAGACATACAAAGAGAGTCGCCTCTTTTTTCTATCCGAATCTCATCGATCCTCCTCGTGCACCCTTTCTCATCTTTCCGGTCGGTAAAACTGGAAAAGTCATGTCTGCCAATCAGATATCCTGCAGCCCGTTCCATTTCCCCTATATCCAGTTCTTCCGGATAATGGCACGTATACCTTCGGGAAAATACATGTGGTTTTTCCCGCAAATCCACATGATATTCATAACATTTCCCCTTCGCGCTCCGGCGGCCGTGAAAAGTATTCGGCACCAGTTCCATACTACGAATCCGAACATCCTCCGGAAGCTCTTCATTTAGTTTTCTTAAGAATTCTTTTTCCTCCACTTTCCCGGAAAGTCTCAGGCTTGCCACCTGCCCACAGGCGTGGACTCCGGCATCCGTTCTTCCGGATCCCTGGATTTTGACTTCATATCCGGTCAATTTCCAAATTGCGTCTTCTATCACATTCTGAATCGTATTCTCTGCTCCCGGCTGCCGCTGCCAGCCCTGATAACGTGTACCGTCATAGGAGATTGTCAGCTTATACGTTCTCATATCCTTGCCTCTCCTTTTCAAAAATCTCCCTTTATTTTAGGAGATTTCATCAGGAAGTGCAAGACAGAAGAAATCACTTTTCCATTCGGTCAGAAATGGATTGCTAATCTGCAGCAAGTTGAATAATATTCCGGCACCATTTCCGCTCTTGCTTCTTATGTGTAATCAGTAAAATCGTATGATGATTTTGAAGCTTTGCCACAGTCTGTATAATCTCTGCCGCTGTCGCTTCGTCAAGCGCACTTGTGATTTCGTCCAGTAAAATCACATTCGCATCCTTTAAAAGCGCCCGCGCAATCGCTATTCTTTGCTTCTGTCCTCCCGAAAGATTAGCCCCTCCTTCATCCAACATCGTGTCATATCCATCCGGAAGAGACATGATATAGTCATCAATTTCCGCATCCCGACACACTTTCCGGATCTTCTCAAGATCCGGATTGACCAGCGCGAAATTGTCATAAATAGACATATGGAAGAGATACGGCTGTTGGGACACACAGGTGACAAGACCGGCGTACTGTTCCTTTGGATACTTCCCAATATCATTTCCTCCAATCAAAATCCTTCCGGAATCCGGCTTTTCAAACCGTAATAACAAATGGAAAAACGTGCTTTTTCCGCACCCGCTCGGCCCTGCCAGAGCGGTCAGTGTATTCTGTGGGACCTCTACACTGTAATTGTCAAAAATCATTTCCTTCTCATAAGAAAAGCAAAGATGTTCCATCCGAATTCCATGTCCATCCAACTTCTCTAATACCTGATTTTCTTCCTTTTCATCTTCTTTCTGACTGAGAAATCCACTGTACCGTTCAATAGAAACGTTCTTGATTCGCAGTTCTCCTAAAGAAGTAACCAGATCACTCAAAGATGTGAACATAGTGCCAAAATAGGACTGAATAATCAGAACGGTATCAATTCCAAACACCCCGTGCAGACACTGCCAACAAGCATAAACCATCAGAACAATCTCCGTGCACATAGTAATACTCGGATTTACAATATTACTGATCACACGGTTTTGAATCTGTTTGTTATGTACATGAATATAGTCTTCATTCAGCCTGCGGTATTTCTCATGAAGAGGATTAAGAATCTGAAAAATTTTAATTTCCTTCATACCGGATAACAGTTCCCCATAAAATCTCGTCTCATCATCCGCCTTTTCTTTCCCTTCCTTTGTAAGCCGCTCATATTTTTCATTGTAAATATTCAGAATGTAGATCACCAAGGCATTGACTATAAGACCTGCTATCATTAGTCCCAGACTGACTTTTGCCAGAACAGCCACTGAAACAATCAATGAAAACAATAGAAGCACTGCCTGTGAAAGCCACGTTCCAAATTCCGCCAGGACTCTGGTATCACCATTTACAATATTTAAAAGCTCTCCTTTATTGCAGGCAGCAAAAGTGTTCATATCAATCCGATCCAGCTTTCTTACCATCTGATCCTGTACTTTTTTATACACATCATTGTAGAGTTTTCTTTCCACCATCAGACCTGTGATCTTAAAGACTTTTGACACAATCTTCAGCAGAAAATAAATGGTCATCAGAAAAAGTACTCCGCCCGTATCCCCGTCTGCCAGGCGTGCTACCGCCATACTGAACAGTAAACTAACAAAAAGGTACGGTCCGTTCGCAAGCATGGATGAAAGCACAAGAAGCACAGCAATTTTCTTATTCGCCTTTGTCACCTGAAAGTATCGTCTGATAATCTTTATGTTATTCATTTTTAAATCCTTTCGACTAATTCAAAAACTTCTCCATCGCATTTCTAAGAAGTGTCTGAATTTCCTCTTCAGAAAGTGTCATATTTCCTCCGTAGATCTGTGTTGCAATTCCGTGGGCATAAAAGCGGATATCCCTGTATACAGCTTCGCTGTCTTGAATGGAAATTCCAAACTGTACAGCTGTACATTGGATTGTCTCCCGGTTCCACGGAGAATCAATAACCTCCTGAACTGTACGCGAACCAAGAAGTGGATTTACGAAGAGTGCTCCAAAAAAATTCCGCTCTTTTCTCGCAAAATTAATATAGGCAAAGCTGATTGTAAACAGATAATCTTCCTTATCAATATAGCGATTGATAAATGCCGTATAGTATTCATCAATTCTTGTCTTTACCTCCGCTTTGAGCTCATTCATATCCTGAAAAGACTGAAAAATCGGCATTGTGGAACAGTTCAGTTGTTTGGCGAGATATCTGGCATTCAGGCTTTCAATACCTTCCTCATGAATAATCTCAAATGCCTTCTGCAGAATCAGTTCTTTTGTAATTCTCTTTTTTGGTGGCATAGATATTCTCCCTTCTTTTAAATATCATTCGTTATATAACATTAGTTATTATATATGCAATTTCGTCTTTCGTCAAGTATCTTTCGTGATTTTAAGCTTTAAATTATTCTTGCAATTACTTCCCAATAGACGCAAAATAGGAGAATCCTTTCGGATTCTCCTATTTTTTATCCAGTATACTTTTCAGTTCTTCCATGAACGTATTGACGTCCTTAAATTCACGATAAACAGATGCGAAGCGCACATAGGCAACTTCATCCAGATCTTTGAGCCTTCTCATAACGATCTCACCGATCACCTTACTCGGAATCTCTTTTTCCTCCCGATTGAAAATCTCATTCTCGATCTGCTCAACCGTCTTTTCAATCACCTCAGCCGGGACCGGTCTTTTATAGCACGCCTGAAGAATGCCCTTTTCGATCTTTTCCCGGTCGTACTGCTCTCTGTTATTGTCCTTTTTGATAACAATCAGAGGGATCGTCTCTACTTTTTCGTAGGTCGTAAACCGCTTTCCACAGGAATCGCAGGAGCGCCGTCTGCGGATTGAGGAACCATCCTCAGCAGGGCGGGAGTCAATCACTCTTGTATCCGGATTGCCGCAGTATGGACATTTCATCTCATGTACCATCCTTTCTCCAAAATCTGGTATCAGTATACCATCACCCATTTAGACGGTCAACATATTCTCCATTTTATCTACACTCACACAGGAATTTTTCTTCACAGATGTCCACCAGGATGATATCCGGTCCCACTCTGCAGATACATTCAAATGGAATCACATATTCACTGTCATAACCAAACAGGCCACACAGTCTTCCAGGCCCCGGTACAACAATCGCCTGAACGCAGCCTTTTTTCATATCCACTACCAGATCTGCCACACAGCCAAGTCTTCTGCAATTCACTGTGTTGATGACCTCTTTTTCTCTCAGATCGCAAAGTCTCATTTTTACTTTCCTCCCGTCACCCAGAATCCTGCGGCATAGAGCGTCCGTTGCCTTTTCGAAAAAAAGACGCATACACCGGTCTTATCACCAGCATATGCGCCCATTCTTCTTTTGTTACATAGGATAAGGCATTACAGATTCATTACCTTTTCACTCTCAAATGCTTTTGCAATAACCGCTGTCAGGATTCCTCCTAAAACGAGTGTCATAACAAGCGTCACGCCATATTGCGCCATCGTCACTTCCGATGTCAGAATTCCTTTTAAAGCAAGTGCTGTGTTATAAAACGGAATGAGATAATCTTTCATATCAGCCTCCCGTGTGGTAAACATGGTCATCATTCCGATCACCAGCACCACCATATAGGCCGGAGCAATGTAAGTGCTTGCTTCCTTCAGATCTCTTGCAAACACAGAAATCAGGATGACAATCGCCGAGTACAGGAAAGAAATTGCTACCATAAGGACGCCGATCATAACGATCTGTTCCGGCGTAATCTCAATATCCAATCCGCTGTCTCCTCCCATAATCTTCGGGAATGTTGCTCCCATTACGACAATGTAGATAATCGAAGAAATTCCGGAAATCGTCATCAGTGCAAATACTTTTCCAAGTACGATAGATTTTCTCTTGACCGGAGTCACGAGAAGGCTCGCCATCGTTCCCCTCTCCTTTTCTCCTGCAATCATATCGGTTCCGATTCCCATCGCGCCTGCAAAGAGCAGGATCGTAATGAAATACGGAAGCATCGTGCCGAGTGCCTTTCCGCTCGCTTTCTGGTCATCCTGAACAATCATATCTTTATTATCGCTATTGACAGTAAAGATCTGAAGCCCGTTCATGTCCGCTACCCTCTGAGACAGCAATGTCTGGCGGTACGCTTCCAATGTCTGATTGGAAATCAGTTCGTAAGCACTGGCCGAATAGTCCTCGGACGGATTATAATATGTCTTGATCTGCGGCACCTCATCTCCTGTCTGATATTCCTGAATCAGGGAATCAAAGTTTTCCGGGAACTCAATCATCAAATCTACATCTCCGTTCCGCAGCAGATCCATAACATCTTCTTTCTCACCCTCTGTCTTTATGGTGTTGACTTCCATATTCAGGTCAGCAGCTTCCAAAAATGCGCTGAAACTGTCCGGCTCATTGATCATGTATACTCTCGACTTATGGCTCTGGATATCTTCTGCCTGACGTGTTGCAAGATTTCCCACAAGTGCCATGATTCCTACCATAATCAGGACAGGAAGCAGAAAGACAGAAAAGATCATCTTTTTATCCTTGAAAATTCTCGCAAGTTCTTTTTTGTAAATCGTCTTCATCTTATGCTTCCCCCTTTACACTTCTGAAGTATTCGAAGAAAGCATCTTCCAGATCGCGGGCACCGGTTTCTTCCAGAAGCTCTGAAAGCGTTCCCTCAGCCCTCTTTTTCCCATCAATGATGATTCCAATCCTGTCACAAAGCTTTTCCGCTTCAGACATGATATGGGTAGAAATCATTACAAGCTTTCCTTCTTCTTTCAGTTTTCTCAGATAGTCAGTTACACTTCTCGCTGTGATGATATCGAGTCCATTCGTCGGCTCGTCAAAAATAACCACTTCCGGATCATGAATCAGACTGACTGCAATAGCCGCCTTCTGTTTCATACCGGTGGAAAGCTCTTTAATTTTTTTATGCGCAAAGTCATTAATTCCAAAATATGTAAACAACTCTTCTTTTCTTTTTTTTATCTGATCCGGTGCAATCCCTCTGAGTTCTCCGAAGAACTCAAACAGATAATCTACTGAAAACTGCGGATCCAGCTTAATATCGCTTGTCAGAAATCCAATACTTTTTCTGACTGCCTCTGAGTTCTTCTGTACCTCATTACCATTCACATAAATCTCTCCGGACGATGGTTTGATAATTGTCGCAATACACCGAAGTGTCGTAGTTTTTCCTGCTCCATTCGGACCGAGCAGTCCATAAATTTCTCCTGATCTTGCAGTCAATGTCAGGTGATCTACTGCCGTCTTTTTCGGATTCTTTGTGTTGGATTCCTGCATCTGCTTTTTATTAAGCTTGTAAATCTTCGTCAGATCACGAATCTCAATCTGAACACCCTCATTCATATCCTTTTCCTCCATCTGTCATTCAATGTCGTGAATTTTCTTGACTCTTTATCATAATTGCATCTCTTTTATCTTCTGTCAAGCAAAATCTTATGACAATTTTACCCCCCCCCGGTATTTTTTGTCAAGTATTTTGACCATTTATTTTCTGGATTCTCCGGCTGGTCATCCCTGATTTGGTTCAAAAATGTATTCAACCGCCAAGTCTGATTTTGCGGCCTATAAAACGATACTCCCAGTTAACAGAAAATCCGGTCTTCTGTCAACTGGGAGTAATTGATTTGTTCTCACATATCTTATGCAAACTGGCTTTCGTACAGTTGCTTATAAAATCCATTTTTCGCGAGCAGTTCTTCGTGTGTTCCCTGTTCAATGATATTTCCGTCTTTCATGACGAGGATCCTGTCCGCCGTGCGGATCGTAGATAAGCGGTGCGCCACGATGAAACTGGTTCGTCCTTCCATGAGCTTCTCAAATGCCTGCTGTACACGAATCTCAGTTCGAGTATCGATGGAAGAAGTGGCTTCATCGAGAATCAGTACCGGAGGCAGTCTAAGCATGACTCTTGCAATACACAAAAGCTGTTTCTGCCCCTGCGAAAGGTTTCCTCCTTCTTCGGAAATTACCGTATCATACCCATCCGGCATTCTTGTAATAAATCCGTGTGCATGTGCTTCTTTCGCCGCATGAATAATCTCTTCTCTCGTTGCCTCCGGATTTCCGTAAGCAATGTTTTCTGCGATCGTTGCGGATTTCAGCCACGTCTCCTGAAGTACCATTCCATAATTTTCCCTCAGGCTGTCCCTTGTGATGTATCGAATATCTACACCTTCCATTCGGATGCATCCCGAATCTACATCATAGAAACGCATGAGTAAATTGATAAGGGTCGTCTTCCCGCATCCGGTCGGACCGACAATGGCAATCTTCTGGCCTGGCTTCACATTCAGATTCAGATCTTTCAGAAGTGGTACTTCTTTCTTATAAGAAAAGCTTACATGTTCCAGATCCAAATTGCCTTTCGCATCTGTCAGTACGACAGCGTCCTTATCGTCCCGCGGTTCCGGCTCTTCCTCGATAAAATCGAATACCCGCTTTGCACAGGCAAGGGCATTTTGAAGCTCCGTCACGACACCTGAAATCTCATTAAACGGTTTTGTATACTGGTTGGCATATGTCAGGAAGCAGGACAGCTGTCCGACACTGATTGTCCCTGTGATAGCACTTAATGCTCCCGTAATCCCAACCCCCATATAAACGAGGTTATTGACAAACCGAGTACTTGGGTTCGTGATAGACGAGAAGAAAATCGCTTTCAGGCTGTAAGTCTTCAGCTTCCCGTTAATCTCGTCAAACCGTTCGGAAGCGGTACTTCCGTATCCAAAAGCCTGTACCACTTTCTGATTTCCTACCATCTCATTGACAAGAGAAGTCATATCCGCTCTTGCTTCCGACTGCTTTTTAAACATCTGATATGTCCGTTTTGCGATGAATCCCGCCACAAAGAAAGACAACGGCGTAAGTAGCACGACAACAAGCGTAATTTTCACATCAATAGTCAGCATGAAAATTAACGTGGTAACGATCGTTACTACTCCGGAGAAAAACTGAGTAAATCCCATCAAAAGCCCGTCCGAAAACTGCTCCACGTCTGTAATAATCCTGCTGATGGTATCTCCATTTGCGTGGCTGTCCACATAAGATAGAGGAAGTTTTTCCAGCTTTTTGAATGCTTTAAACCGCACATCTCTTACCACCCGGTAGGTAATCTGATTATTACACAGGTTCATCAGCCACTGTCCCACACCTGTAATCACAATAATAACGGCAAGTTTTTTCAGGATATCGAGAATCCGGTCAAACAATACCTGATCTTTTCCAATAATAAAGTCAATGGCATCTCCAACCAGAATCGGTGCATACAGAGTCAGCACCCCTGTCAAAACTGCAAAAAGAAGCGATAAAATCACGTAAAACGAATACGGTCTGATATAAAAAAGTACCTTTTTCCATGTACTGTCCTGTTTATGCATGCTGACTCACCTCCTGTTCCGAAAGCTGCGAGAGACAGATTTCTCTGTAAACCTGGCATGACTTTATCAGTTCGTCATGTGTACCGATTCCGGCAATCTTTCCATCATCCATGACAATGATCCGATCCGCCTGCATAACAGATGCCGCTCTCTGAGATACAACAAAGACTGTCATATCCTTCAGCCCTTTGACGGCTTTACGAAGCTTGGCGTCCGTCGCAAAATCCAATGCCGATGCGCTGTCATCCAAAATCAGAATCTGCGGCTTTCTTACGAGAGCACGAGCGATCGTCAGTCTCTGTTTCTGCCCACCGGAAAGATTTTTCCCGCCCTCACTGATCACTGTATCTAAGCCGTCCGGCTTTCCTTCTACAACTTCCAGCGCCTGAGCCGTGCGTATCGCTTCCATGATCTGGGCATCATCCGCCTCTTCATTTCCAACTTTCATATTGTCACGGATCGTCCCACGGAAAAGGACTGCCTTTTGCGGAACCATACCGATCTTCTTTCTCAGTTCTTCAATCTTATAATTACGGACATCCTCTCCGTCTACGGTCACACTTCCTTCTGCCACGTCATAAAAACGCGGAATCAGCTGAACAAGTGTAGACTTTCCGGAACCGGTTCCACCGATTACACCGATCATTTCTCCCTTTTTCACGGAAAAGTCCAGACCTGTAACCGCATAAACCTTACTCTTTGGATAGGCAAATGATACCTGATGGAAAGCTGCCGCTTCCTTGTTCTGCTCCGGCTTTGCCCCCTCTGCAACTGCCACTTCCTTAATGCCATCCCCATCTCGAATGGATGTTTCCAGTGCAAACACTTCGTTAATGCGGTTCGCACAGGCAAGCGCTTTTGTAAAGCTGACAATCAGATTGGACAGTGCTACCAACGCAGTAAGAATCTGTGTCATATAGTTTACAAGGGCGATAACCTCTCCCTGTGTAATACCGCCCGCGTATGTTTCCCGACCTCCAAACCAGACAATAGCGATGGTCGCCACATTAACAATAATGTAAGTTGCCGGATTTAAAAGAGCCGAATTTTTTCCGACCAGCATCTGTGCTGCCAGAAACTTGGCATTCTCTGCTTTGAATTCATCCCGTTCTCTTCCCTGCATGCCGAAAGCCCGGATGACACGGATTCCTTCCAGATTTTCTCTTGTAGAAAGCAGAATCCGGTCAAGCAGTTTCTGGACCTTCTGGTAAAGCGGAATGGATACCACCATAATCCCATAGATCACCAGTGCAAGAAGCGGCACCGCAACTACAAAAATCAACGCCAGCTTCACACTGATAGTAAACGCCATAATCATTGCTCCGACAACGATAAACGGGGAACGAAGGAAGAGCCTCAAAACCAAGTTGACACCAGACTGTACCTGATTGATATCACTTGTGATCCTCGTTACCAGAGTTGCACTCCCTGCCCGGTCGATCTCCGCATAGGAAAGGCTCTGGATATGCCGGAACATATCATGGCGCAGCGCCGTCCCGAATCCAACGGATGCTTTCGCCGCAAAGTACTGGGCCGTCAACGAACATGCCAATCCAAGTACCGCAAACAGAATCAAAATACTTCCCATCCTCAGGATGTATCCTGTGTCCTGCTTTCGAATTCCAATGTCTATCATGTTTGCCATAATGAGTGGCACAACCAGCTCAAAACAGGCCTCCAGAAGCTTAAACAATGGACCGATGACACTCTCCTTTTTGTAATCATTTAAATACTTCAGCAATTTTCTCATTTCTTTGATCTCCTATTTGATGCTTTTTCTATTATAAGGTCTAGAATCGGCTCCCGCAAGTAGGAACACAGTTTCCTATGAAATAAAAAACCATGCAGACCCATACTTGTATAATCCGTCAACAAAATCTCTTTTTCTATGTATTCTCTTAATTCTTTTTGAACCTTCTTGTCTTTTTTTTCAATTCTTTTTATACTATAAGAAATTATTTCAGGAGGTTTTATAATGAGTATTACTGTACATACAACCCATTTTACCGAACGGCCGGACTGCACCGGACGACTTGAGAAGGAGCAGCGTGTCTACGATCTGCTGGATCAACTCCACATTTCCTACGAAGGAGTTGACCACGATACAGCAAATACGATCGAGGACTGCGAGGCAGTAGAAACAGAACTCGGAGTGAAAATCTGTAAAAATCTGTTCCTGCGGAACCGTCAGAAGACGACTTTCTATCTTCTCATGATGCCGGGAGATAAGAAATTTGTAACAAAGGATCTTTCTGGGCAGCTTGGAATCTCCCGTCTTTCTTTCGCGGAGCCGGAATTCATGGAGCAGTATCTGAACCTGACACCGGGATCTGCAAGTGTCCTTGGACTGATGAATGATCCGGATCGTGAAGTCAATCTTCTGATCGATGAGGATCTGCTCAAAGACGAATATATCGGATGCCATCCGTGTATCAACAGCTCAACGCTGAAAATCCGGACTTCTGACATTTTAAATGTCTTTCTGAAACATACTGGACACCGCCCGACACTCGTACGCCTTTAACCGTATGTTTCGCTGTCATAAAAAGGGATTTCACAAAAGAATGGAGAAGTTTATATGCTTGCAGTTTATTTAACGCCCCTATATCTTGCAGTCAATCTGTACCTTCTGCACCGGATCTTTACGTGGCTTGGCGATATCCATCCATTTTTCCGGAAGCGGATTGTGCGGATTATACTTGGGATCTGCTATCTTTTTGTCGCTTTTTCCCCTGGAATCGGATTTCTCGTTCCTGCCGGAATGGCGCAACGGATCCTGAAAGGGCTCGGCTACTACTGGATGGGCATCATGCTCTATACAGCTCTGATTGTCATTGCGGCTGATCTGATCCGTCTCATTGTCAAAAAAGTATGGAAGAAACCGTTTCGCCGTCTCCGCCCTGCACTTGCCGGAACAATCTGCTTTATGCTCATCGCTGCCGTCAGCATCTATGGAATGTTCAATGCTCGTTTCATTCAGATCACTCCATATAAGGTGACAGTTGATAAAAAGGCCGGAGATCTTGATTCTCTTAAAATTGCCCTTGTAGCAGATCTGCACCTCGGCTACAGTGTCGGAACTTCCCAGATGTGCCAGATGGTTAATAAAATCAATGCCCAGAATCCGGATCTGGTAATCATTGCAGGAGATATTTTTGATAATGAATACGAAGCGCTTGATCAGCTGGATATCCTGAGCGAAATTCTTTCCGGACTTCAGTGCACATACGGCACTTATGCCTGCTACGGAAACCATGATATTCAGGAGCCGATTCTGGCCGGATTCACTTTCCATCAGGATGGAAAAAAAAAGAGCGATCCCCAGATGGACGCCTTTCTTGAAAAGGCTGGGATCACCCTGCTTCGTGATCAAAGTATTCTGATTGATGATGCCTTTTATCTTTATGGCAGACCGGATTATGAACGTCCCGGACGCGGCATTACCAAGCGGAAAACGCCGGAAGAAATCACACGTGATCTGGATCCAGACAAGCCGGTCATTGTTATCGATCATGAGCCACGGGAATTATCTGAGCTTTCCGAGGCAGGCGTAGATTTAGATCTGAGCGGCCATACTCACGACGGTCAGATCTTCCCGGTCAATCTGATCACAAACCTTGTGTGGGAAAATGCCTGCGGTTATCTTCAAAAGGGCTCCATGCACAGTATTGTGACCTCTGGTGTAGGGGTATTCGGACCAAATATGCGGGTTGCCACAAAAAGTGAGATCTGCATAATTGATGTTCAGTTTTCATCCTGATCATTTATATTTATCATCACCCTAAAAACATCAGGTGCCTCCTAGGAGCGCACCTGATGTTTTTGAAATCCAAAATATGAACACACTGCACAGACTGGTGTGAAGCAGACGGCCGCAATGCTTCCCATCTGATAAACCTGTATTTTCATTGCTCCGATCTCAAAGGCCGGAAGATTGAAAATCTTCGCCGGTGACAAAAGATTAATCGGACACATTTCCAGAATGTAGTTGAACCACGGAATATCCCATACACCCCACAAAAACATCGGGAGCACAAAAAAAGCGATAGTAATAAGAACGCTGACAAAGGATGATGTTCCAAGTGCGGAGGCTGCCAAGGCAAATCCTGTAATCATAAAAAGTCCTGCAAATCCCATAGCCACAAAAATCAGAATAGCTTTCCAGTATGGCAGATCAAACGGCGCATTTCCAATCATTCCGGTTGAACAAAGATGAGCATCCGCAAAGAATCCGTCCGTTCCAAAATATCCAATTGTAAGTAATACCAAATATAGAATCGTCACTGCAAGAATTCCAGCCGAACATAGAAAAGGAGCCAGGATCTTCGCCTTTGCACACTGTGTTTTTCCAAATTTTGCGGACAAAATGAGTGAATCCATTCCTGATGTATATTCTTCCGCAAATACCGGTGAAATCATAACAATCATCAGGAATGAAGCCAGCAACAAAAAGCTTGCAAGAAAGCTCAGGAGCATATCCATTCCATTTGTAAATCCCCCCTGCATCAGCCCCTCCTGATCTGGATAGACCTGATCCGCCGGAAGGTGATTGTAGTTCCCATTTTCATCGGAAAAAACGGACGCCACGGCCCCGTAAAATCCGTTGGCATACCGATAGTAGTCATCACCTATCATCTGATTTTCATCCGTATATTCTTCGAGAATCCTTGCATTGTCTGCCAAAATTTCCTGCACATCCGCATCAGAAAGTGTATCGTATTTTTCTGCAAGTTCCTTTTCATACTTCACGGCTTCCTGTCCTTCCAGCACTTCACCTTCCGATGTCAGAATCGGTGTATAGCGGTTTGGATTCCCTGCGTATACCATGAAGAGCAGGATCGCACAGTAAATGGCCAGCAAAATCAAAACAAACTTCCGCTTTAAAATTTTCTGGATTTCCAGACTCACAATCGGAATCATTTTACTTCCTCCCTTCTCTGAAAATCGTAGAGATAAATATCTTCCAATGACGGCGGTACCTCTTTCGCCCCTTTAACCGGACACGTCTCCGAAACAATCCTCAGGAGACAGCCGTTCTCCTCATTTTTCAGGTTTCCTACCGTAAAACGCCGTTCCATCTCCGCTACCGCTTCAAACGTTACAAGACATTCCCAAACTTTTCCTTTCATATCCGCAAGCAACATCCTCGGTTCTCCGTTTCGAATCAGTTTTCCTCTTCTCATCACCAAAATCTCATCCGCAATATATTCTATATCCGAAACAATGTGAGTGGACAAAAGAACAATCTTATCCTTGGAAAAGGAACTGATCAGATTTCGGAAATGTACCCGTTCCTTCGGATCCAGCCCTGCTGTCGGCTCATCAAGAATCAGGATTTTCGGGTTGTTCAGCATCGCTTGGGCAATTCCAAGTCTTCTCTTCATCCCGCCGGAAAAGGTTTTAATTTTTTTATTCCGGTTCCCTTCCAGTCCGGTCACATCCAGAAGTTCCTCGATTCTCCGCTTTGCCGTATGTCTGTTCATCCCTTTCAACGCAGACATATAGAGTAAGAATTTTTGCGCGGTAAATTCCGGATAATAGCCAAAATTCTGCGGGAGATACCCAAGCAGACTCCTGTATTCTTCCTTCAATTCTATGATTTCTTTTCCATTAAGCGTAATCTCCCCACCGCTTCGGTTTTGGATCATACAGATCAGGCGCATCAAAGAAGTCTTGCCCGCTCCGTTTGCCCCTAGGAGACCATAGATCCCCTCCCGCAGTGTCATACTGACATCATCCACTGCTGTCTTTGTCCCATATCGTTTTGTCACATGCCGTAATTTCAGTTCCATGCCTTCTCCCTTCTAACTAATCTTTTATTCCCACATCAATTCGCCGTTTTGAGCTGACTGAAAAAATTTCATTCCATTTACAATCAGACTTCCAAGAAGAATCACGAGAATCAAAATCAGTATCATACCGATCTGCTTCTGTTCCATCAGGTGGTAGAGTTCATCCTTCGCGCTCCACATGCAGACAATGATCCCTGCTGCCATAATGTCAATTCCGATAATTCCGTACTCTGCCTGTTTGCTCCTGATTTTCCGAAGCAAAAAAAAGCTCAAAGAGCTGACCGCCAGAAATGGAAAGCATATCCACATTTCAAAGTCCAGAAAGCTTCCGCTTTCCACTCTAGTTACGGCCGCGCCGAACGCGATCAGCACTCCGGATGCCACTCCGAGAATCATCATTTTAAATGCCATGATTTCACCCAGATTGTAAAAGCATGCCTGTTCCATCTCCCACATTCCTTCTGAAAAGCTTCTTGCAAGTTCCGGCACGAGGAGGGCGCCAAGAAGCGGGGTAAGAAAGGAACATACCACAAGAGCATTCTCATACGGTACCCTCAGCATCAGAAAGACCACTGTAGCACAGAAAAAGAAAAATCCCCCCCACGTCCATCTGGAAAAATATCCCGCCGTCTCCCATAGTCTCACGTGAATCGGGCGGGACGGCAAAATCACATTTTGCTTTAACTCTTCTGCCATCTGTATCTTGCACACCTCAACAGCTTCCCGTTTCGGCTCCGGTTTTTTCTGTTCTCTTAAAAGCCGTTCTACTTCTTTTATCCGTTCCATCTATATCCCTCCTCTTCCAGAATTGTTTTCAGATTTTTCAGTCCCTGTCGTATTCTGCTCTTTACAGTGGATGTATGTTCCCCTGTCACATAGGCAATCTCCCTTGCTTTTAGGCCATGAAAATACGAAAGATCCAGTACTTCTCTTTGCTCCGGTTTCAGATTTAACATCGCCCGTCGCAGCATCACCTGTTCTGATACCTGATCGGAAAAGTCCTCCTCCAGAAGCTGTGCTTCGTAACCATCCTCATATCCCATCTCGGTCTCTGCTTTTTTCCGGAAGAAATCAACGCAGACACTTCTCGCAATTCCGAATAAATACGCCCGGAATTTCTTCTGCTCTACGTAGCGGTTCAAGTAGCGGATGACACGAAGAAACGTCTCCTGCGTGCAATCATATGCCGCGCTTTCCCGCTTTGTCCTGGAATAACAATATTGAAATATTTCCTGGTAATATGCTTCAATCAGCTCATTGATCTGTTCCGGTTCCCCGGACTGAATACGCCGTATCCGTTCTCTGTCTGTCATAGTTGTGGCCTCATATTCTTTTCATAAAACGTCTTACATATTGTATAACGAATCAGGCGTGGAAAAAGATTAAAAAAAACAAATTTTTTTAAATTCTTTTCTTTATCTTCTCTTCCAATACGAACACTTGGTTTTGGTTACTTTATTACCCTGATCGAAAACATATACAACACGCTGTGCTGGATTCCCATACAGCTTATAAACAGAAATGACGGTATGATGCTCATATCATACCGTCATTTCTATTTATAATGTCATTTCTATAATCTTTTCCTTGGGATTGTGGTACATTTTAGCAATCGCTACCAGGTTGCCTACCATATCACGGATCGTACACTCTACCATAATAATCGGTGTATTCATCTCCAGCTTCAGAAGATTGCTGTACTCCGGCGGTACTAGCATCGGAATAAACCGTTGCGTCACAGTTCCTTCTTCGATACAAGCTGTCAAATCCAGCATCTCATCCAGATCCTTCACTTCCATAGTGTGGACTCTGGCATAGGGATAATAAATCTCCTCTATCGTAGCCGGGCGCCCATCCTCCAACATCAACCGTACTGCGCAGATCATCAGGTCATCCTGTGCGATCGAAAACAAAGAGGCATATTCCGGTTCCGGACGCACGTTAAAATAAATCAGGCTGTAATCTGCATTTTCCTGCCTGATAAAGCTGTCCGCTGCAGTATTCTTCTTGTGCAGTGAGTAATCCGCTATAAAGGTACCCCGATTCTTATTTCGGTAAAGGTAGCCTTCCGACACCAGCTCATTGACTGCCTTTCGGACGGTCATTCTGCTCGCGTCGAATTTCACTGCCAGTTCCCTCTCTGAATCGATCGGTGTACTGACCGGCTTATCCTTTATTTCCTCTATCAGACGTTCCTTTATTTTCAAATATATCGGTGCGGCCAACTCATCTCACCCTCCTGCTCTGCTATTCTGTCATTTAAGATTTCATGAAGCCGAATTTCTTCCACGGTTCCAGATAATCAAGAAGCATCTGCTCATTTTCCGGAATATGTCCAATCACATTTTTCCGACCGTCATTTTCCATATCCATGAGCACAATCTGCAATTCGCCTTTGTATCGTGTATAGTTGTCATTCACAATCACAATGTCGCCCCGTTTCATGTCCCGTGTGTTGCTTGGCGGAACACTCCTGTCCGCATACATCACCCGCGGTTGTGTGCTTCTTACCATATAATCGCTCACATCTCCCCTTACGAAATGGAGCGGTTTGTATAAAATTTCCTCTTCTGTACAGGACAGAGTATACTCTCTTTTTATGCGGAATGTCAATAATGACGGGTCGAGAACCGACAGATTTTTCAGCTCTTCTTCCGATGCGTAACAATTTGCAATCAGAACATCATCCACCAGTCCTGTGGCAAACAGATGTCTTGCTGCCGTGTCTGCCGGAAGGTCCCTATGCATTTCCAGCGTAGACATACCATCATTCACCGGCCACGGTCCGAAGGTGTCCGGTTCCTGAGAATTAATAAAGGCTGCCACCGGAAGCCCCAGGTCATGAATTCTCCGGCTGCATTCTTCAAAATGCCGGAATCCCAGTCCTGTATACCTCTGCGGATAGAAGTTATGGCAGGTCATCAGATTCGCAGTTTTGGGACAATGGCTCATGATATTATCCAGGTAACGGTTCCCCAGACTTGCATTGATCTCGATTTTCAGATTCTGCGGATTGTACGTCATGATCGATTCGACAAGCGAATCAAATCCTTCGTCGAGACGGATCCCATCCGCATGTATTTCACTAAAAAATGACAGATCGTCATACGTGATATTCAGTCGTTTCAGTACGTCCGGAGCCACATCCATGATGACTTCCATTCCAAGCCGGTGGGCAAAATCAATCTGCTCCCGAAACTCCTTACCTATTTCTTCCCGACTTTTCTTCACACTCAGCAAACAGGTAAATACTCTGCTGCATCCGTACTTTGCCGCCATTTCCATATATTCCCGGTCCCGCTCCGGCGTCGTATGCTCCGGATAGATCGAAATACCAATTCGTGCCATGCCTGTTCCTCCTGTTTCTGCTTATGCCTGATCTCTGTTTTTTCTGATATAACCTTCCATCGCATGGAACATCTTCTTCGTTCTTTTCTGCGCGCTTCTTTTGTAGAGCGCGCCGATGATACGGTAATTCATATTCTGAGACTTCGTTTCTCCCTCGTAATCCTCCAGATAACAAACTTCGATTCCTCCGTCTTCTGTCTCCTCAATCCGATAAGAAATCTGATTGGTTCCGTTCGCAGAATCAAATGAAAAAAGATTCCGTAAAAATCGTTACAATCGGAGGCGGCTCAAGCTACACTCCGGAGCTGGTTGAAGGATTTATTAAACGTTATGATACACTGCCGGTTCGCGAGCTCTGGCTCGTAGATATCGAGGCCGGACGTGAAAAACTGGAAACTGTTGGCGCCCTTGCCAAACGTATGGTGGAAAAAGCCGGAGTTCCTATGAAAATCATTTTAAGCTATGACAGACGCGAAGCATTAAAAGATGCAGATTTTGTTACTACCCAGATGAGGATCGGACGTCTTCCTGCCCGTATTCTTGATGAGAGAATTCCGTTAAGCCACGGCATGATCGGTCAGGAGACAAACGGTGCAGGCGGTATGTTCAAGGCATTCCGTACGATTCCTGTCATTCTTGACATTGTAAAAGACATTCAGGAGCTTTGCCCGGACGCATGGATGATCAACTTTACAAACCCGGCCGGCATGGTAACAGAAGCAATTCTCAGACATACGAATTTCAAAAAGGCAATCGGCCTTTGCAACGTTCCAGTCAACATGGTTGCCGGCTTTGCAAAAATGTTAGACGCAGAAGAAAAAGATGTCACCATGGAAATCCAGGGTGTCAACCACTTCATCTTTGCGACAGATGTATTTGTAAAAGGAGAATCTCGTTTCTCCGAACTGCTTGACAAGTACGCGCACCTGAGTACAGAAGACACCATTCAGATGAAGAACTTTGTCTCCCTTCCGTACTCTCCTGCGTTCATTGAGGGACTCGGCGCAATTCCGTGCCCGTACCACAACTACTACTTCTTCACTAAAGAGCAGCTGGAAGAAGAGCTGGAGCAGTTCAAGACCGGAACTGTCCGCGGCGAAGTCGTAAGTCAGACGGAAAAAGAGCTGTTCGAGCTCTACGGCCATGAAGAACTTGCCGAAAAGCCGAAACAGCTTGAAATGCGCGGCGGTGCAAAATACTCTGACGCAGCATGCAACCTGATCCAGTCAATCTACAATGACACCGGAGACATCCAGTATGTCAACGTCAGAAACAACGGAGCGATCCTGGATCTTCCGACTGATTCTGCAGTCGAAGTAGCATGCCGCATCACAGCTGACGGACCGAAACCGCTTGCAACCGGAGAACTGAAAGTTTCCATCAGCGGTTATGCGCATATGATCAAAGCGTTCGAGCGCATGACCATCGAAGCTGCTGTAAAAGGCGACCGGAACCTTGCTGTGACTGCCCTGAACTTAAATCCACTCTGTCCAAGCGACGAGCTTGCAAACATCGTTGTCGACGAGCTTCTGGAAGCACACAAGGAATATCTGCCTCAGTTCTTTAATAACTAAAACCACGAATAAAAATCAAATGTGCCGTCTCAGTCAACACAGTCATACTGAGGCGGCACATTTTTCATTTTAAAATTTTTATGATATGGGCTCTTATGTTTTTCAGTGTTCTTATGGTGTAAATTTTGTGGATAGCGTAGACTGCCTGTCTTTTTTCTTTTATTTTCCGCTCACTTCCGGCGCAGTCCCGACTTCATTTGGATTTTCTTTCACTTCCACATGGACGTACTCCGGCTGGTTCCAGAGAACCACACGTCCGTCCTTCATCGAGTTTTTCACATCAATCAGACGTTGATTTGCGGAACCACGAAACAAAAGATTGACCTGTTTTAACTCTTCCACAAATCTTCCGTCTACAAGAACATCAATATACTGGAGCATTTCCTTTGTCTCTTCCCATTTTGGAAGCATTTCCGCAAGGATCTCTTTGTCAAAAACATACCCGGAATAACACCATATGGAGATCTCCGGAAATGTTTCTCTGACCCGTTTTAAAAACGGTGCCAGAACTTTCTGATTTTCATGCTCAAAAGGTTCCCCGCCAAGAAGAGTAAAGCCGTGATAATAGCTTTTTTCCATCTCTTTTAAAATTTCGTCTTCGGTTTCTTTGGTAAAAGGATTTCCATAATGGAAATCCCACGCCTCCTCATTAAAGCATCCTTTACACCGGTGCGTGCATCCGCTGACAAAAAGGGATACTCTTACGCCCGGTCCGTTTGCCACATCCCATTTTTTTATATCTGCATAATACATATCGCAAATACTCCTTTACTGTCTGATCTTTACAGATGCATCACCCTGCTCTTGATCTCTTTTGTCTTTCCTGGATTCCAGAAATTCTCTCCCAGATATCCGCAGGTTCTTCTCGTAACATTCATCTTTGCCTGGTCTTTGTTGTGGCAGACCGGACATTCCCACTCATATTCGTCGTTGATCGTGATTTCTCCGTCGTATCCACATTCCTGGCAGTAGTCAGACTTCGTATTAAACTCTGCATACTGGATATTGTCATAGATAAACTTCACAACTTCTGCCACTGCTTCCAGATTATTATTCAGGTTCGGAATCTCCACATAGGAAATACATCCTCCGGTACTGATCGTCTGGAACTGGCTTTCAAATGTAAATTTGTCGAATGCATCGATCTTTTCACGCACATCCACATGGTAAGAATTGGTGTAGTATCCTTTGTCTGTAATATCTGTGATGCTTCCGAATTTTTTCTTGTCAATCTCTGCAAACCGGTAGCACAGGCTCTCTGCCGGTGTTCCGTAAAGTCCAAATCCAAGTCCTGTTGTCTCTTTCCAAGTATCGGTTGCTCCTTTGAGTCTCTTCATCACTTTCAGCGCAAATTCCTGTCCGGCTTCTGTCGTCTGGCTCTCTCCTGTCATCAGCTTTGTCACTTCGTAAAGTCCGATATATCCAAGGCTTAATGTGGAATAACCGCCATGCAAATACTTGTCGATCTTTTCACCCTTTTCAAGTCGCGCGATCGCTCCATACTGCCAGTGTACCGGACTTACATCGGAGCTGGTTCCTTCCAGCGCTTTATGACGGCACATCAAAGCTTCAAAGCAAAGGGCAAGTCTTTCATCAAGAATCTGCCAGAATTTCTCCTGATCTCCATCAGCCAGAATTCCGATCTGAGGAAGATTGAGGCTGACAACACCCTGATTAAAGCGGCCTTCCCATTTGTAATTTCCGTTTTCATCTTTCCACGGTGAGAGGAAGGAGCGGCAGCCCATTGGTGAAAATACATTTCCTTCGTAATTTTCTTTCATCTTCTTCGCGGAGATATAGTCCGGATACATTCTCTTTGCGGAACACTTCACTGCCAGTCTTGTCAGATCATCATACTCGCCACCGCTTAAATTGTTATCTTCATTCAGAACATATACAAGCTTCGGGAATGCAGGTGTCACATAGACGCCGGATTCATTTTTGATTCCCTCGATTCTCTGACGCAAAATCTCCTGGATAATCATTGCATTTTCCTTTGCATACGGATGGGACTTATCCGGATTCAGGAATAAGGTCACAAACGGAGACTGTCCATTTGTCGTCATCAGAGTGTTGATCTGGTACTGGATCGTCTGTACGCCGGATCTCAGCTCATCCTGAAGTCTGTCGTTGGCCAACTGTTCCATCATCTCTTCGGAAATGACGCCTGTATATCTTTCTCTGTATTTTCTCATGTATTTTTCATAGCTTCTATGCAGATATTTTCCAAGATGGCGGATATCGACAGACTGTCCGCCGTACTGGCTGCTTGCAACAGATGCGATAATCTGTGTCATAACGGTACATGCGACATGGAAGCTTTTTGGTGACTCAATCAGCTTGCCATTCATGACTGTGCCATTGTCCAGCATATCGCCAATATTGACCAGGCAACAGTTAAAAATCGGCTGAAGGAAATAATCCATATCGTGGAAATGCATCACTCCGTCCTCATGAGCCTTTACAATCTTTTCCGGAAGGAGCACCCTCTTTGTCAAGTCCTTGGATACTTCCCCTGCAATATAATCTCTCTGGGTGGATGCCAGTGTAGAATTCTTATTAGAATTTTCTGTCTTTAACTCAGAATTTTCTCCGCGAATCAGCCGGAGAATGGAGTCGTCCGTTGTATTGGACTTTCTCACCATCGCTCTTGTGTAGCGGTAAATGACATACTTCTTTGCCAGGTGGTACTTTCCCTCCTCCATCAGCTTCTGCTCGATGATATCCTGGATATCCTCCACAGCCATGCTCTCCAACTTTCTGTTTTCAATGGATGCAACAATGTCGTAAATCTTTTCCTCGGAAATCCGATCTTCTTTCTCTACCTCATTATTTGCTTTTTGTACTGCATGGACAATCTTGTTTCTATCGTATTCGGCTTCCCGCCCATCTCTTTTTATAACTTTCATATCTCATACCTCGCTGTATCAGTTAATTTCTCAATGCTGCCGTTTCTATCTTTCCGACAACAATCCACATTATAGCAGAGTGTTTCTCTTTTTTCTACCATATCTTGTGATTTTTTTATTATTTCACTATATATGGTATTTCATGCAATTATCTAACTATTTCTTTTTTCCCGCAAAATCAAGGGTTTGCAGCCTCTTTGACGGTTGCAATTTCCATGGAAAGATTATATAATTTTTGTATCACAGACACGAAATATCAAAGAGAAATAGAGGTAATGCGTATGAAAAAGAAAGTGGTTGTAGCATTGGGACACCGGGCACTTGGAACAACTCTGCCTGAGCAGCAGGTGGCGGTTAAAAAGACAGCAAAGTCTATCGCGGATCTTGTCCAGGACGGTTATCAGGTCGTTATCACACACAGTAACGCACCGCAGCTTGGCATGATTCATACTGCCATGAATGAATTTGGCAAAAATCATCCGGACTATACGCCGGCTCCAATGTCCGTCTGCTCTGCAATGACACAGGGATATGTCGGATTTGACCTTCAAAATGCCATCCGGGAGGAGCTCCTTACCCGTGGAATTTATCGTACGGTCAGCACGATTCTGACTCAGGTGACGGTAGACCCGTACGATGAGGCATTTTATACCCCGACCAAGGTACTGGGACGTTACATGTCCGCAGAAGACGCTGCTATCGAGCGCAAGAAGGGCAATTACGTTGTAGAAGAGCCGGGAAAAGGCTTCCGCCGTGTCGTATCTGCACCGAATCCGGTAAAGATTGTGGAGATGGATGCAATCCGTACCCTCTCCGACGCAGATCAGGTTGTCATTGCCTGCGGAGGCGGTGGTATTCCGGTTCTGGAGCAGGATCATCATTTGAAAGGAGCCAGCGCCGTCATCGAGAAGGATCTGACTGCCGGAAAGCTTGCAGAGGAGCTTGGAGCTGATGCTCTGATTATTCTGACAAGCGTAGAGAAAGTATTTATCAACCGCGGTACCGATCAGGAAGAGCAGCTTGGAGAGATCACGGTTTCTCAGGCAAAACAGTATATGGAAGAGGGACATTTCGGTATCTACAACATGCTTCCGAAATTCCGTGCCTCCGTCTCCTTTATCGAAAAAGGGGAAGGACGTTCCGCCTATATTACCTGTCAGGAGACTCTGCGCGACGCACTGAAAGGCCGCACGGGCACAATTATCCATCGGGATTAAGCGCTTTCAAGACATCCTCATAACTACTATATTATGATATCAAACATATCAAAAGCCGGACGGCCTTGATGGCCTCCCGGCTTTTTTCTTTTACTCTGTTTTTGTTCCGGCTTCTTTTGCCAGACGGATGATCCGTTCATCCAGATGATGCGTGGTAATATACTGATACACACTCTTCGGCACAAGATGTGCCCAAGGCCTCCCTTCTATAATCAGGCTTCGCACTTCGCTTCCTGTCGTCCCCTTCTCTTCAGTCGGGCGGTTCCATAGAACTTCCACTTCTACTCCCAGACTTTTCAGTGTCCGATACTTGTCCTCGCCCCATCCATCGCAGATACTCATATAGTATACCGCATCTTTCGGTGCATACTGGAAAATCAGCTCAGGTGTATTAATCGGGAACGGAACGATCTCAAACTCTTCACGCGGAACGTGAAACTCCAACATTGCCTGACGGATCATTTCGTACCTTTCAAAATAGGTGAACGGATTATTCTCCGGTCGAGAGCGGTTCGTATCGTGGATATTCATTCTGATAAAACTTGCATCCGGATTTGAAATTCCGATAATCAGTCTGTCACACTGCTTCTTTGCCGCAAGCAGATATTCCATATGTTTTAGGTGCAGGCACTGAAACCTGCCATGGATTACTCCTGTTTTCTCTGCCATCTCTCTAACTTCCTTTGTGTTCATTTTACTTTTTTACTATATCACAGCTTTCCAAAAAAGAAAGCCCTACTTTGTTTTTTCATTGATCCAGTTCGTGATTGCACACAGTCCTTCGTCGTCCGCCGGGAACACTTTTCGCTCAATTTCCTCTTCCGGCGTCGCATCATAACAGTACGGCTCCTTCCACACTGCAGCCTCCAATGTATCATCATTTTTATTCCATGCGATCCGAAATCTAAGATCCGGTTTCGTGCTTCCATAGTACACGGCTTTCTTATAATATGCAATTCCGTATAAATCTTCCCGTTTTACCATGTTCTTTTCTCCCTTTTTATGATAAAATATTTTTTATATAATAATGAATTCGTCAATCATGACGGAATACCGAAACGGAGGAAAAGCATCAATGAAATCTCCGAAATATTTTGATCTTTTTCTGCACGCCCTGTTTTACAGCCTGATTACCGTGGCGGCAGCACAGTTTTATATCAATATCTTTTCTCCCGAATTCAGCGTTTCACTGGGAATCGTCTTTCTGGCGTCCTTTGCCATGCTGGCCCCGGATTTTCCGATACTTCCGGTGTCTGCCATCTCAGGTGTTCTGGTACTGCTTTCGCGTGCCATTCTGGGAAGCCTTAGGGAAGCGTCCTTTGCCGCTTCCTTTGTTTCGGCTGTCCCGGAGATGTTTTTTTATCTTTTTTATGGAGTCTTTCTGGTCATTTATATTACGAAGTTCCGAAAGTCTTCGGTCCTTCTGGACACCATTGCTTTATTTTTTTGTGACTACGCGGCAAATTTCGGTGAATTAATGCTACGTTTTAATATTAATGCATTTTTCCTTTCTTCGCAATCCGGAATCATCATGGCCGCCATGTTTCGGACGGCTTTGATCCTGATTTTCGTGGCTGTGTTCCGCAGGTATCATGTAGTACTTCTGAAAAAGGAACAGCAGGACTATTACCAGAGCCTTTCTCTTTTGACGGCCCGTCTTCAGGAGGAAGTCATCTGGATGAGGAAAAACACATCCCTTGCGGAATCAACCATGCATTCTGCATATCAGCTCTTTGAACGTCTCCGCTCGGATTCGAGTACCAAGGATGCGGCGAAAGATGCTTTAATTATCGCAAATGATATTCATGAAATCAAGAAAGAGTATTATCTGATCCTGCGTGGGATTTCCGATGCATTACAGACGGAAGAGGGCACGCTCCGGTTGGATTTTGGAGAAATTTTTTCTCTTCTGCGTACTCCAATCGAGCAGATTGCTTCCGCCTCGCACAAGACACTTTCGTTTGAGGTAAAAGGACGTTCTTCCTTCCACACCGATCATGTATGCGAATTGCTTTCTGTCTTTCGAAATCTATTTACGAATGCGGTGGAGGCCTCAAAGGACGCACAGGTTTCTATTCAGGTCACAGTCGAAGATACCAAAGATGCAATTCTCTGTACTGTCACAGATTATGGGCCGGGAATCACCCCTGATGCCCTCCCTCAGATCTTTGATGCCGGATTTTCCACAAAGATTAACTATGAGACAGGAGAAATCAGCCGGGGGCTTGGACTAAATATTGTAAAAGAGATTGTGGAAGAGGGCCTCGGAGGAAGTATTCAAGTAAGCTCCCAGCCGGGAGAGACCTGTTTTTTCATCAGTCTGCCAAAAGAAACACTGGAGGGTTAAGAATGAACTTTTATTTTGTAGATGACGATAAAAATATAAGAAACATACTGAAAATTCTTGTAACCGACCGGAAACTCGGCAAATGCTGCGGCTCATCCGGCAACGGCTACGACGCTCTGGAGGATGTGGCTGCTCTCCATCCGGACATCATCATTGTGGATCTTCTCATGCCAGACATGGACGGGATCAGTTTTGTAGAAAAAGTAAGAGATATCTCTCCTGACTCTGCCTGCGTCATGCTTTCCCAGGTTTCTTCCAAAGACCTGATTGCCAAAGCCTATGAGGCTGGTGTCGAATTTTTCATTCAGAAACCAATCAATGCCATTGAAGTGGAGGCCGTAATCCTGAATGTAATCAAAAGCCTTTCTATGCACCGTAAGATCGGAAAAGTCCAGACTCTCTTTGAGACCGAATTCTCCACACCGGACAAGACTTCGGATTCTTCTTCCCAGTCCGAAAGCTTCCAGGGGCGGCTTACGAATGTTCTTCAGAAACTTGGGATCATTGGAGAGCTTGGAAGTAAGGATATTATTTCTTTGATCACTTTCCTCCACGATCAGGATGAGACGCTGGAGCAGCAGACTCTCGGCAGCCTTCTCTCCCGGTTCAGCGAAAACCCGAAATCCGTAGAGCAGCGGATCCGGCGGGCTGCTTCCACCGGGCTTGTCAATCTGGCTCACCTTGGTCTGGAAGATTATTCAAATGATGTATTTAACGAGTTTTCTAATACCCTCTATAACTTTGAGCAGGTCAGACGTGAGATGGACTATATCCGCGGAAAATCCGACCGACACGGTAATGTGAAAATCCGAAGTTTTCTCAATGCGCTTTTATGTTATTGCGAAAATATATAACCAGATATTAAAAAATCCCGGGATCTGCCCCGGGATTTTTCTTTGCTTTATTCTGCCGCTGCCTCAACAGTCAGTTTCTGTTTTTCAGCCATTTTCTTTTCATAACTTTTCTTGAAAATCTGGCTTCCTACAAGTCCTGCCAGAGAACCTCCGATTGCAGCAAAGATCACTGCAAGTACGACATTAATCGGATCATTGAACGCAAACGGTGCCAGAAGTCCCGGAATCGGGGATGCTGTACCCGGTGCGTTATTGATGATATGGAATACTGCTGCAGACATACCTGCAAGTCCTCCTCCAAAGAAGTTGGAACAATAGATCGGAATCGGATTTGCCGTGATGATTGGTGCCTGTGTCAGCGGCTCCATCATAACTGCGATAACATTACTCTTATCACCAAGTTTCAAACGTTTGAATACGATACCGTTTGTGAAAGATCCACCTACGCATGCAATTGCCGCGATTCCCATTGCAAGTCCGTCCAGACCGATCATGGCCGTCAAAGCCATGGAGCTAAGTGGTGATGTACAGATCATTTTCATGATTCCTCCGAGCAGGAATCCCATAACAAGTGGAGACTGCTCTGCTGCCGCTGTGATTGTTCCACCGATTTTTACAAGTGTCATATTTACAAGCGGGTCTGAAACTGTCGCTACAAACAGAGAGAGCGGTGCTACGATCAGTGCTCCTACGATTACACCGACGCCTTCAGGAAGATATTTCTCAATTAACTGAGAAACCAGACCTACCACATAACCAGCGATAAATCCCGGAAGGATAC
The DNA here is from genome assembly GCA_963559135.1 of uncultured Sellimonas sp. Taxonomy (GTDB): domain Bacteria; phylum Bacillota; class Clostridia; order Lachnospirales; family Lachnospiraceae; genus Sellimonas. The sequence goes on from CAUWJP010000004.1 coordinate 59,741, forward strand.
CGAACTGTCCAAGTACCACACCGGCTGCGATTGCCAGCACCGGATTGGTTCCCATACTGAGCGGTACTGCGATCGCTGCTGCCACACCGCCGAATCCACCTGCATTTTCTCCAGCTGTTCCTAAAAAGGAGATACCAAAGAGATCTCCCGAAATATACTTATGAATCGCTTCCACAAGAAATGTTGCTACTGCTGCATTTGCCATACCGCTCATGGCAAGAGATCCTTTCGGCATTTTCATACTGAAGAGAGAGAAGATTGCCAGTGTAAGCAAAAGCATCCCAACTCCTGATAAGATTGTCATCATACTGTTTTTTCCTCCTTTACCTGCCGCTTATAGATATTTCTCCTCTTTTTTTAACTGTCATAAATATAACCTATAAGTTTCAAAATCCTACAACAGGTATCAAAATGAATAAGGATTTTTTCTTATCATAGTTTTTTTTGTCTACTATACATAAAATTTTTGTTAAAAAACTGTCTATAATCACGAAAGTCTTGTCTCCGGAATGCTGTCCCTGACACATAACGTTCCGTAACCAAGCTGATTATTTGGCCAGATATCAAATCCTGGAAGCTTTTTAGCCCCTCTCCGAAGATATGCTTTTGCTTTTTCTCCATATAAAAACAGATCATTTTTATCCGTAATTCCCCATTCCATCAACAACGCCCCTCCGCCTGCTGCAAAAGGAGTAGCAAAGGACGTTCCAGTAAAAGCCGCGTAGCCCCCCTCCCCCTGTACCGAAATGACGTTGACTCCGGGCGCGGCAATATCCGGTTTCTGAACATTCTGATTTACCATTCCCCGCCCGGAAAAATCGGCATAAGACATAGTAATCGCATCGTATGCCGCCACCGTCAGTACTCTCAAGGACGTTGACGGAATCGTCAACGTAAGCTCCTCTGTCGGATAAAAAAAAGCGGTTCCTTCATTCAGCGTGTAGCTGGCGGGAAGCCACATTTCAAAACGCCCTGTGACAATCCGCTCCGGAACCAGAATGATATTCCACTCCCCGCTGTTTACATAATCATCCATTGGCAGAAATTCCAGAAAGATCTCATTAAGGCCACTATAGGGGCTCGGCTCCCCATAATATAGCAGAATCTCGGTTTTCCCTGCCAGGAAGCGCTGCGTCCCCATGACCTCCCGGATTGGGCCGATCCTTTCTCCGGACGGTGTTTTAAGCACCACGCCGATCACATCTGTGTAATCCGTCCAGATCTGCAGGCTGAACGGTCCCTGGCGTTCCTGTACCCCTAAAGGCACGCTTTGCTCTTCTCCTTCCCTCAGAAAACCGGATGTGTGGCCTGCCTCAGCTCCTTCATTTCCCGTTCCCACACTGATTAATGTTCTGCCGTTCTCTGCCGCTGCATCCAGAAACCGCTCCGGTAGCGATGTCCCGTCGTGAGCGCCGTATGTATTTCCAAAGCTGATGTTAATGGAGACCGGCATCTGAAGTGCTTCCGCCTTTTTTACAATATAATCCACCGCCTGCATCAGCTCCGCCGTCCGCGGGAATCCTTCTCCTCTCTGATTTCCAAGTTTGACGATGATAAGTCCGGCATCCGGCGCCGTTCCCCGGTAACGGCCGCCGCTGTTTCGCCCATTTCCTGCCGCCACACCGGCAACGGCAGTTCCATGTCCGGACGTGTCTCTGCTCGGCACAATCTGCATCTGCATCGTCCGGTTTGGCTGTTCCAGAGCCTCATTGATCTGTTCTTCCGAGAATTCCGTTCCAATCCAGTATCCTTCCGGCGGCTCTCCTTCCACCGTCTGATCCCACAGATAACGAATTCTCGTTGTTCCATCCTCATTTCTGAAATCAGCATTTGCATATTCAATGCCGGAATCAATCACTCCGATCAATACCCCTTTTCCTGTCAGACGAAAACGGGGTGTCTGCACCGCATCGATGCAGGACACCCGTCTTCCGTCCGTCACTTCAAAGAAAAGTCTTTTTGGTTTTTCAATATAGATGACTTCCTTCAGAGAAGCAAGTTTTTCAATATTTTCCTCCCGTATTCGTACAATAGCAAAATTTTTCAGAAGCGGCGTCACCGTCTCCGCAATCGCCATCACGTTATCCAGAGCTCCCGAATACAAAATGATGACATCCCACGTATTTGTCACCTCATTGTATCCTACCTGCAGATCTCCGGAACGAATCCGCTCCTCCTCGGTTGCATCCAGTGCAAGATTCAAAAGATTTTCTATTTTCTGGCTGTTCATTCTTTCCCCTTTCTGCGCATTATTTACATGCGGGAAATCCAAGATACGGAGCCATGCAGGCCGGGATAAAATATCCGCGTTCATGCCGACATACCGGGCAGACCGGAGGAACTTTCTCTCCTTTAAAAATATGCCCACAATTCAGACACATCCATTCTCCTTGTCCCGCACACTCGTAGTATGTCTCATTTTTCAGCATTTCTGCAATCTTTGCGAATCGCTCACCGTGGATTTTTTCCACTTCTGCAATCTGAGAAAACGTATAAGCAACCTCAGGAAATCCTTCTTCCTCCGCAGTCTTTGCAAAGGCCGGATATACGTCCATATGCTCCTCCTGCTCATTACGCGCCGCCATCATCAGAAGCTCCACAAGGCTTTCCGAATGATCCACCGGGTATCCTCCCTCAATCTGGATGATCGTTCCCGCCTCAGATTTCAGAAGCTCATAAAACCGTGCCGCATGTGCTCTTTCCTGATCCGCCGTAAAAAGAAAAATCTCCTTCAGCGCATAAAATCCTTTCCGCAACGCTTCCTCCGCCGCAATGGTATACCGGTTTCTTGCCTGGCTTTCTCCCGCAAATGCTTTCATCAGATTCTCTTTTGTCCTGCTCTGTACAAATTCAACAGCCATGTTGCTTACTGCTCCTTTCCTTTCTTCTAAAGAGTAGTATGCACCATGGCTGTCTTTTTATTCGTATTTAATTGAATCCAATAATTCTTCTTGTCACAGAATATCCCAAAGATGAAATCTTTCTTCCCGGTTTACCCGGAAGATTCATTGTCTGGCCAAGAATCCCGTACCGAATCTTGAAGTAAGTCCTATAATCTTTCTTTTTGAGGTAGATCCAAAGCTCTTTTTTCTTGTTCAGATTTTCCTCTTTCTTAGAACGGATACAGATGATCGAAGAAACGGTCATCATGATCGCCAGATATTTGGTCATATAGCTTCGGAGTTTCTTGTTCGGGATCATCTTCATCTGGTACATATCAATCATGGTCTTATTGACAAAAAGTTGCTGATCGATCCGCTTGATCATATTTTTCTCATTGACTGACTGATCGTCCCTCCCGATATAATAACGGTACAGATTTACATCCAGATAGTAAATGGTGTTAACATGCGGCAGCGGATAGTAAACATAGATATTATCCACATAAAATGTATGTTTCGGAAGATGAAGCTGGCAAAGCTTCAAAAGCTCCGTTCGGTAGATAACAGAATGCATCAGAATATACTGATCCATCCGGAAGTGTCCAAGATCACTCCATCCAAAAAACTGATCCTGCGGGAGGCAGTTTCTGTAATGAATGACTTTCTTATGGACTGCTCCAACTTTCTCATATACATAATTGGAAATCAGCATGTCCACTTCTTCATTATTCTGCTCAAATTTTTTGAGTGTCTTCATAACTTCAGAAAGTGCTTCTTCATCCAGCCAGTCATCGCTGTCCACTACTTTAAAGTATTTCCCCTGGGCATGCAGAAGGCCACTGTTGACTGCTTCTCCATGTCCGCCATTCTCCTGGCTGACCACTCTTACGATATCCGGATATTCCCGCTCATACCGTCTTGCGATCTCCTCGGTTCCATCTTTGGATCCATCATTGACTATAATGATCTCAATGTCCTTTCCACCTTTGAGAACAGACTCCACTGCCCGTTCCATATAGTCCTGTGAATTGTAACAAGGTATTGCAAATGTTATATACTTCATGTTCTTCCCCCGTTCCTGCTTTTTTTGCAGTTACTGCTTATAGTATAATTGTTTTTGTCCGATTTTCCAAGGGATATCTCTATAAAAAAACATTCTCTTAATATACGCCAATACATATTGACAATTTTCTATGTGTTTTATATACTATGATATATAGATGTTTTTCTATGTATATTCACCATAATCACGGATTTAATGAATATACATGATCTGAATTATATAAATTATTAAAGGAGTTGTTAACATGTCTGCAAATACAAAACTATATGTTTTAACAGGATTTTTAGGTTCTGGCAAAACAACTGTGCTTCTGGAACTATTAAAACAGCTAAAAGGGCATAAAATCGGTGTGATTCAAAATGAATTTGGGAAGCTTGGAATAGACGGAACCATTCTTAGAAATGATGATATTCAGATGGTCGAAATTAATCGGGGTTCTATTTTTTGCTCCTGTTTAAAACTGAACTTCGTAAATGCTCTTGCTGAAATGTCCAAACAGGATTTTGAATATTTATTTGTGGAAAGTTCTGGCTGGGGTGATCCTTCTAATGTAAACGAAATTCTTGAAGCAGCCAGAGTCGTTTCTGACAAAGAATATGATTTCAAAGGTGTGTTATGTTTCGTGGATGCGGTTAACTTTCTTGAACAGTTAAAAGATGAAGAGACCACATACCGCCAGTTAAAGCACTGCCATCTTGCAATTATTACAAAAACAGATCTTGCAGATGGAGAACAGATTCAAAAGGTTAAACAACAGATCAGAGACATCAATCCCGTATGTGAGATTCTGCTTAGTGCAAATGGCGAAATGGACTATTCCTTTCTAAGGAAAGATCTGACGATTTATCAGTGGGCTGAATCCGAAGAGACAACCAACTCCGTGGAAAACAAGCCAAAATCAATCTTTCTGGAATATAGTGATACCGTTGAAAAAAGTAAGCTGGATCGTTTTTTGCAAAGCCTGTCACCTGATATATACCGGGTAAAAGGATTTTGCAGACTTGAAAAAGAAGGCTGGACGCAGATCGATGTCGTGGAAGCATTGATTGATTATAAACCTTCAGAAGAATTTGAAAAATCTCAGCTTGTATTTATTTCAAAAGTCGGGCCTGCGATTATCAAAAAAATCTTTTCTTCATGGCAGGAAAATGTTGGAACAAAAATGACATTAAAAAATTAGATTGGAGATTATCATGAATATCAAAATAATAGGCGTGGGATGTGAAAAGTGCAGCAAACTTTATAAAAATGTACAAAAAGCCGTGTTGGAAACTGGATGTGATGCAGAAGTGGAAAAAGTGGAAGATCTTATGGATATTGTAAAGCTCGGCGTTATGTCAGCTCCTTCTCTAATGATCGACGGAAAATTAGTCGTGTCCGGCAGAGTTGCAAAAACATCTGAAATTATTACTCTTATCAAATCATATAAATAAAGGAGACCATTTTCTCTCGAACTAAAAAATCCTCTTAGGCAGTTCTGGCCAAGCCTTATCTGCTTAAGAGGATTTATTACTTACAGTTCTTTTATTCTTCTGGCAATTTCTTCCATTACCTACATTAATCTACGGTTTGTTTCCATCCCCGCTGAATAAAACTCAAAACGGTCTCCTGCCAAATGTTTTCCAAGAGCTTCCGCAATCTGACTGCGACAGGAATTGTGAACACAGATAATAGCGATTTTTTTCTTATCAAAGTTAAGTACTGCCATGATACACCCCGATTATATAATTAAATATTGTATTGCATTGAAAAAGTAGCCCACGACGATAATCCCAACAATACATATTCCAATGAAAATGCCGAGCAACTTTGGCTTAACCGCCTTGCGAAGCATAATCATTGAAGGAAGTGAAAGCGTAGTTACGCCCATCATAAAGGAAAGGACAACGCCAAGCAAAGCCCCCTTTGCCAACAGTGCCTCTGCAATCGGAATTGTACCGAAAATGTCCGCATACATCGGAATTCCGACTATCGTAGCAAGAATGACACCGACTGGATTGTTATCGCCAAGCACTTTTACAATGAATTCTTCTGGAATCCAGTTGTGAATGACAGCTCCAATCCCCACGCCAATCAAAACATAAGGCGCAACCTTTTTTGCTGTTGAAACAACCTGATCCCAAGCATAGTTCTTACGATCCTTAAAATGTCTCCATAGAGATCTCCTTTCACATAGTCATATTGAAATATGTCTATTTATTTTTCCAAATATAAGCCGTGCGGAAAAGCATTGATTCTCTTACTTTTCACAACACGACTTATCTTCACATTCACCCTCAAGCATAGTCAAACGCTGTAAACATTCTTTTGCCTGTTCCACACCTTTCTCTGAAATGGAGTAATGGGTCCACTTTCCTTCTTTCCGTCCGACAACAATTTCAGCATCACATAATATTTTCATATGGTGTGAAAGTGTTGGCTGTGTAACGTTAATTTCTTCCAGCAGCTTACAGGCACATTTCTCTCCCGAACGTAACATTTTTATTATTTTAATGCGATTTTCGTCGCAGAAGGCTTTAAAGATTAATGCGATCTTCTTATCGTCCATCTTCTCCCTCCTTATATAGATATTTATCTATATGTCATTATATAGATCGTTCTGAAAAATGTCAATATGTTTTTCATCTGGAATTTTGATGCCTCATCTATTGAGTCTTCCTCCCTTTTTCGTTATACTAAGTTATAAAACGAGAAAAAACTGGAGGATGTGAAATATGAAACATAACATACTGGTAGGCCAGTCCGGCGGTCCGACTGCCGTTATCAACGGAAGTCTTTACGGTGTCGTCAAAAGAGGAGTAGAAACACCGCAGATTGACAATATTTACGGAATGGTTAACGGAATCGAAGGATTTTTAAATGGAAACATGATGGACATGCGTACCCTCGAGGAAAATGGCACGCTTCCTCTGTTGAAAACGACACCAGGCGCCTACCTTGGCTCCTGCCGCTACAAACTTCCGGAAGATCTTTCCGATCCGGTTTATCCGCAGCTGTTTGCCAAATTTGCAGAAAATGAGATTCAGTCCGTCTTTTATATCGGTGGAAATGATTCCATGGATACGGTCAGCAAACTCTCCCGCTATGCTGCCAAAAACGGAAGCAGCATCCGCTTTATCGGTATCCCGAAAACCATCGACAATGATCTTGTCATGACAGACCACACACCAGGTTTTGGAAGCGCCGCAAAATATGTGGCATCTACAGTTCGCGAGATCGCTGTTGACGCATCAGTATACGATAACAAGCCTTCTGTTACGATCGTAGAGATCATGGGACGCCACGCAGGATGGCTGACCGCAGCTTCCGCCCTTGCAAGAAAGTTTGAAGGGGATAACCCGGTACTGATCTACCTTCCGGAAACCGCATTTGATAAAGACCGTTTCCTTCTTCAGGTACAGGATGCCCTGAAGAAGACTACTAATCTCGTCGTTTGTATTTCTGAAGGAATTCACGATGCCGAAGGTACCTTTATCTGTGAGTATGCAAGCGAAGTCGGCACCGATACTTTTGGTCACAAGATGCTGACCGGTTCCGGAAAATATCTGGAAAACCTTGTAAAAGATACTCTTGGTATCAAGGTACGCTCAGTGGAGCTCAATGTCTCCCAGCGTTGCTCTTCTTCCTGCCTGTCCGGCACCGATCTGGAAGAAGCAATCTGTGCAGGTTCATATGGGGTAGACTGTGCCATGAATGGAAAGACCGGCGTCATGATCACGTTCGAAAGAAAAGAGGGTGAGTCCTACGAAATGGTTCCGGGAACTGCTGATGTCAATCAAATCTGCAATGAAGAGAAGGTTGTTCCTTCCAACTGGATTACCAAAGATGGTTCCGATGTTACAGAATCTTTCCTGAATTACGTCCGTCCGCTGATTCAGGGACAGGTGGAAGTACCTCACGAAGACGGTCTGCCACATTTCATCTACAGAAAATAGGTGAAAAGTGTACAACTTGCACAACGTCCTTCTTGATGTTCATATTTTGTTCATTTTTTGTTATTTAAAGTTTCATTTGTAGAACACTTTTTTTTCACGAATAACAGGTATACTAAAATCATCAAAAGGAAAACAAAACAGAACTGATAAAGACGCTGTCAAGTAAATACTTTTTGAATAAACTTTTTCATAATAAATGCCGGGGATCAGCCGATGATCACCCGGCATCCTCCCTTTTACGGGAGTTTTTTATTTAGGCGGGATCTTTTCTACACAGCATCCCCGCTTTTTTTAATGCTTCCTCTGTCGTGAGGAATCGGACTCCAAGCGCTTTCACTTTTTCGATATTCATCCTCAGATTCCGCGGATGATCCCGAAAAGCCTCCTCATTCTTTTGCAGAATCCTGCTTTTGATCCCTGCGCTTTCCAGAAATTCTTTGACTACCTCATAGGTACTCCTGTCATTTTCACTTCCAAAATTATAAATTCCGGCCGGCGCGTGAATCATGATTTCCAGATTTCTGACAACTTCCCAGACATCCGTGATACTCCGGCGGTCGTAGACCGGATATTGGATCTGCTCTTCCGCCTCAACAGCCTTACAGATCGTCGAAATCAGATTACCATGCTCTTTTCCGTCTCGGAAATCGGCCGCAAACATCCAACTCAAGCGCAGTGCCACCGTATCCGGCCATGCTTCAAATGCCAGCTCTTCCGCCCGGATCTTCTGTCTGCCATATACCGTCGGCGGGTCAAGCGCTTCCCCTTCTCTGTGAGGACTCTCCTCCCCATTTCCGACATAGACCTGATCGGAACTGCAGAAAATCAGCCGTGTCCCGATCTCATGGCAGATCTTTGCCAGACAGACAGTGCCATCCACATTCACCTTTTGTGAATATTCCGGATTCTGTTCGCATACTCCCACATCCGAGATAGCCGCTGTATGGATCAAAATATCAGGGCGGTCCTTTTTCAGAACCGCCTCTGCCTCTTCTGGATCCGTAAAGTCCATATCCGTATGGCGGTATCCCACCATATCAAATTTATCCTGATAGTAGCGAAGGATTCTGCTTCCCAGAAATCCATCCGCGCCTGTCACACCGATCTTCACCTTTGATCCCCTCTTCATTTTAATGATTTGCTTTATACAGGTGTCTTGGAATTCCATCCACCATAACCGGAGAAACGTCGCCCTGAATCAGCGGTTTGACATAAGCAATAAACTCATCAGTTACATAGGTGCCGTCTTCATTGACCCATTCTCTCGGTACCAGTTTTTCATCATTTGCGATCTTATGAACATCCTTTACTTCAGTACTACACTGGTATGGATCATCGGAAATTCTTTTGAGTACAACCATCTTTCCGTTGTCTCCTTCATCAGCCGCTTTGACCGCAGCTCCTCCTACCTGGAATGCTTCCAGAATATCCACTCTGGATGCACAGTGAGATGCTGATCTCTGCAGCGTACTCAGTTCGATAGCACGAGTCTTGCATCCGATTTCATTTGCCACATACTGTGCAAGGTAAGCAGCTGTTCCTGTCAGCTGTTTATGTCCGAACGCATCTACGAAATCTACATTTGCTCCAAGTTCGCAGACATATCTTCCGTCTTCCAAATGGATTCCTTCGGAAACGGCTACAACAACAGACGTCTTCCTTTTCAGAAGTTCTTTAATTCTTTCCATGAAATTATCAAGGTCAAATGTCAATTCCGGAAGATAAATCAGATCCGGTCCCATGCAATCCTCACCTTTTGCAAGTGCAGCCGCACCGGTAAGCCATCCTGCATTTCTTCCCATAATCTCAACAATTGTAACAAGTCCTTTGTTGTACTCCAGACAGAAGCTGTCGCGGATAATCTCTTTTACAGATGTTCCGATATATTTTGCGGCACTTCCGTATCCCGGTGTATGGTCTGTCAATGCAAGATCGTTATCGATCGTCTTCGGACAGCCAATAAACCGTGTCGGATATCCCATCACAATCGCATAGTCAGAAAGTTTCTTGATGGTATCCATAGAGTCGTTGCCCCCAATATAGATAAATGCTTCGATATCCAGCTTGTCCAGAATCTCAAAGATCTTTTCATAAACTTCTCTGTTCTCGTGAATTTCCGGAAGTTTGTACCGGCAGGATCCAAGATATGCCGCCGGAGTTCTTTTTAACAACTCCACATCCAGATCGTTTGTGATATGCTCTGACAGATCAATATATTTCTCCTCCATCAGCCCCTGGATTCCATGAAGCATTCCATATACTTTTTTTGCCCCTCTGTCCTTTGCAGTACGGTAAACACCAGCCAGACTGGAATTGATCGCCGCTGTCGGGCCTCCTGACTGTCCAACAATTACATTTCCTTTCATATTCCTACCTCCGTATTTGCATAATGCCAATACGTTTATTTTAGTATATTTGTATATAATTGTCTATGTTTTTTCTGTTTTTTCGTCATTTTGTTCTTTCCTGGTTACTGTTCACACAGAACTCGTAACCTTGCATGCACTCTGTATCAGACACGTCCCGTCTCACGTTTAATCATAAGGATTCCCACAATCAGTAAAATCGGAAATACAACCGCGGACACGAGCCCTGCCTTTAAGGATCCGCCTGCCAGTTCAGAGACCATACCTACAAGTCCCGGTCCGGCAGAGCATCCAAGATCTCCTGCCAGGGCAAGCAACGCAAACATCGCCGTTCCGCCCCGTCTTAACACCTTGGCTCCTGTACTGAAACTTCCCGGCCACATAATACCGACCGAAAGTCCACAAAGCGCGCATCCCAGAAGCCCAATGACCGGATTTTGGGAGAGCCCTGTCAGGAGATAAGCTACCACACACAGTCCGCCGCTTAACATCATGAAACTGTGCAGGATAATCTTCTCCGAGTATTTCCCATACCATGCTCTTGCTGCTCCCATACAAAGCGCAAACATGCATGGTCCTGCCAGATCTCCCACGGTCTTTGTGACACCAAGTCCCATCTCTGCAAACGCACTTGCCCACTGGCTCATTCCCTGCTCCGCTGCCCCTGCACAGACCATGACAACAAACAAAATCCAGAACATCTTTTGCTGGAGCAGCTCTGGAAGACTCATGCTTTCTCCTTCCTCCACAAGTGACCGGATCGGCACCTGCGCAAACAGCCATGTATTTGCAAACGGAACCCCCGCCCAAATACACGCCAGAATCCACCAGGATTCGATACCAAAAGCAGCAAAAAACAGCGTGCTGATCAGAATAACCGCCACATGACCCCAACAGTAAAAGGAATGAAGAAGGCTCATTGCCGCTTCTTTTTTCTCTGTCGGACAGGCTTCCACGATCGGACTTACCATCACCTCGATCAGCCCGCCTCCTACCGCATAGCAGATAATTCCGGCAAGGAGCCCGAAATACGAATTCGTAAGCACCTTCGGAAGAAAAGCCAGGAGCAGAAGCCCTGTTCCGCTGCAAATATGTGCTGTCATGATCGCTTTTCTCTCCCCGATTTTTGCAATTATCCCGGCTGCGCACGCATCCGTCAGAAGTTGTACGCCAAAATTGATCGAAATCAAAAGGGCAATCCTGTCAAGTGAAATCCCATACTGCCTCTGAAATGTCACGAACAGAAGCGGGACGAAATTATTGACAATCGCCTGAGTAATAAATCCAATATAACAGGCGGTGATGGTGACATTATAATTTTCTCTGATTTTTTCCATAGTTTTCCCCATTTTTACGGTTTTCCTTCTGTTTTTATCCTGCTTTCCCACAGCTGTCAATGAAGAGATCATACAGTCTCAACGAAAAAAGACCGCTTGTTCTGCGGCCTTTTAGATCTCATTATAGATCAGCGTTAGTATCATCTGTGCCGTTTCCACCATATTTCTTCCAGTATCCATACTGCTTTTCTGAATATAACGGAATGCTTCCTCTTCTGTCATATGGTTCCGCTCCATCAGTACACTTTTGGCGTTCCGGATATAATTCTCCTCCTTTTCCGTCCGCTTTGGCTTTTTATCTTTCCGCTTTACTACCTGGCGGTCCAGATTCTGGAGCATCATATTGACCGTATCGGTAAATTCATACGCCTTTACCGGCATGGTCACGGCCACCAGTCCGGGCTGCCGTCTGTAGCTGACATTCTGTGTCGTATCAAGCAAAAGCAGATCAAAATACCGCGGCAGACAATCCAGTAAATCCGTATAGTCCATATCCGGAAGCTTTGTCCCGCTGATTACAATGCCGTGGGAAAGACGCCCGATTTCCTGAAGCGCCGCTGCCGCCGTCGATACGACAATGGTATCTCCGAAACCATGGCGCAGAAGTATTTCTTTGATTTTTCTCGCAGTTTCCTGCCGCGGAAGCGCGATGATAATACTTCCCATTTTCTTTCCCCCTGCTGTCTTTTAGAATCTGTGTAAATACTCTTTCAGCTCCCAGTCAGTGACTTCCTGTGTGTAGAGCTCCCACTCTTTTGTCTTTTCCTTTAAATATGTCCTGACATAACTCTCTCCGCAGACATTTCTTAAAAATTCATCTTTCTCCAATGCAGTCAGAGATTCCTTTAATGTACCCGGAAGAGCCCCTGCCTTTTCATCTGCCTTCAACGGAATCATCTTTTCCTGAATTCCATTCAGACCGGAAGCAACAACGAGTGCAATCAGAAGATATGGATTCGCCGCTCCGTCCGGCAGCGTCCACTCAATATGAGTGTCTCCTTCTTTTCCATTTACCACCCGGATCGGAGCACGGTAATCATTCAGTGACCAGAACAACTCGGTTGGCGCATGGAATCCCGGTTTCAGTCTCTTATATGAATTGACAATCGGATTTGCGATCGCGGCCATTCCATTCATATGGGACAGAAGTCCCGCAATAAAAGAATACGCTTCCTGACTCAGTCCATTTTCCGCCTGCGGATCCGCAAACATATTTTTTCCGTCCTGGAATCCGGAAATATTTAAAGACAATGCAGATCCAGGAAGGTCTGTTCTCGGCTTCGGCATAAATGTTGCGTGCAGGCCGTGTCTTTGGGCAATCGTGCGTACTGTAGAGCGGAATGTCACAATCTGATCCGCCACCTTCACACCCTCTGCCTGTTTGAAGTCCACCTCATGCTGCGCCGGAGCATCCTCATGGTGAGAAGATTCGATCTCAAATCCCATCTCCTCCAACGTCAGAATCATGTCTCTTCTCGCATTTTCTCCCTGATCAAGGGGTGCCACATCCAGATAGCCCGCCTTCTCTCTCGTCCGTGTTGTCGGATTTCCCTCTTCATCCGTCTCAAACAGGAAAAATTCGCACTCCGGATCCAGGTCAAAACTGTACCCCTGCTGCTTTGCCTTTTTCAGTACACGTCTGAGAATATATCTTGGACTCTCCGCAATATCATTTCCTTCCTGATCCATCAGATCACAGAGGAATCTTGCCACCTTTCCCTGCTGCGGCCTCCACGGCAGAATTGTAAAGGTATCGATATCCGGTTTCAGATAGACTCTGTCATACCCAAGTTCTTTCATCCCTGCAATACTGTATCCATCCACCATACATTTCCCTGCAAGTGCTTTCTCCATCTGCCCCGCCGTCACAGCAATATTCCGGATGGTCCCGAAAATGTCAACAAACTGCAGACGTATGAATTTTACATCTTCTTCTTCGATCATCTGAAGAATTTCCCAAGTTTCATATTTCGCCATATTTATTTCCTCCATCTTTCGACTGCCTCAATTCCCTGATGTTCTTATTATATTCCGCATCAGGACTTCAGGGCAAGAACTATGACAGATATTTTCTCTGAATTCTCTATCCGAGTTTTTCACGTAAAAGTTCTCTCGTAACAGTCGGATCTGCCTTTCCTTTCATCTTCTTCATGACCTGCCCGACAAAAAATCCAAATACCTTTTCTTTTCCATCCCGGTACTGTGCCACGGAATCCGGATACTCCCGTATTACTTCCTCGATCACCTGTTCCAGCACTTTTGTATCTGCCACAGTCGACAGATGGTGCGCCTCAATGTAGGAAAGCGGCTCTTCATCGTGATCAAAAATCTGCTCAAAGACTTCCTTTGCCCCTTTATGCGTGATCTTCTGCTCTTCCTCTATCAGAATCAGCGCCGCCAGGTGGCTTGGAGAAAATTTCATCTCCTCCGGGCTTTTTCCGCTTTCTTTCAGAATCCGCATGGCATCCTGAGTCATCCAGTTTGCCGCCTTCTTGGGAAGGAAGCAGATCTTTGCCGTCTCCTCAAAGAGATCCGCCATTGTTCTGGACTCTGTCAGAATCTGGGCATCGTACTCCGAAAGGGAGAACTCCCGGGTAAACCTTTTTTTCTTTTCCTCCCGCAATTCCGGCTGTTCCTCTTTGAGCCGGCCAATCCAGGCATCGTCAATCACGACCGGTGGAAGATCCGGATCCGGGAAATACCGGTAATCTTTGGCGTCCTCTTTGGAGCGCATCGGGAAAGAACATTCCTTATTATCATCCCACCGCCTTGTCTCCTGAATCACTTCTTTTCCTTCTTCCAGAAGATCAATCTGTCGCATGGTCTCCCCTTCAATAGCCCTTGCAATGGCCTTAAAAGAGTTTAAGTTCTTCATCTCTGTCCTAGTACCATAGCTTTTTGTCCCTGCTTCCCTGACAGACAAGTTGACATCTGCCCTCATGGATCCTTCCTCCAGTCGACAGTCCGAAATTTTCAGATACTGGGCCATAATCCTGAGCTGTTCCAGATAGGCAATGACCTCTTCGGCATTTCGCATATCCGGCTCGGATACAATCTCAATCAGCGGCACACCGCTTCGGTTATAGTCTACAAGAGAGCTGTCTGTCCATGGATCATGAATCAGCTTTCCGGCATCCTCCTCCATATGCATCTCGTGAATCCGGATATTTTTTTCTCCCTGAGCCGTCTCAATCGTCACGTATCCATCGTAGCAGATCGGAAGATACAACTGGGAAATCTGGTAATTCTGAGGATTATCTGGGTAAAAATAATTTTTCCGGTCAAATTTGCAGTATGTGTGAATCTTACAGTTCATTGCAAGCCCTGCCTTCAATGCATACTCCACGACTTTTCGGTTCAAAACCGGAAGGGAGCCTGGCATTCCGGTACACACCGGACAGGTATGAGTATTGGGCTCTCCACCGAACGCGGTCGGACAACCGCAGAAAATCTTTGTCTTTGTGGAAAGTTCGATATGTACTTCCAAACCGATCACGGTCTCATACTGTTTTCTCATTGTCAGATTTCTCCCCTTTCTATTCCTGAATATGCCCTCGGAAATACCCCCCGCTCTTTTTCAAAAGCTGCTGCTGCACGGATGATTTTCTTCTCCTGCAGGCAGTCCCCGATCAGCTGAATCCCGATGGGAAGGCCGTCCTTTGATACTACACATGGTACCGATATGGCCGGAAGTCCTGCCAGATTAACTGCCGCCGTATAAAGGTCGCCCAGATACATCTGAAGCGGATCCGAAAGGCTTTCCCCGATTTTCGGCGCAGTCTGAGGCGCCACAGGGCCAAGGAGTACATCGTAAGCGTCAAACGCCCTGTTAAACGCCTCCTTGATAACGGCACGGGCCTTCAGTGCTTTCAGGTAATACGCATCATAATAACCGGAACTTAAAACAAAAGATCCAAGGAAAATTCTCCTTTTTACCTCCGGACCGAATCCTTCGGAACGGGTCATTTTGTACATCTCGTGCAGCGAATCTGCATGAGAGCTCCGGTATCCATATTTAACACCGTCAAAACGAGCCAGATTGGAGCTTGCCTCCGCCGAAGCGATAATATAATAGGACGGAATGACATATTCTGTCATGCCGAGGGAGAACTCTTCCACTACGGCTCCCCGTTCTTTCAGAATCTCCATAGCCTTCCTCATAGCGTCTAGCACTTTTGGATCAATTCCTTCGTCCAGATATTCTTCTGGAATCCCGACCTTCATTCCACGAATATCCCCTGCAAGATCCTCCTCAAAATCCAGCTTCTCCCTCTTCAAGGAAGTACTGTCTCTTCTGTCCTGCCCGGCCAGAAGAGACAGCATTCGTGCACAATCCGCTACATCTTTTCCGATAGGTCCGATCTGATCCAGTGACGACGCATAGGCGATCAGCCCGTACCGGGAAACGGTTCCGTAGGTCGGTTTGATTCCTGTCACTCCGCAAAAGGAACTTGGCTGGCGAATGGATCCTCCTGTATCCGATCCCAGAGAAATAAAACATTCATCCGCTGCCACTGCCGCGCAGGATCCCCCGGAAGAGCCGCCCGGTACATGTCCGGTATTCCACGGATTTTTTGTCACCTTCCACGCCGAAGTCTCTGTCGTACTTCCCATGGCAAATTCATCCATGTTGGTCTTTCCAATAATAATAACACCCGCTTCTTTGAGCTTTTCCACCACACAGGCGTCATAGGGCGGGCAAAAACCGCTTAAAATTTTGGATGCACATGTTGTCTCCATACCCTTGGTACAGATATTGTCTTTGACCGCAACTGGAACTCCGGCAAACGGGCTTTGATATTTTCCGGAACGAATCCCCTGCTCCACTTCCTCTGCCTGTGCAAGTGCTCTTTCCCGGTCAATCTGTAAAAATGCCCCAATCTTCGGTTCCATCTTTTCTATCTGTAACAGTGACGCTTCCACAGCCTCCGCTGGCCTGATCTCTCCTTTTCGGATCTTTCCGGCAAGTTCTCCGGCCGTCCATGTCAGATATTCTTCTCCCATATCATTCCTCCTCTATACTGTCTTCGGCACCAGATACTGGCCCTCTTTCTTCTTCGGAGCATTCTCAATCATTGCTTCCCGCTGATCTTCTCCTTCCACAATATCTTCACGAAATACATTCTGTACCTGAAAGACATGGGACATGGGATCTACCCCATTCGTGTCCAGCTCTTCCAGCTTTTCCATATAGTCAAGGATTTTTTTTAACTCTCCGGCTGTCTCCTGTTTTTCTTCTTCCGTGAGACTGATCTGGGAAAGAATTTCCAGATATTCCATTGTTTCATCCCAGCTGATTTTTTCCATTGTTATCTCCTTTCTACGGCTCCAGCCGTTTCAAATCTCTCGGAAACAGACAGGTCTCCCGGATATTTTCTTCACCCAGAAGCTGCATGGTCAGCCGTTCCAGCCCGATTCCAAGTCCGCCATGAGGTGGCATCCCATATAAAAAGGCAGAAAGATAATCTTCCAGTCCTTCTGTCGTCATCTTCTTTTCTCCGATTTTTGCAGTCAGCACATCATAATCATGTATCCGCTGTCCTCCGGTCGTCACTTCCAGTCCTCGAAATAAAAGGTCGAAACTTAATGTCACCTTGGGATCCGCCGGATCATCCATCGCATAGAACGGGCGTTTTCTGGAAGGATAATGGGTAACAAAAACAAAATCCGCGTCGTATGTCTCTTTAAAGTAACGGCCGATCAGTTCTTCCTCCTCCGGTTCCAGATCATACGGCGCCCGCATCGGCCTCTGATAGACCTCGGAAACCAGCTGCTTCGCCTCATCAAACCGGACGGATGGAATCTCATCCGTCTTTGGAAGCTCGACGCCCAGAAGATCCAGCCACGGTCGGTACTCTTGATCCAGAAGTTTGGTCATATACTGCAAAAATCCGGTCTCTACTTCCATCACATCAGTGAAGTCATCGATATATCCCATCTCCAGATCCAGGCTTGTATATTCATTAAGATGTCGTTTTGTATTGTGCTTTTCCGCCCGGAAAACAGGGCCAGTTTCAAATACCCGGTCAAATACGCCTACCATCATCTGTTTGTACAGCTGTGGACTTTGCTCCAGTACCGCCTTCTTATGAAAATAATCAAGCCGGAAAAGGTTAGCTCCACCCTCCGCTCCTTTAGCTCCGATTTTCGGAGTATGAATTTCGGTAAATCCATTCTGAAAAAGATACTCCCGAAAAGCCCGGCAGATCCCTTCCTGAATCTTAAACTTTGCCCGTTCTCTGAGATTTCTGAGAGATAAAGGCCGCACAGAGAGTTTCGCTTCCAGTGAAGTATTCAGTTTTTTTCTGGATACCGGAAGCGGAAATGCCTTCTTCGATTCAGAAAGTTTTGCGACCTCTTCTGTCACAATTTCCAGTCCGCCAGGTGAACGTGCTTCTTTCCGAATGGTTCCTTTTGCCTCTAAGGTATCACCTTCCCGAACATCCCGGTACTCTTCCTTTGTTTTTCCTTCTTCACAGACAAGCTGCAATAAGCCGTCCCGCCTCCGCAAAATGAGAAAGGTAATCTCTCCCATCCTTCTGACGGAATGGACCGCACCCTTTACTTTTACATGCGCTCCTTCTTCCATGGTCTTTAATTCTGCGGCTACTCTGGCCGTATCCTTTGTCACACCAGTAATCTTTTCCATCCAAACAACACCCCTGTCTTTTCTATTGATATCAAAGCATTGGAAAAGGGCGCTCTTACCGTTCATATTCCGGTAAGAACGCCCTTGTTCTTCATGTCTTGCTATTCTTTTATTATCTGTACTTCTGTCAGGAAAGGTTTGTATAATCCATCAGTGAAAGATCTACTTCCCTTGCCGCTTCCTTTCCTTCCCGTATCGCCCAGACAACGAGGGACTGTCCCCGTCTCATATCGCCTGCCGTAAATACATTTGGAACACTGGATGCAAATCCGACATTCTCCACAGTATTACGTCCCGTCTTTTTGACCTGGAACGCATCCATAACATAGTCTTCTGCTCCTGTAAATCCGGCCGCAATCAGTACCAGATCCGCTGGGATCGTCTGCTCACTTCCCTTGACCGGAACCATATCCATCCGGCCGCTCTTCTTATTTTTCTTCGGTTCTAGCCGAATTGTCCGGATGGCACATACTTCGCCAGCTTCGTTTTTAATATATTCTTTCACCGTCGTCTGATAAACTCTCGGATCACTTCCGTAAAGGGCGATCACTTCCTGCTGTCCGTAATCTGTCTTCAAAACTCTTGGCCACTCCGGCCATGGGTTATTTTCGCTCCGCTTTTCAGGCGGTTTTGGCATCATCTCAAGCTGTACTACCGATTTTGCCTTCAGTCGCACGGCCGTTCCGGCACAATCGTTTCCGGTATCCCCACCCCCGATGATGACAACATTTTTATCTTTGGCAAGCTCATAAGGTACCTTCGTAAACTCTGAATCCAAAAGAGTCTTTGTCACCTCCGAGAGAAAATCCACTGCAAATCGGATGCCTTTAGCATCTCTCCCCGGAGCATCGATGTCTCTTGGTCTGGAAGCTCCGCAGGCAAGGATAACACGGTCAAACGATGCCAGAATCTCTTTTGCATCCTGATCCCTTCCCACATCCGTATTCGTCCGAAAGACAACACCTTCCTCCTCCATAAGCTTCTTCCTGCGCTCGATGGCTGATTTTTCCAGCTTCATGTTGGGAATTCCGTACATCAGGAGTCCTCCAATCCGGTCATGCCGTTCAAATACAGTCACACTGTGGCCTCTCCGGTTCAGAAGAAGTGCCGCTGCAAGACCGGCAGGCCCGCTTCCGATCACCGCAACCGTTTTTCCGGTCCGGATTTTCGGAGGATGCGGCACGACAAGGCCCTCAGCAAATGCCCTATCGATAATCGCACGCTCATTTTCCTTTGTCGACACCGGATCTGTATTCACATTACATGTGCAGGCTGCCTCACACAGTGCGGGACACACCCGGGAGGTAAACTCCGGGAAACAGTTCGTTTTCTGAAGCCGTTTGTAGGCCTGCCCGTACTGCTCGTGGTATACCAGATCATTGAATTCCGGAACCAGATTGTTCAACGGGCACCCGGAAGCCATCCCGTTCATATTCCCTCCGAACTGGCAAAACGGCACGCCGCACGCCATACATCTCGCTCCCTGCTCTTTCTGCCTTGCAGGAGGGAGCGGTTCGTGAAATTCGTGGAAATCAAGAATCCGCTCTTTCGGGAGCCGTTCTTTCCCGGTCTGTCTTTTATATTCTAAAAATCCTGTCGGTTTTCCCATCGCTACTGATTCCCTCCCATCTTTTTCTGGCCTGTGCTCTCATAAAATGCTTCGATCTGGGCC
The DNA here is from genome assembly GCA_963559135.1 of uncultured Sellimonas sp. Lineage (GTDB taxonomy): Bacteria > Bacillota > Clostridia > Lachnospirales > Lachnospiraceae > Sellimonas. The sequence continues at coordinate 79,645 of CAUWJP010000004.1, forward strand.
TGCTCACTTCCCAATCCCATCTCTTCATAATGTTTGCTCAGGACAAGCATCTTTTTATAGTCATTTGGAATGATCTTTTTAAACTTTGGAAGGTATTCCTCAAAGTGTTCCAGAATCATCCGGCCCTTTACAGAACCAGTTACCTCCACGTGCTCCCGGATCATCCCTTTTAATTCCTCTGCCTCAGATTTCCACGTGATCTCCTCCATGGAAATCATAGATTTGTTGATGTTTCGGTACAGGGAATTCTCTTCATCCAGGACGTAAGCAATCCCGCCGCTCATACCTGCCGCGAAGTTCTTCCCGGTCTTTCCAATGACAACAACCCTTCCTCCAGTCATGTACTCGCATCCGTGGTCTCCCACACCTTCCACCACTGCTGTTGCTCCGGAGTTGCGCACGCAGAACCGTTCTCCGGCCATTCCACAGATAAATGCTTTTCCGGAAGTTGCACCGTAAAGCGCCACATTTCCAACAATCATGTTTTCATCTGCCCGATAGGTACTTTCCTTCATCGGATACAAAGCCAGTTTCCCGCCGGAAAGCCCTTTTCCAAAGTAATCGTTACAATCCCCTGACAGACTGATCGTAAGTCCTGCCGGAATAAATGCTCCGAAACTCTGTCCTCCGGTTCCCGTGCATTCCACTATATACATATCTTCCTGCACCCCTTCCGGATACCGTCTGGTAATCTCGGAACCGAACATGGTACCGAATGTTCTGTCTGTATTTTTTACGCGAACCTCCACCCGGCCCGGTTTTCCCTTGGCAAGCTTTTCTCCAAGCTCCTTGATCAGCACCGTTTTATCCAGCGTCTTATCCAGTTCAAAGTCATACTCCCCTTTGATATTGTTTTCTCCGGTATACGGATGATCCAGGACTGCACTCAGATCAATGGTTCTGCCACGCTCGTTTTCCGGCTGTTCCTTGGCTTTTAACAGATCCGTGCGACCTACCATTTCATCGATCGTCCGCACGCCAAGTTTCGCCATATATTCTCGAAGCTCCTGCGCAATAAATTCCATAAAGTGGATGACGTACTCCGGTTTTCCTTTGAAGCATTTCCGAAGTTTGGGATTCTGTGTCGCCACACCCATCGGACAGGTATCCTGATTGCAGACACGCATCATCACGCATCCAAGAGTCACAAGGGGTGCCGTCGCAAAACCGAATTCTTCCGCTCCAAGAAGCGCTGCTACCGCAACGTCCCGTCCGCTCATGAGCTTTCCATCCGTCTCGATGCGCACCCGGTTTCTCAGACCATTTTTCAGAAGAGTCTGGTGTGCCTCCGCAAGTCCCAGCTCCCATGGAAGCCCTGCATTGTGAATAGAACTTCCCGGGGCGGCTCCGGTTCCTCCGTCATATCCTGAGATCAGCACGACCTGTGCTCCCGCCTTCGCAACGCCGGCTGCGATCGTTCCGACTCCTGCCTCGGATACAAGTTTCACTGAGATTCTTGCATCCTTATTCGCATTTTTCAGATCGTAGATCAGCTGTGCCAGGTCCTCGATGGAATAAATATCATGATGCGGCGGCGGGGAAATCAGGCTCACGCCCGGTGTTGAGTACCGTGTTTTTGCAATCCACGGGTACACTTTCTTGCCCGGCAGATGTCCGCCCTCGCCCGGCTTTGCCCCCTGTGCCATCTTGATCTGAATTTCATCGGCGCTCACCAGATACCGGCTCGTCACACCAAATCTTCCGCTTGCCACCTGTTTGATAGCAGAGCATCGGTTTTCCTTTGTTCCTTTGGTCAGGAGACGCTCTGGCGACTCTCCGCCTTCTCCACTGTTGGATTTTCCGTGGATCGCGTTCATGGCAAGAGCCAGTGCCTCATGCGCTTCCTGCGAAATCGAACCATAGGACATGGCTCCGGTCTTGAACCGTTTCACGATGGATTCAACGCTTTCCACTTCCTCGATCGGAACACCAGTTTCCGGAAAGTTAAACTCCATCAGGCTTCGCAAATATCCGGTTTCCTCCTTGTCGATCTTCCCGGTATATTCTTTGAAGATTTGATAATCATTCTGCCATACAGACTGCTGAAGCAGATGAATCGTCTCCGGATTGTACCGGTGGTGTTCACCCTGGCTTCGAAAACTATGGCGTCCGATGCTCTCCAGCGTCAGGTCTATATCCAGCCCAAGCGGATCAAATGCCTGGCTGTGAAGACGTTCCACATCTTCTTCGATCTCCTTCATGGTGATTCCGCCCACCCGGCTGACCGTATGGGTGAAATATTGATCGATCACTTCTTGTGAAATCCCTACCGCTTCAAAAATCTGAGATCCCTGATAAGACTGAATTGTGGAAATTCCCATCTTGGAAGCGATCTTGACAATTCCGGTCAAAACCGCTTCATCGTAATCGTAGACTGCCGCATAATAATCTTTTTCCAGAAGCCCGTTTTCAATCATCTCACGGATGGTCTCATGTGCCAGATACGGATTCACTGCACTTGCCCCGTATCCGAGAAGCGCCGCAAAATGATGGACTTCCCTCGGTTCTGCAGACTCCAGAATTATCGGCATGGAGGTACTCTTTTTCGTCCGCACGAGATAATGGTGGACTGCGGAAACTGCCAGAAGCGACGGGATGGCCACATGGTTCTCATCCACACCTCGGTCTGTCAAAATCAGGATCGTCGCGCCATCTTTATAGGCACGGTCCACTTCAATAAAGAGGCGGTCCAGCGCCTTCTCCATCGGCATGTTTTTAAAACAGGTGATGGAAACTTCCACCGGGCAGAATCCCGGCTTTTTCATATCTTTGATCTTCAAAAGATCCGTATCTGAAAGAATCGGATTATTGACTTTCAGTACCTGACAATTTTCCGGCTTCTCTTTTAAGATATTTCCTTCTTTTCCGATGTACACGCTCGTACAGGTTACAATCTCCTCCCGAACCGCGTCGATTGGGGGATTGGTCACCTGCGCGAACCGCTGCTTAAAATAGTAAAACAACGGCTGATGCTCTTTTGAGAGTATTGCAAGCGGGGTATCCACGCCCATGGCTTCTGTACCTTCTGCTCCGCTTAATGCCATGGTTCGGATGGAGTCATGGTATTCCTCGTAGGAGTATCCAAATGCCTTTCTGAGTCTTGCGGCCTCTTCCTGTGTGTACTGTTCCACCTTTCTGTTCGGAATCTTCAGATCTTTTAATTCAATCATATGCTGATCCAGCCATTCGCCGTATGGCTGTCTCTTCGCATAGTATTCTTTCAGCTCATCGTCGTTGATGATTCTTTGTCTGATTGTATCCACCACCAGCATTTTCCCCGGATGAATTCTTCCTTTCTCCAGGATCTGTTCCTCCCGGATGTCTTCTAATACACCGACCTCGGAAGCCAGATAAAGGTGATTGTCTTTTGTAATATAATATCTCGAAGGGCGAAGACCGTTCCGGTCCAGTACTGCGCCAAGCATGTCTCCGTCACTGAACATGACCGATGCCGGACCGTCCCATGGCTCCATCATGGTCGCATAATACTGATAGAAATCTTTCTTCGCCTGTGTCAGCGTATCGTTGTTTGCCCATGGTTCCGGAATCACAGACATGACAGCAAGGGGCAGATCCATTCCATTCATCACAAGGAATTCCAATGCATTATCCAGCATCGCTGAATCGGATCCGCTCCGGTCCACTACCGGCAGGATCTTATGAAGCTTGCCCTCAAAATACGGCGAGGACATATTTTCCTCCCTGGCCAACATCTTATCCACATTGCCCTGAATAGTGTTGATCTCCCCGTTATGAACGATAAACCGGTTCGGATGAGCTCTCTGCCAACTCGGTTCCGTATTGGTACTGAACCTGGAATGTACCAGGGCAATGGCTGACTGATACCTCTTATCCTGTAGATCCGTAAAGAAGGTACGAAGCTGCCCTACAAGAAACATCCCTTTGTACACAATCGTTCTGCTGGAAAGAGAGACCACATAGGTTTCTGTCGTGCTCTGTTCGAATTCTCTCCTTACAACGTAAAGCCTTCGGTCAAAGTCCAGCCCTTTTTCTACATCCTCCGGCTTTGCCACAAATCCCTGCATAATCTTCGGCATACAGTCTTTTGCCTTTTTGCCGAGTACTTCCGGGCAGACTGGAACTTCCCGCCATCCAAGGAAGGTAAGGCCTTCCTTTTTCACGATGGTCTCAAACATTTTTCGGGCCTGGTTTCTTCTGAGTTCATTCTGCGGGAAGAAAAACATCCCGATTCCATACTCCCTTTCTTCCCCGATATCGATCTGCGCTTTTTTACATACTTCGTGGAAAAAAGAATGGGAAATCTGAAGCAGAATGCCGACTCCGTCTCCGGTCTTTCCTTCTGCGTCTTTCCCCGCCCGGTGTTCAAGATTTTCTACAATCTCAAGCGCCTGGCTGACTACCCGGTGTGTTTTTTCTCCCTTTATATTTACGACTGCGCCGATTCCGCAGTTATCGTGCTCCAGCATCGGGCAGTACAATCCTTGTTTTCCTTTCATGTATTTCTTCCTTTCACTTCATTTCTATCTATGATGTTCGGCTGCCGCCTTAACAAAACCTGCAAACAGCGGATGCGGACGATTCGGCCTAGATTTGAATTCCGGATGGGCCTGAGTACCAATGTAAAACGGATGATCTGTGATCTCGATCATTTCCACAATCCGTTTATCCGGTGACAGCCCTGCCAGATGAAGACCTGCCTTTTCCAGCACTTCCCGGTAATCATTGTTGACCTCATAACGGTGTCTGTGTCGCTCGGAAATCTCTGTTTTTCCGTAAAGTGCACAGCTTCTGGAATGTTCATCCAGTATACATGGATATGCACCAAGACGAAGTGTTCCGCCGATGTTTTCCACATCTTTCTGATCCGACATCAGCGCAATCAGTGGGTGCAGTGTCTCCGGATGGAACTCGATGCTGTCCGCATCGTGATATCCGACCACATACCGCGCAAAAGCAACGATTGCCATCTGCATTCCAAGGCAGATGCCAAGATACGGGATCTTCTTTCTTCTTGCATAATCTGCTGCAAGGATCATTCCCTCCGTTCCGCGCTTTCCGAATCCACCCGGTACGAGAATCCCATCCACACCTCCAAGTTTTTCCTCCAGAGTTTCCTCTGTGATCTCCTCCGAGTCTGTCCACCTAAACTGAATATCTGCATGACAGCTGATTCCACCGTGCTTCAGCGCTTCCACGACACTGAGGTACGCATCGTGAAGCTGCGTATACTTTCCTACAATTGCAATCTCAACTTCCTGCTTTGGATGACGAAGTGCTTCGGTCATCTCGATCCAGTCCTGAAGATCCGGCTCTTTTTCTTCCAGATGCAGGCATTTTAAAACCGCCTGAGCCAGATGTTCTTTCTCCATGGCAAGCGGTGCTTCATAGAGAAAGTCCACATCCAGATTCTGAAGGACATTTTCCGACGGTACATTACAGAAGAGAGCGATCTTGTCCCGCATCTCCTGCGGTACCGGATACTCGGAACGGCAGACCAGAATGTCCGGCCAGATTCCAAGCCGCTGCAGTTCCTTGACACTTGCCTGGGTCGGTTTCGTCTTCATCTCCCCGGAAGCTTTCAAATACGGAATCAACGTTACATGGATCAGGATCGCATTCTCCTTTCCCACATCGTGCTGGAACTGGCGGATTGCCTCCAGAAAAGGCTGACTTTCAATATCCCCGACGGTGCCTCCCACCTCAATGATAGCGATGCGGTCCTCTCCCGGAGCTTTCGCCCGGTAAAACCTTTCTTTGATCTCATTTGTAATATGCGGGATCACCTGAACGGTGCCTCCGCCATAATCTCCGTGACGTTCTTTATTCAGTACGGACCAGTAAATCTTTCCGGAAGTGACATTGGAATTCTTATCCAGACTCTCATCAATGAACCGTTCATAATGTCCCAGATCCAGATCCGTCTCCGTCCCGTCATCTGTCACAAACACTTCCCCATGCTGGATCGGATTCATCGTTCCCGGATCCACGTTGATATACGGGTCAAACTTCTGCATGGTCACCTGATATCCTCTTGCCTTTAACAGTCTTCCAAGAGATGCTGCTGTGATTCCTTTCCCCAGTCCGGATACCACTCCTCCTGTTACAAATACATATTTTACCATTTCTTCTGTTACCTCCTTACGACATTCCTTCCATCCGCCCGGATGGCTTTTCCAAATAAAAAAGAGGGCAAAAGTGCCAGAAACCGCTCTTTTTCTGCGTTTCTTCATCGACACCTTTGCCGCTCTAAATTTATTTTGCTCTTCTCTTTTTTATTATTCCATTACTATACTCTACTTTTCTTCGTTTGTAAATCCTTTTTTTTCCTTTTCCACCGGAACCGGATAGTGGTTGTCAAAACATGCTTTACAGATTCCCAGATCTCCTACCATTGTCTGAAGATCCTCGATCTTCATGTAGCCAAGGGAATCCGCACCGATCAATTCACGGATTTCTTCCGTTGTATGGTCTGCCGCGATAAGCTGTTCATTAGACGGCACATCGGTTCCATAATAACACGGATACAGAAACGGAGGCGCACTGATGCGTACATGCACTTCTTTTGCTCCGGCCTTTTTCAGCATCTGGATCAGATTCGCCATTGTAGTTCCACGAACAATGGAATCATCTACAAGAACAATACGTTTGTCTTTGACAACGGATTCCAGGACATTCAGCTTCAACTTGACGCTGGATTCTCTTTCCTTCTGAGTTGGTTTGATAAAGGTTCTGCCAATATAACTGTTTTTGTAGAAAGCTATCTCAAATGGAAGTCCTGCCTCCATGGCATATCCCTTCGCTGCCGTAAGTCCGGATTCTGGAACACCGGTCACCAGATCCGCATCCACCGGCCACGCTTTTGCCAGCGCCTGTCCAGAACGGATTCTGGCATCATAGATTTTAATGCCGTCCATCTCACTGTCAAGGCGTGCAAAATAAATATATTCAAAGATACAATGCGCCCGCTCTTTCTGCTGCAGCTCCTTATTAGAGGTGATCCCATTTTCCGTAATCGCAACCATTTCACCAGGCTCAATGTCCCGGATAAATTCTGCTCCTACTGAAGCAAGGGCACAGCTTTCCGATGCTACGATATACGCATTGTTCCGCTTTCCAAGACAGAGCGGTTTCAGACCAAACGGATCTCTCACAGCAATCAGTTTTCTCGGACTCATTACGACAAGGGCATAGCCTCCGCGGATCCGTCTTGCTGTATGGAGAATGGCTTCTTCCACATTTTTTGTATGGACTCTTTCTCTTGCAATATAGTAGGCAATCATCTCGGAATCTGTTGTCGTGTGGAAAATCGCTCCTCCGTAGACAAGCTCTTCTTTCAGGCTTGCAGCATTGACCAGATTCCCGTTGTGTGCAAGAGCCAGCGTTCCCTTGATGTAGTTTAAGACAAGTGGCTGTGCATTTTCTCTAGTGGATCCTCCTGTCGTCGAATACCGGACATGGCCGATTCCAAGATTTCCATGAAGCGACGACAGCGTATCCGGCTTAAATACTTCACTGACAAGTCCAAGATCCTTATGATAAGCAATGTTGCCCCGTTCTCCCTTTGTATCAGAGACAACAATACCGCAGGATTCCTGTCCTCTATGCTGCAAAGAACATAGTCCATAATATACTGATGAAGCGATGTCGTTTCCATCAAAATCGTAAATTCCAAACACACCGCACTCTTCTCTAACTCCGGTTTCCTGATACTTATCATACTGTAAACAAGTCTTCATTTTCATTCCTCCGTCCATTGATCTCACCATATTGTAATAGAAAAACAAAAAAGCGGATGTTCATTCCGCGCTCATATTAAGACATTTTAACCTTCTTTTTGAGTTTTGCAAGAGTTTTTTGTTTTTTTGATTTTTTTCCAAAAAAGGATTGACAGCTTTCTCGATTTGTGTTTATACTACACAGCATAAAGCAAAGGCGCTTTGGACATTGTCCGAAGTGCCTTTTTTATTGTATGGATTTCACGAAGTCTGTACACAAGTTCTTAAGGAAATGAAAGGAGCAGTCTCTATATGATGAAAGAAATATCAAAGACCATACCGGAACTTTACGGAAGCCTTGTATTTAATGACAAAGTCATGCGCGAACGCCTCCCAAAGGACACCTACAAAGCGCTTCACAAGACAATCCAGAACGGAACACATCTTGAGCTTGACGTGGCAAATACCGTTGCCGCCGCCATGAAAGAATGGGCAATCGAGCACGGTGCAACCCATTTTACTCACTGGTTCCAGCCGATGACCGGATTTACAGCTGAAAAACATGACAGCTTTATCTCCCCGGTGGAGGGCGGACAGGTCATCATGGAGTTTTCCGGTAAAGAACTGATCAAAGGAGAACCGGATGCATCCAGTTTTCCTTCCGGCGGCCTGCGCGCCACCTTCGAGGCGAGAGGATACACTGCCTGGGATCCGACTTCCCCGGCTTTTATTAAGGACGGCTCTCTATATATTCCGACCGCCTTTTGTTCCTACAACGGCGAAGCCCTAGATAAAAAGACTCCGCTCCTTCGTTCCATGGAAGCGCTGAACAAAGAAGCACTGAAAGTACTTCACCTCCTTGGAAATACGAAAGTGAAGAAAGTCGATACAACCATTGGATCCGAGCAGGAATATTTCCTTGTGGATAAGGATCTCTATAAGAAACGGAAAGACCTTCTTTTTTGCGGACGGACACTGATCGGAGCCCCGGCCCCAAAAGGACAGGAAATGGAAGATCACTATTTCGGTGTCTTAAAGCCGAAAGTTGCTGCCTATATGCATGATCTGGATGAAGAACTTTGGAAACTCGGTGTTCCGGTCAAGACCAAACACAATGAAGTCGCACCGGCACAGCATGAGCTCGCTCCGGTATTCGATACAGCCAATGTGGCAGTCGACCACAATCAGCTGACTATGGAAATGATGAAAAAAATTGCCGACTCCCATCATCTTGCCTGCCTTCTTCATGAAAAACCGTTTGAAGGCGTCAACGGAAGCGGTAAGCACAACAACTGGTCTCTTGTCACCGATTCCGGCGAGAACCTTCTCGACCCTGGCAAAACTCCAGCGGAAAATACCCAGTTCCTTGTCTTTTTGATGGCAGTCATCGCAGCTGTAGACGACTATGCGGATCTGATGCGTGTCTCCGTTGCAAGTGCAGGAAATGACCACCGTCTTGGAGCCAATGAAGCGCCTCCGGCCATCGTCTCCATCTTCCTTGGCGATGAACTGACCTCTGTGCTGAAATCCATCGAGGAAGGAACCGACTTTCTCAAACAGAAACAGATTCTTATGGAGATCGGCGCAAAAGTATTGCCGCATTTTGCCAAAGACACGACAGACCGAAACCGTACTTCCCCGTTCGCCTTTACCGGAAATAAATTTGAGTTCCGCATGCCGGGAAGCGCTCTTTCTGTCGCGGAACCAAATGTCATCCTGAATACTGCTGTGGCAGAGTCCTTAAGCCGGATCTACGAAGTACTGAAAGATGTGCCGGAAACACAAATGGAAGAACAGATTCAAGAACTGTTAAAATCCATGATTACCAAGCACAAGCGGATCCTCTTTAATGGAAACGGCTATACCGATGAATGGGTGGAAGAAGCGAAAAAGCGTGGACTTTTCAATCTGAAATCTCTGCCGGATGCTCTTCCGCAGTTCATCGCAGAAAAGAATATTGATCTTTTTACCAAACATCGGATTTTCACAAAGGAGGAGATCTACTCACGGTATGAGATTATTCTGGAGAACTACTCCAAAACGATCCACATCGAATCTCTTACCATGCAGGACATGGTGAAAAAAGACTTCACACCGTCACTCTTCTCCTATGTGTCCGATGTAACAAAAGAGGCGCTCGATAAACGGAAACTCCTTCCATCCCTGTCTGCGACTTACGAAGAAAAAATAGTCCAGACACTGACCGAATCATCCGAGCAGATTGTACTTGCTCTGGCTGCCCTCACTGAGGACACGAAAAAGGCGGAAGAGATGGAAGAACCGCTTGAGGCTGCACGCTATTACCATGATACGATCCTGAAAGACATGAATACGCTCCGTACTTCCGTGGATCAGGCTGAAGCCATCATTCCGGGGAGTTACCTGCCATATCCGACTTACGACGAATTGCTCTTTTCTTTACGATAGGCAGCGCTGGTTCCCCAAGGTTTATATCTTTTCCTATGAAAATGGAGGAGTTGTCGCAGCTTTGCGGCAGACTCCTCCATTACCCTCTTTAAATTCTTTTTGCAATTTCGCGATTAATCCGGTTTCTAAGAGCAATCATGTAATGATCTGATTTTGGGAAGCGTTTGAATGTCAACGGCTCCGCCAGATCTTCTTCAATACACTCCATGACGAAATCACGTCCTGCAAGTGATTCCAACAGCTCGCATGCCCGCAGATCCTGAAGCGCCTCTTCGTGCACCATCATGCGAATGGATTCTTCCGGATGCCGGTCCTCTCCCGGATATACAAGGAACGCATCTCCGGATGGGAATGCCCCGCCTGCATCCGTCACCTGATATGGATTGATTTTCTCAAGTGAGAACTGGCTATTGTAGAAGTTGTATCCCCAGTGAAGAATTCCGATGATCTTATATTTATAAAGTTGCAGTCCATAGATCCGATTTCTGAGCGATGGCATGGACATAAACCGGTTGCTTACTTCATAGAACTGTCCTACACAGTAATATGTCCACATATCAGTCAGCCCGTGCCCCAGAAATTCTTCTATCTCATTATTTCCCGGAATCGGCTTGTCTACAAGACCATGTTTGTAGAATTCATAGCTGGAAAGCGCATCAAACGTATGGAATCCGTCCAGAAGTCCGTCAATGGATTCTTTTGCCGCCCGGTAACTGTCCAGATGCTCTTCTCTTGGCTCATCAGAAAGGTGGAAGTAGGTCACCTGATCGATTCCCCATTCTTTCAATTTCCGTGTCAGCTGAGGGAGCAGTGCATGGAGGAATTTCGTATATTCTCCAACTGCCGGCGTATGCCATCCGAAAATCTGCTTTTCCTCTCCATCCACCATCGCCACAACTTTTGGCGCGTATTTTGCTCCCCACTGTGAGAACAGGTGACACATCTCGAAATACTCGATTCCGCAGGACTGACAGAGATCAACCCACTGTTTCACCCGATCAAATCCAAAGACATATTCCCCATTTTCCACCTTGACGTCCAGAAGCTGCGTTGTCGTACGCTCAACTCCCACCGCTGTATCCAGGGCCGGTGTAAAGAGCGGAGTGAGAATCATATTACATCCTCGTTTCACATACTCGTGAAGGTAATTTTCAATAATCTCCCAATGTTCCTCTGAAAATACCGGCACATGGTAATAGTCTGCCAAACAGTCCAGATAAAACCATTCCGTATGCATGATCTTCTGTTTTGGAAGTACGGCATCATAAATGGTCACTTCGGTCTGTGCGCTTACAAGCGTCTCTTCATCCTTTTCCAGACTTACTGCAATAAGGTATGTTCCTGCTTTCACCTCTTCTGTGATCTCAATGTCGATCCAGATACTTCTCCATTTCTGTGGATAGATATCCACTTCATCATCTTTCAGTTCCTGCAGGAGATCCGGATATACGCCGGAATCCGTTCTCAGATAATTGTCATCCACGATCGGTCCACAGGTCCTTCCCACCGGAACGGCCTCCACCTTACGCACATGAATCTGGTCTTTCAGCTCTGAATCGATCCGCACTTTCACCCGGTTTTTCATAAATCCAGTGCAGGTGCAGGCTACCTGAAAGGACACGGTCTCCCCTTTCAGTCCCGTCATTTTCATACACTCCGGCCTGTAAACCGGCCTTTCATCCGGGAACACTTTTTCCAGAGAACTTACAAGCCTCATCTCATAAACTGTCTCTTGCTTTATCATCACTGTTCCTCCATGGTTGATTTTTATTTGATTCCGCTCATGGTCATTCCCTTAATAAACTGTTTCTGAACAGAATAAAAATAATGATCATCGGCTTCATCATCATAGCTGCAGCTGCCATTGTAGCAGATAGGTCGGATATTCGGAAGTAGCATCTTCCAGTAAATCTGAAACGGCCCCGCTCCGTCAATCTTTGAAAGAAACACTGTAATCACTATGTTTGCACTCACTCCCACAACACAGAAAGATTCTAAATCCATAGAGAAACAGAAATACAGAGAATCCCTCCCATAGGTGAAGGATTCTCTGTCCTGCTTTCTCTTCTGCTGAGTAATCGTATTTATATTCACCAGTGCTGCGGCCATTTTTCGTTTTGTCAATAATCCTACCTAGTATCTGTAATATTTCATCTATTACTATACTGTTTCGCCATAGTGGTAGCAAATTGAAATTGCGAATAAATCGGGTCGTTTATAGTTCATTTCTATAAATCACACCATAGCCCATTCCAACGTCCTCTCCTGTCATCACCATCTGCTTCACAGCTCTTTGCAAACTGGTCCGTTCCGGATAATTTTCCTTATCTTCCCGGATTTCTCCAAACACTCTTTCCTCGGCCTGCCGGAATGAATAGATGATCTTTTCCACTTTAAACCGGTTCTGAAATTTCATAATATTGCTCTGAGGTGTCAAGAGTTGCCGAAGTTTCGGGGAGAGCAGCCACGATTCGCAGTCATACATCGTATATTCCGGTCCGAAAAACTGATCCGCTTCCTCGAAAGCTTTTCCACAGTCTTCATCCAAAAGTGGTTCTCCCTCCGGAATATGAACATGCAGAACCTTGTTTTCCAAATCCGTTTCAAACTGAAGCCTTCCAAGCCTGAAAATCTTCATCTGCATTGGAAGAGAAAGCCATCTCTCTTCTACGACACCCGGAACACCTTTCGTTTCCATACACCGTTTGTACCAGATCGTAAGATCATAAAAGGTATCGAAATAAATACGGTCGGAAATTCCTTTCTCTACAAATGCCGGATACAGATCACATGCCAGACGCAGATACAAATAAAGGTAAAACTGCCCTTTATCCGCCCTTTTGTCCGCCTCCTCAAAAAATGTCTTTCTATCCTCGTAAAATAAGTTCTTCCAGCTCTGATAAACTTTCTCCGCCATTGAAAAGGATCTCACACAGTCTCTTCCCTCTTCCGGAAGCTGAATTTTCTCCATCAATGTTTCCAGTTCCATCCTTTTTCTCCTCTCTATTCGTATCTTCTCTTCAATCCTGTCTGCAAGTTTTTCTACATCCGGCAACTCCTTCAGATCACGGCACCAATATTTCTCATGAGCCGCTCCCTTCATTCCCTCAATCAGAATCACATCCGCCTCCGGAAAAAAGGCTGTCAGTTCTTCCAGCTTCGTATTCCTTTGATTTTTGACAAGCTGATATTTTCCAGAAGAAAAAACCGCTGAGGCATAAGCCCCTGCCTGATAATGCTTCCAGCTGTCGCTACCTTCCCGATCTGCCTCAAAATCATGCCCATCATGCTTGATGGACGCCACTTTGAATCCTCTTCCTGTAAGAATCCGGATGAGTGCTTCCATCAGCGTCGTTTTTCCTGAATTTTTCTCCCCGACAATTCCAAAGAGCACCGGATGACCTGCTATATTCTGATATACCATACCTGTTCTCCTTTTTCAATCCTCTCCCTGCCTTTCTCGATTTTTACCAGACAGTTGCACCCATTCATAGAACTTAAAATCCCCGATTTTTCTTTATCCTGAGGAATAGTAATTCTGCCGAACTCTTCTCTTCCTCTGATGTAACGGTCTGTTTTGCAGGCTTTCTGAAATACTGTCATCAAGATTCCCGACTCTTCTTTTGGAAACAGTTCCTTACATTCAGAAAGGCATGCAACTGCATATCTTACGAGAAGCTCCATATGGACCGCCGCTGCAAATGGATTGCCCGAAAGGCTTACAACCAGTGTCTCCTGTAAGACAGAACACACTGTCGGGGAACCCGGTTTTGCGAGAACACGCTCAAACAGGAAGTCTGCCCCCTCCTGTTGCAGAACATCCTTTACCAGATCTTTTTCCCCTACGGAGACTCCGCCTGTCGTCACTATCAGATCCGCACATCCTACCGCCTTTCTCAAGCTTGTCCGAATAGCCTCCTCCTCATCCGGCACTTCTTCTGCCAGCACAACTTCTCCTCCAAGCTCCCGAATTCGTTCCGCAATCATGTATAAACTGGAGTCGTAAATCTGTCCAGGACAAAGCGTTTTTCCCGGAAGACATAGTTCATTTCCTGTAGTCAATACCGCTATTTTTACTTTTTTTTGCACCTTAACGGTATGGTACCCTGCTGCAGACGCAATACCAATTCTGAAAGCATCCAGCCTGGTTCCTTTCTCAATCAATAGATCCCCTTTCCGAAAGTCCTCTCCTGCCGGGCAGTAATTGTCGTATGCATTCTGGCTTTTCCTTATTCGTACTTCCTGTTCTTGACCATCAGTCTCTTCCTGCTTGACGACAGTATCTGCCCCATTTGGAATCGGTGCCCCAGTCATGATCCGCGCTGCTTCCCCCGCCCCGATTACCTGCTTCGAATATTCTCCAGCGCACAGTTTCTCTACAACCCGCAAACAAACCGGTGTTTCTTTTCCTGCATCCTGTATATCTTTTGCACGAACAGCATATCCATCATAGGGAGACCTTGGAAACGGCGGATTGTCCTGCCATGCCCGGATCTCTTCAGCAAGAATTCTCCCTCCCGCATCCATCAGGCTTACTTCCTCTGCTTCCACTTCCCTAGCAGCTACTTTTTTCATCCGTTCCTGCGCTTCTTTCACTGTCACTATCTTCCTGTCCATCGTTCCTCCTTTGAAGCCTTCGATACTCCTGCTCTGTATTCAGATTGACGAGCTTTTCCAACTGCTTTGGTCCGTCCAGAAACGTATATTTCTTCGCTTCTTGTGTCTCAAACAAGCTCTTCATTCTGTAATTCCCTGCTGTGTGCTGCCGTTCCATAACGGGAATCATTTCTTTTGTATAAATACCAGGAAACGGTTCTGGCCCTGTCTCTGTCCGGTAAAATACCGGGCGGCCACTCCTCTCATATTCCCGGATCAGCGTTTCTACCATCTCTTCATCAAGGCCAAACGTATCGCATGGAACAACAAACAGGGCTTCCTGAGGACATTTCAGAAGACCACTCAATATCCCTCCAAGCGGTCCGGCTTCCTTATAGAGATCCGTAATCCATCCTGCATTTCCCACGGTTTCTTTAGGGATCTCAGCCACCGAAATATAAAAGTCCTCCAGAGATCGAAGCGCCTCCATTACCCATAGAGACAGATACTTCCCCTGATACCTCAGATAGAGTTTCTGACGTCCGCCCATCCTTTTTCCTCTGCCTCCCGCCAGAATGTACCCGGCCAGATCGTTTCTCTTTTTGCTCATCTATTCTTTCTCCAGTGTAATTACATCCAGACAGCAGACGGAAACGCATGCCGGCTCTCGTCCTTCTTGCAGCCTCTCAATACAGCCGTCACATTTCACTGCTTTTCTATTTTTATCCAGAAAAATCACATGATTCGGACACGCCATTTCACATGCTCCGCAACCTATACACTTCTGCTTATCAACCAGAATCAATCCGTATTCCTGATCCCGGTAGAGCGCACCCTTCGGGCACACCTTTGCACATGTCCCGCAATGTGTGCAGCCTGGGCATATCTCATATGAAAATCCCTTCTTCTCATCTGTCACCTTACGGATCGTCCGAAAACTTCTTGCATGAATCTCTTCTGCACCGTAATGTGCATCCAGACATGCCGTATGGCACGCATAGCATCCAACGCATCCTGCGGTATTAAACTTCAATCGATACGGCATTTTCTGTCACCTCCGCTTGTTTTTCTATTTTACAGAAATAACCTTTATATCCCGGGAAACCGGTATAGGGATCCAGATAATTTCGGTCAATCAGATTGTTTGCTTCCCCTTTTTTATTTCCATGATAAATATAAACTATGCCCGGATTTCCTGTAATGGAATACACGGCAGTTCCCTCCATCTTCCCTGCAGGAGAGGTCACTTTCACCGGATCTCCATCTGCGATTCCATAAGTCTTCCCGTCATCTGGATGAATCTCTACCATTGGGTTCGTTTCCAGACCGGAAAGCCATGGAAGCCGATACATTCTTGCATGGAAAAACTGGGGCTTTCTGGCTCCCGTATTTAAAATCAACGGATACTCTTTCCGTTCCACCTGATCCTGTTCCCGGAAATCTTTGTAAACAGGCAGCGGTTCGTATCCTCTGCTTTCCTTGTATTTCTCAAGTATCAGTGAAGAAAACTCCACCTTCCCGGACGGCGTATGAAACGGCTCATTCTCATAAGTCCGTTCTCTTGGCGGGAAGATCACTTTACCTTTCATACCGGCCGGATGCCTGCGAAGCTCATCCAGCGTCAGCCCCGACGGTTTCAGAATATAATTCATATATGATTCATAGCCACTAGTCAGCACCTCATCTTTTACTCCCATTCTCTTTGCCAGTTCGATAATAATTTCAATGTCATTCTTCGCTTCTCCAACAGGCTCCACTGCACGCTGATTCAATGCAAACATTCCTCCCCGAAGTGCTTTGACCTCCTCACGCTCAAATGTGGTGCAGGCAGGCAGCACCAGATCTGCCATTTTGGAAGAATCCGACCAAAACAGCTCCGTATTGACATAAAAATCCAGCGTCCCAAGGGCTTTCTGTAAATACTCCGGCTGCGGCCACATCCGATGATTCAGCCCCATGGCAAAGACTGCCTTCAAAGGATACGGATCCTCCTCCAAAATATAGTCCGCAAGTCTCGTACACTGAGCCTCCTGACAAGGCAGATCAAACCATATCGGAAAATCTTTCTCTCCTATGGCCTCTTCTTCATTATAACGGATGACTTTTCCAAACTCATTACACGGTGACGCAGGTCCCGGCACAGAACGGTTACCGCCCTCTATATCATAGTTTCCCGTCAGCGCAATCAGACAGAATACAGCCCGGTAGTTCTGAAAACCATTGATATGATGGACAATTGTAGAAACCGAAAACTGGATTCCCGAAGGCTTATTACAGGCATAGAGCCTTGCCGCCTCTCTTATCAAATTCGCATCCACCCCGGTAATCTCCTGCGCCTTCTCCGGCGTAAACTCCCGGACATAGTTCTTATATTCCTCAAACCCATGCACATACTTTTCCACAAACTCTTTATCATAAAGTCCCTCCTCAATAATCACATGGGCCATGGCAAGGGCAAGCGCTCCATCTGTCCCCGGCGTGATCTTCAGATGAATATCCGCATCCTTCACAGTCACTGTATTACGAGGATCCACCGCAATGATCTTCACCCCCCGCGCCTTTAAACTCCGATACATCTTTCCCATCGGTGTATTAGAATGGAACAGATTACTCGACCAAAGCAAAAGCGTCTTTGTATGGGCCAGATCTGGAAAACAAATCCCATTTCCATAAACTGACTTCCACGCCAGATCCGATGCCTGAAAACAGGTACTCGATTCCGTACAGTAATTTGGACTCCCAAACGCATTCGCAAGCCGCAGAAGCGCAGGCCTGTACCACTTCGGATAACCAGCATAAAACACCACAGATCTTGCCCCATACTGCGCCTTCACACGGTTCAGATTTTCCACAATCAAATCATACGCTTCCTCCCAGGAAATCCGCTCAAACTCTCCACTTCCCCTCTCCCCGACACGCTTCATCGGATAAAGGATCCGCTCCTCATTATAAAGATACTGCTTAGACGCTGCTCCCTTGGAACAAAGCCCCCGGCTCTTTCCGTTCTCCACACGTCCCTCCACCGAAATAACCTGGCCATCCTCCACATAAACATCCATTGGACACCCTTTCGAACAAATTCCACAGAAAATCTGCTTTTTCCCCATAAACACTCCGCCTTTCTCTTCCCATCTAAACTTCATAGTACGTCTATTATACGTCGGTACACTTCAGAGTGTAAAATAAGGTTTGTCTATTAGTTTATAGATTTCTTCTATCATCTATTAATGGGGACGTGTTCCGATGTTTCGGAACCTGTCCCCGATGAAAAAAATCTGAAAATTTGAGTTTTGCTTTATTTTATGCGGGTTCCGGGCTTTTTTTGCTCATTTACGTCGTGTACCTTTGCATCGGAACACGTCCCCGATAATAATAAAAAAAGAGTCCTGATGAATCAGAACTCTTATATACGTGGGTTAGAGGATTCGAACCCCCGACCTTTTGGTCCGTAGCCAAACGCTCTATCCAGCTGAGCTAAACCCACACAATGTAGAATTATCTTTGTCGCTTTGGTGATCTGTTGTCCTCAGCAACAAAAACAATTCTACACGACATTCTCGTATTTGTCAACACTTTTTTTGTTTTTATTTTATTTTAATTTCAACTTTTATTTCAGAAGCTCTTCTACGAACGTTCTGACGTCCCCCTTCTGTGCCGGCTGGAGTGCAGATTTGATGCTGAGAACAGGCTCGACGATCTCCATATTTTTCATACTCTCAACGATAGTTTTCATATGCTTTCCTGCCATCGGAGCCCAGGTTCCGTTTTCCAGAAGGGCAATCTTCTTATTCTGCACATTTAACGCTTTCATATCATTGAGGAAATGTTCTACCGGTGCAAATAGACCTGCATTGTAGGTAGGTGCTGCCACAACGATACGGTTGTACCGGAATGCTTCTGCAATCAGATAGGAGCAATCTGTCACGGAAGCGTCATACATCTTGATGTTTTTCATGCCCTGTTCTGCGATCTCTGCTGCCAGAACTTCTGCCGCGTTTTCTGTATTTCCATACATGGATCCGTAAACAATCAGTACACCGTCTTCCTCTGCTTCGTAGCGGCTCCACTGATCATATTTTTCTAAGAGAAGTTCCAGATCGCTTCTCCATACCGGTCCGTGAAGCGGGCAGATCATTGCGATATCAAGTCCGGCTGCTTTTTTCAGGAGTGCCTGCACCTGCGGACCGTATTTGCCGACAATATTTGTATAGTATCTTCTTGCGTCCTCCATCCAGATCGCATCAAAGAAAATCTCATCATCAAAGAGTGTTCCATTTAATGCACCGAATGTTCCAAATGCGTCTGCGGAGAACAGAATCTTTTCTTTTGATTCATATGTAACCATAACTTCCGGCCAGTGTACCATCGGTGCAGTCACAAAATTCAGTTCATGCTCTCCTAAAGACAGCTTGTCTCCTTCTTTTACGAGAAGCGTATGTTCTGCCTTTGTTCCAGAGTAAAACTGTCCAATCATCTGCATGGTTTTTGCATTTCCGACAACAGTAACTTCCGGATATTTCTCAATGATTGCCGCAATATTTGCGCAGTGGTCCGGCTCCATATGCTGAACAACAAGATAGTCTAGTGTCCGTCCATCCAGAACTGCTGCCACATTTTCCATAAATCTCTCTGCAACCGAGCTGTCTGCCGTATCCATCAGTGCTGTTTTCTCATCCAAAATCACATATGAATTGTAGGAAACCCCTCTTGGAACCGGGAACATATTTTCAAATTTTGCGATCCTTCTGTCATTCGCTCCTACCCAATAAATTCCATCTGTTACTTTTCTAGTACAATGCATGTTTCACTCTTCCTTTCTCTTTATTATGCTTTTTTCCTTTTATCTCCATTGATATTCCATTTTCCGATTACCTGGCTGACATTGTATACTGTCACAAATGCCTTGAACTCGGACTGATGGAGATAATTTAAAAGCTGCTTATATTCATTTGGCGTCATAATCGTGACAAGTTCTGTCTTTTCCTGTCCATCATAGCCGCCGCGTGCTGTATAAATCGTTACTCCACGTTTCAGATCCTGCATGATATACTGCTGTATCTCCTTATATGAATCAGAAAGAATACAGATTTTTTTCCTCTTATTAAATCCGTCAATGAAATAATCCACCGCAATTCCATTTGCATAAGTTCCAAGTACACTGACAACCAGTGTCCCTACATCGTATACAAAAATTGATGTCACTGCCGTGATCATTCCCCCGATCGTAACCGCTTTTCCGATATCTGCATGGGTGTATTTGCTGATAATTTTTGCAATGACATCCAGCCCGCCTGATGAAGCATTAACATTAAACAAAATTGCCTGTCCAAGCGCGATAATCAGAATATAGGATACCAGATCGTACACGCTGTTTCCTGTCATCGATTCGTTCACCGGAACGAGCTGTTCAAAAATCCATAAGAATATCGGCAGAAGAAGTGATGTATAAATCGTCTTTGCACCAAATTCTTTTCCGATAAAGATAAATCCTACAAGCAACAGTACCGCATTCAAAATAAAAGTAATTGTAGACATCTGCATATGCAGAAGCTCAGCAAGAACCATTGCCAAACCTGAAATGCTTCCTACAACAATCTTGCTAGGTACCATAAAAAAGTATACGGCCGCCGACACAAGCAGCATTGCAAATGTAATCAACATACCTTCTTTTACAATCCCTTGTTTCCCCATTTGTTTCTTCCTCTCCTATTTTTCCAGACATTCTCTTCTATATTATAGCAATCTTCCTTTGATTTACAACAGCAATTTACTGTTTTTTTCTTTCTCTTGTACGCAGGGCAGCAAAATGAATATGGTCCTCCCACTCCCCGTTAATATTTAAATATTCCCGAAAATACCCTTCTTTTTCATATCCACACTTCGCCAGCACCCGCAGAGAAGCAAGATTTTCCGGCATCACGTCAGCCTCCATCCTGTGAAGGCAAAGCTCCTCAAAACCGATCCTTGTCCCTTCACGGGCAGCCTCGGTTCCAAGCCCTTCTCCCTGGCGTAACCGGTCAATCCGGTAGCCGATCACCGCGGAACATAGACTTCCATACTGAATCTGGCTAAGGCTCAATGTCCCTATCACTTTGTGCGGCTTTCCTTTTTCAAAGAGGTAGAAGGAATACCATTCCCCTTTTTTTGCTTTATCCCTTTGAATATCCAGCCAGATCTCCTGAAACTCCGGAAGAAAAAATTCCTCCGGCCGTTTTTCCTCATATTTTTCGAAAAGCTCCCGGTTCTCTGCAAAAAATTCTGCAGTCATCCGGGCAAATGCGGGATCTGCCATCCGAAGGATCATCCGGCTGGTTGTATAACGCTTTCTCATATCCTATCCCCGTACAGAGAATTCACTTTCTCCCTCCACAATCGGGATCTGGAGAACCTCTGTCTTTTCTATACGGATAAATCTGTCGGAATTCAGTTCTTGAAACAGCCGTTCAATCATGACTCCGTTTCCCTGCACTTCCATTTCCACATTACCGTTGTACATGTTCCTCACCCAGCCGGTCAGATGCAGATCCTTTGCAGCCTGCATTGCCCGCCAGCGAAATCCAACGCCTTGTACCCTACCGTAAAAATAAACATGCTTTCTGATCAACATTCCATAGACTCCTTTCTCGTCTTTTGTCCTGTTTTGTCTTCATGGTGGCGTCTCTTTCATTTTCTCCCTGAAAAGCACCTTCATTTATTATGCCACATTCCTCTTTTTTTTGCTATAATCAAACGGAAAGGAGTTTGAAATTATGAACCATGCATCTGATTTAAAAAAACAGCTTTTATCCATACATCGGAAAAGTTATCCGGCTTATAAATCCTTGAGAGGAGTTTACGACTTTAGTGAGTACACTCTCAGCATCGATCATGTGCAGGGAGATCCTTTTGCTTCCCCTTCCCATGTGACCATCCGGATTCCTTTTTCCGTCCATCGGTTTCCAAAGGACTTGTACCAGACACCGGAAACCAAAACTGCCTTTGAAGATCATCTTCTGAGACGGTTTTCTTCCCAGATCCGGAAGTTCAGTTTCCAGGCAAAAGGCTCCGGAAAAAGCGGTCTCCTCTCCGTGAGCAACTGCGGACAGGAAATTCTTTCCCGGACTTCATGTGAAATCTGCGCTTCCAAAGACAGCGCACTGATTTTCCGTTTTCATATCGGCTTTCCGGCAAACGGTCGGACCATCAATGCCACCGAGCTTGAGAAGATCCTTTTCGATTTTCTCCCGTCCTGCGTAGAGCGCAGCTGCCTTTACCGAACCTGCGATAAGAAGAAACTGACTGAAAGCTTTGAGCTTGCTGAAGATCAGGCCTTTATCCGAAAAGAAATTAAACGTCTTGGTCTTGCCGCTTTTGTGGCAGACGGATCCATTCTGCCGCGCCAGAGCGGTGTTTCCGATCTTCCGATG
Source organism: uncultured Sellimonas sp. (assembly GCA_963559135.1). Lineage (GTDB taxonomy): Bacteria > Bacillota > Clostridia > Lachnospirales > Lachnospiraceae > Sellimonas. Next base: position 101,771 of record CAUWJP010000004.1, read on the forward strand.
AAAGACGGGGTTACCTTTTCTTCCCCAGAGTCCCTTCGGGTTACCTTACATCTTCCTCACAAGGGAAGTCTCTCCGGCATGGGAATTCCGCAGGGGATCACCCTCATTGTAGGCGGCGGTTATCATGGGAAATCCACCCTCCTAAAAGCGCTTGAAACCGGTGTCTATCCACATATTGCGGGAGACGGGCGGGAATATGTCATTACTGACGAGACTGCTGTAAAACTCCGTTCCGAAGACGGGCGTATCATCAAAAACGTGGATATTTCCCTGTTTATCAACGACCTGCCAAACGGCCGTGATACCACTTCCTTCTCTACTCTGGACGCAAGCGGCAGTACTTCCCAGGCGGCTGGCACTGTGGAAAGTATCGAGGCCAAAAGCCATCTTTTCCTGATCGATGAAGATACGTCCGCCACCAATTTTATGGTGCGGGATACGTTTATGCAGCAGGTGATCAGCCGGGAAAAAGAACCAATCACACCGTTTCTGGAACGGGCTCAGGATCTTTATGAAAAGGCCGGTATCTCCACCATTCTTGTAGCCGGAAGTTCCGGTGCATTCTTCCACATCGCCGATACCGTTATCCAGATGGACTGTTATCACCCGGTAGATATTACCGAAAAAGTCAAAACGCTCTGCAAAGATTATCCGCTCTCTCCATCCTCACCGGCTCCGTTTCGGATGCCTTCGGCAAAGCGGATCTTCGCCCGGCCTTCCAAAAAGCCGGCAGACCGCCGGGATGGAAAAATTCGTCAGCGTTCCAAAGATGTATTTTCCATTGGGAAAGAAGAAGTCGATCTTCGGTATGTGGAACAGATCAAAGATTCTGAGCAGACGGCTTCCCTTGCCCTGCTCCTTGGATATGCAAAAGATCATTATTCAGACGGGAAAAAGACAATCCTGGAAATTGCAGATCTGCTTTATCAGGAATTGAAGCAGAACGGCTATTCCGGGCTCTTTAGAAATTCTTATATTCCAGGCGGCTATGCCATTCCAAGACTTCAGGAAATCCATGCCTGCCTGAACCGTTACCGGGGTGAATCCCGCTAACTGGAAATCAGTTTGAAAATGGCAATCAGTACAGAAAAGACTGCCACTCCTTTTTTCAGTATATCCGGCCGGATCAGAGCAGAATTTCTGCTACCGGCCCATACGCCGATTCCGTGGCTGATCATGCTCAATGGAAGCAACAGGATCAGATCCTGCATACGGCATCCCACGGCATATCCTATGCTGGACGGAATCGCAATAAAAATCGAGTCAAACAGCGCAATGCCGACCGCTGTTCTGACCGGAACTTTCAATACCACAAGAAGCGGCATGACGAGGATCGGTCCCCCTGCCCCGGAAAGGGCGCAGATCAGACCGGTCACCACTCCAAAGATCAGCCAGAACACCGGAGGAAGCTTCTGTTCTGACTGATCTTTTTCTTTCTCTTTGCCCGGCTCCTTTCTGAACAGAATGGAAAGCCCGGAGAGCAGTACCACAAGATACAGAATCTTCTTTACCATTCCTTCTCCAATCAGAAGGTTGAGTCTTACTCCCCCGATGGCACCGAGGAAACTTCCAATGCTGATCCAGACCGCCAATTTCAAATCCAGGTTTTTCGCCCGGTAATAATTGTATGCCCCCAACACTCCCGAAATCAGAAACGCAAAAAAACTAAGCGCAAGCCCCTGCATTGTCGGCATTCCCAGGAATCCGGAATACAGCATGGGAAGCAGGAATCCTGCAATCCCCGTCAGTCCGATCATCCCACCGATCAGAATGTTCGTAATGACAATAATCAGATACTCCATCTTTATTCTCCTTTTCCAAAAGCAAGCGCCTCGCTGCGTATTTTTTCTTCATCCAAAGTAAGAATCTCACGGTTTCTCATCAGAAATGTTCCACCCACGATCATGTCTTTTACGTCTCCTTCTCCAACACTTTCCAACAAGGTATTGGACATTTTCCCATGGATCCAGAGATGCGGTGCGTCCATATCAATCCCGATCAGATCCGCCCGTTTTCCTACTGCAATCATTCCAGGCTCTTCTCCAAGACAGGCTGCACCTCCCTTTACCGCCATATCCAGAATCGTCTTTGCCGGCATCACAGCAGGTTCTGCAAGAGGTGCTCCGTGCGTCACATTCATCACAGATCGGAAAATTTTCATTTCATTCCAGATACTCAAACCGCCATGCGCCGCCCCGTCGGTTCCAAGTCCCACCGGGATGTTCTTTTTCAAAAGTGATGGGGTATCCGGAACTGCTTTTCCGCAATTACTGAACGGGCAGTGACAGATTCTTACACTTCTCTCCCGGATCAGTTCCTTTTCCTCTTCCGACAGAAGCAGGCTGTGTGCTCCCAGAAACCAAGGCCCCAACACACCTTTTTCTTCCAGAAATTCATAAGGCCGTTTCTGATATCTGGAAAGGTACGAATTAATTTCGCCCGGGTATTCATTCATATGCGCCTGAAGCGTTGTCTGCTTTTCTTTTGCCCGTGCAGCCACCCGCTCAACCAGCTCTTCTGAACAGGAAATCAGAGAGCGGAGCGAATAGAAAACCTTCAGATTGCCTTTTCCGTGAAAACGGTCGTAGAGTGCATCTGTTCTTTGAACCACTTCTTCCGCCGTCATAGCAATTGATTCCGGCAGTCCGTCTTCATCCATCGTCGACAGTGACAGCGCCCCGCGAAGCCCACTTCTCTCATAGACTTCTGCTGCCGTTTCCATATAATAACTTCCTGCGTCAATAAATCCACATGTCCCGCTTCGGATCATATCCAACGCAGCAAGTGAAGCACTCAGATACATCTTTTTCTCATCCAGTGTACTTTCAAACGGCAACATGATCCGTTTCCATATCATTGGCATCTCATCCAGTACACGTCCTCTCAAAAGCTGCTGTCCAGTATGCATGTGTGCATCAATCAGTCCCGGCAAAAACACTTTCCCACAACAGTCAACTGTTTCTTCTGCTTCATAGCATTCACCAGACGTTCCATGCTCACGGATATCTGCGATCACACCGTCCTTGACGGCGATTTCCTTTCCATAGATCATATCCCAGTTCTCATCCAGAAAATCCACATTCGTAAGAAGGAGATCAATCGTTTCCTTTTTCATACTTTTCTCCTCCTGTCAGATTACATTTGTAAGTGACAGAACAATCTGCGCAATCAAGGCAGATCCCAAAAATGTTCCTGTCATAACAAGGACTCCAACAATAATCATCTTCCATCCCTGTTTCAGAAACGATTTGATCTGATCACTGATCGAAATTCCTGCAAATGCTCCGACCATGGTAAGCGGTGCCGTGAAATTGATTTTGTTAACAGCCTCAATGACCCCTTCCCTTACCGGACAGATTGGACATGCAACCAAAAGTCCGATAATCGAGCAGTACGCAATAATCGGAAGCTTTAATGGCACAATTTTACTTATCAGAACAGCTGTGAGGGAAATTCCAAGAAGAATCATAATCCCCGGAAGCGAATCCATAAAATCCACATCAAATCCCACAAAATTTGCAAGGCCAATTCCAAGGCCTGCGACAACAAACATAACAATCCATTCGCTATATCTCATCTATGCTTCCTCCATTTTTTCTTCCGCTTTTCGAGTCAACACATCACTTGGTTCATGCCTGAGTTTCGCAAATTTCGGCTCCAGGCATGTGTACAGTTTCTTGCAGAGCGGGATTCCGATAAAAATCGCCACATAGATTCCCGTCAGGCCTGACAGTGTCTCACTCGTACTTGCAAGAGCAGAAAGCTCTGCCGCCATATCCGGATAAATGGCCGTGATACTCGCCGTTGCGCTTGCCATCAAAATTCCGGCTCCGACTCCGGATGCCATTCCAAGGGCGTATGGGTGGAAAATTCCTGCTGCAGCTGTCATGGTAGTGAGGAATCCAAAGTAGATCGTACCTACCATACCTCCCACCACATAAATCGAAAGACTTCCTCTCGCCTCCGGTGAGTCCGGTCCGAAAATATCGGTAATCAGTGCGAGGTTTGATTCCCTGTTGATAGAATGTGTTGCTCCGATCGCCTCTCTCTTCAGTCCAAGCAACAATGCAACCGGAAGGGCAAGGAAAATGGTTCCGAGATTTCCAATCTCCTGCAGTAACAGAGCCGGCCCTGCTGACAGCACCACTTCGATACTTGCTCCCGCATTGATTCCAAGTTTTGCAATAAACGGGCAAATCGCCACGATCACGAGCTTAGATGCCGCTTTAACTTCCTTTTTCTTAAAGAACTTTAGAACTTCTGGTCCTGACAGAACTCCCAGAATCAGGGCATAAAAAATCGGAAATAAAATCAGTTTCCCCGGTCCAAGTGGAACCTCAATCTGCCCAATTAAATCAGCAATCACAATAAATACAAATGCCGCAAGAATGATACGATACTCGTTTTTCATTCTGGCTTTTAATGACGGATATTGAAAAGTTTCCTTTTTCATCTCTCTCATTCCTCCTGATTTTTCTACCCGGACATCTTAGCACAGACTTTTTTTCTAAAAAAAGGACAAATGAGATGTTTTGGAAATTTTTTTGTAGTATACTGTAAAAAAATGTAGAAAGAGGTAGAAACATGACGCTGGAAGAACTGCGTGTCCGTGTACCGGAACTGAATGATTATCTGAAATACATGCCTGACAAATTAAATGAGCGTTATTGGATACACACCTATCCGCCAGGAACCATTATTCATCAGAAAGATGAACCTCTGGAATACTTTGGAATTGTCTGTGAGGGATCCCACCGTGTGATTAACGAATTTGAAAACGGTAACGTCTACATGATCGAGCGGAATGATCCTATTGATTTCGTAGGGGAAGTCACCATCCTTGCTGAGAAAGAGCGTACTTCCGTGACGATTGAAACATTGACTGAATGTACCGTCCTTTATTTTTCCAGAAAGGATTTTGAAGACTGGATCGCAAATGATATTCATTTTCTGCGACTTGTTTCAAGAAAAGTCGCCTACAAGCTGTACCGCTCCTCTTATAACCGGGGCAGCAAACTCTTTTATCCGCCGCAGTATCTTCTTCTTGATTTTCTTGTCAAATATCTTGCCGAAGAGCACAAATCTTCCGGTGTGATCCCAAAAACACGGCAGCAGCTCTATGAGGAGATCGGCATCTCCGTCAAAACACTCAATCGCACCATCCAGAAACTGAAAGAGGAACATCTTGTCAGTACAGTAAAAGGAAAACTTTCCCTCAGCGAAGAGCAGGTAAAAGCTGCACAGATATATCTGAAAGAGAAACGTCATATGAGCAAATAAAGATAAAGACAGCAGCCTTCCATTTTCGGATGGCTGCTGTCTTTTTTACGTTTCTCTATTCTGCTGAAAGATCCAACTCTCTTACTCTGTTTCTTACCGGAAGTACAAATGTCGGTGAAACGGAAAGCTCGTCCACTCCCATTCTGAGGAATGTCTCTGTCAATTCCAGATCTGCTCCAAGCTCGCCGCAGATGCCTACCCATGCGCCTCCTTTATGACCATTCTCGATTGTCATCTGAATCATGCGGAGCACTGCAGGATGATGTGCATCATAGAATTCATCCAGCTTCGGATTCTGACGGTCGATTGCCAGTGTATACTGGGTAAGGTCGTTCGTTCCGATACTGAAGAAGTCAACCTCCTCAGCAAGCTGTTCACTGATCATGACAGCTGCCGGTGTCTCGATCATAACCCCAATCTCCACATCTTTGAACGGAACTCCAGACTCTGTAAGCTCCGCTTTTACTTCTTCCATTATCTGTTTGATCTTCTTTACTTCATCGACAGAAATAATCATCGGGAACATTATGGAAATATTTCCATATGCGCTCGCTCTTAACAATGCTCTGAGCTGTGTTTTGAATACTTCCTCTCTTGTCAGGCAGATACGGATCGCACGGTATCCAAGAGCCGGATTTTCTTCTTTATCCAGTTCAAAATAATCTACTTGCTTATCAGCACCGATATCCAGTGTCCGGATAATCACTTTCTTTCCAGCCATGTTTTCTGCAACCGTCTTGTATGCATTAAACTGCTCTGTCTCTGTCGGATATGTGTCGGATTCCAGATAAAGGAATTCACTTCTGAACAGTCCGATTCCTTCTGCGTCATTCATCAGAACAGCTGCAGTATCCGCAACACTTCCAATGTTTGCGTACAGGTGAATCTCCTTTCCGTCCTTCGTGATTGTCTTCTGTCCTTTTAATGTCTTGAGAAGTTTCTGTTTTTCCTCTTCTTCTGCTACAGCCTTCTTTGCCTTTTCCACTTCCGCGTCATCCGGATCAATGATTACACATCCCGCATATCCGTCTACAATCGCCATATGCCCGTGCCATTCTTTCTTAATCGGAATACCGATAATTGCCGGAATATTCATCGTTCTTGCAAGAATGGCCGTATGAGAATTTGATGAACCGTGCTCTGTCACAAATGCAAGAAGCTTGGACTTATCCATCTGAACAGTCTCACTTGGAGCCAGATCGTCCGCCACAAGGATCACCGGCTCATCCAGATCACCCATATCATTGTCACATCCGGATAATACTGAAACCAGACGCTCGGAAATATCTTTTACATCGGCTGCACGTGCTTTCATATAGTCGTCATCCATCTCTGCAAACATTGTAGAGAAATTGTCCCCCGTCATTGCTACCGCATATTCCGCATTGACACTTTGTGATTCAATCATATTCTGAATAGATCCGTTATAGTCAAGATCATCGATCATCATCATATGCACTTCAAAAATTGCCGCTCCAGAATCACCAACTTCCTGCAGTGCTTTTTCGTACAGGCTCTGAAGCTGTGCTTTTGCAGTTTCTTTTGCCTGTTCGAAACGTTCCAGTTCCGCTTTTGGATCATCGATTTTCGTCCTCTTTACCACTGCCGTGTTTTTTTCATAGAAAAACACTTTTCCAATGGCTACCTTTCGAAAGATTGATTTTCCTGCATATTTCTCCATACCGCTACTCTCCTTTTATCAATATATTGTTCTGGCTTCTAAACACCTTTTGCTCTTTCTTATTCAAGCACTCCTGCCTCTTTGAGTTTCGTCTCAATCTCAGATGCAGAGATTACATTCTGAAGGGCAATCAGTTTCGCTCCCTTCTTTTTTACATCTGCAAACATATCCGCAAAGTGCTGAGCACAAATTATCACATCATACTGCGGAGCAGTTTCCTTTCCCTCAAAAATCGGACAATGATGTACTTTTCCCGGCTCAACTCCATGTTTCTTTAATACTTTCTCCAGTGACATCTGAGCCATCAGACTTGACCCAGCTCCATTTGCACAACATACTAAGAAATTTAAACTTTTATCTGCCATTTTAAGCTCTCCTCTCCCATGTTATGACCTTTATTTTACCACAAACCTTAGAAATTTTTAATCTTTTTTGCTGAATTTTGCTTCTGTTTCTTTTTGCTTTTTCATATTTGGAGTTTCCGAGGTATACTCCCCTACCAGACACCCTAAGTTAAGAAAGCCCAGAATACGATTTCTGGTATTCCGGGCCATTCGTTATCTTTCTATATATACGCAGATTTTCCGTATAGTTCTATACACGAAAAATTTTTAATACACTGTTGCTTTCTTCTTTCCTGTAAACAGTACTACAACACCGGCTATAAAAATGAAAATGGAGATAAACTGTGAGGTCGAGATCATTCCGATGCTTCCTCTTTCCAGATCTCCCCGGAAAAACTCAATAATAAAACGTCCCGTACTGTAGAAAATCAGGTAACATCCTGATACTGTTCTTTCTTTCTTCGCATGTCCTGCAATCAGACAAAGCACAATACAATTCAGGAAATCCAAAATACTGGAATAAATCTGTGTCGGTAGCAATGCAACATCATTTGGTGCAAAATCGGATGTATGGAAAGTAATGGAAAACGGTGAATCCGTTTCTTTTCCATAGCAACATCCTGCAAGCAGGCATCCAATCCTTCCGAATCCCTGGGCCAGAGCGATCGCCGGTGCAATCAGATCAAAATACTGCCAGAATCTCTCTTTTTTGATTCTGCAGACTACATATCCTGCCAGAACACCTCCAATAATACCTCCGTAAACTACAAATCCTCCCATTTCATCCAGAAGTACACTCGGATCCTCAATAATCCGATCCAGTATCGTCAGGTAATACAATACTTTTGCTCCCAGCAGCCCAAAAATTACTGAACTCAGAAAAAGAGTAAATACGATGTCCGTATTCATTCTGTATTTTCTCGCACGGTACTCCGTCATCAGATAAGCTGCAATAAATCCAATTCCAATCATCAGACCATATCCGTGTATCGTCAATCCGCCAATCGTTAACAAGTCATTCTTCATTGTCTTTCACCTGGTTACCTTAAATATTATTCAAAATATTCATTTTGCCCTTTCTCTCGCATTCTTTGTCTCAGTCTTCTGAGAGCTTTGCTTTCTATCTGACGAATTCTCTCTCTCGTCAGATGCATCTTCTGTCCAACTTCCTCCAATGTATAGACTCGTTCTCCATTCATACCAAAACGCATACGGATAACCTCCTGCTCACGTTCCGGCAGAATCTTCAGAAGTTCTTCAATTTCTTCACCAACTATCGTAGAAATCGCCGCATTTTCCGGCTGCTGCGCATTACTGTCCTCGATAAAATTTTCAAGACTACTGTCTTCTTCTTCGCCAACCGGCGTTTCAAGAGAAACCGGAGTTCTGGCATATGCCAGAATATCCCTTACCTCTTCTTCTGTCTTATCGCCAAGCTTTGCCGCTATCTCAGCTGGTGTCGCCTCTCTTCCCAGCTCCGTCATGAGCTCCTTGGAAGCTCTCCTGACTTTTGTAATATTCTCAGACATATGTACCGGCACACGAATCGTTCTGGACTGATCCGCAATCGCCCGGATCATGGACTGCTTAATCCACCAGGAAGCATACGTCGAAAAGCGGTATCCTTTCTGATAGTCAAACTTCTCCACCGCTCTCATCAGCCCGATATTTCCTTCCTGGATCAGGTCCATCAGCTGAAGACCATGCCCCACATACTTTTTGGCAATCGAAACCACAAGACGAAGATTCGCCTCCTCCATCTCCTTCTTCGCCTCAAGATCACCTTCGGCAATCCGTTTTGCAAGCTCCTGCTCCTCCTCCGGAGTCAAAAGCGGGATCCGGTTAATTTCGTTTAGGTACATTCTGATCGAATCCCCTGCGCTGTCTCCGTATATTTTAGAGTCCACTGTTTCTGTCTCTTCATTCTGTGTCTCTTCATCTTCGGTATCTTCCAGAAGCCTTGCCTCCTCTTCCTTTATGTCATCCGGAGATAAGATTCTTTTCTTTTTTTTCTCTTCCACAATTCCCCTGCCCTTTCTTCTGCCTGAACCCTGCCATGTTGATCAAATCTGAAGTCTCTTCTTCAGAGGGTATGTGCACGAACTCTCACTGCGCTTCTTTGCATAGACAATCAGCACAACAGCCGGCTGTTGATTCAGCCGGCTGTCCGTTTTTAGCTTTTGTGGCTATTCTGTCAAAACCAGCATTGTCTTTCACTTTATTGTATCATGACTTGCTGATTTCATACAAGAATCTTATGCATTTTTCTTATTTTACCAAAGCCATTCTTCCATTTACCGGAAGATTTGGTAGATGTTCAAAATAAAAGTTCTTTTCTCTGTCTGAATATTTCAGTTCCACCGGAATCCAGCCTCTTGCAACATTAATATATAGATACTGTCCCGGTTTGATAATACTTCTCCCCTCACCGTTCAGAGCTGATAATACACAGACGTTTCCGTCTTTTCCTGTTTTTAAAAATCCTATTAACAAAAAAATACCTCCTTATCAATACTCTGTTCATCTACATATTTACGAATTACTTTTTACAATACGAAGTGTATCAAAGGAATATGACCGT